>JAWKUA010000007.1 GCA_041398785.1 Planctomycetaceae bacterium | reverse complement strand
ACTGGACAATGGCGGACGGCACTTCGATCACCGCGACCGGCGGCGAAGTCGACGGCAAGGCGCTGACCGGCGACCTGACTCTGGCCCTGATCACGTCGACCAACGTCGCCCTGACGGCCGGAAACGACATCATCGATGGCAACGCAGCGTTACTGAACGTTGACGCCGTAGCGCTCAGTCTGCGAGCGGGCGGTTTGATCGGCAACCACGACAACGCTAACGGCACGCCGACTGTCAACGTCAACGCGATCGACACACAGGTCACCACGCTGGCGGCGACGGCGGTTGACGGAATCTATATTTGCGAAATGGACGCCCTGGTGATCGACACTGTGGCGGCCGTCACGGTCAACGTCGACATGACTCAACAAGTCAACTTCAACAGCACAGTCAGCGCCATTCCTGAATCACGCACAACGGATGCCCTGGAAGACCTGACGACAACGAATAACGGTCCAATCAAAGTCGTGGCGAAAGCCGGTTCGCTGACCATCAGCGGCGGATCGGACACGATCGGCGTCACCGCCAGTGGAACGGGCGACATCCTGCTGGAAGCTCGAGGATCTGCCAGCGACGTCATCGTAAACGCTCAGGTCAGCTCCGGCAGTGGTCACATCACTCTGAACGCCGGTGACGACGTCGATCTGAATGCGTCACTCTCGACCTCCGGCGCGGGCACCGTCTTCTTCACGGCCGCCAACGGCACCGACGGCGATGTTGTCGGTCCGGAAGTCGACGGCATCAACGTCGACGGCACGATCACGACGGTCGACGGCGATGTGCTGCTGAGTTCCGCTCAGGACATTCGGCTGACAATGAGCGTCACCAGCACGACCGGCGACGTCGGCCTGATCGCGGCACGAGACATTCTGCACACCGCCACCGGCGACATCACAACCGGCGGCGATGTGCTGGTGCAGGCCGGACGCGACTGGACGATGGCCAACGGCACGGACGTTACGGCCACCGGCGGCGAAGTCACGGGTACTGCCATCGCCGGTGATCTGACTCTGGGTCTGATCACATCGACGAACGTGGCACTGACGGCCGGCGGTGACATCATCGACGCCAACGCTTCTTCGCTGAATGTTGCAGCCATGACGCTCAGCCTGGTCGCCGGTGGTCTGATCGGCAACCACGACAATCTGAACGGCGTCCCGGCCGACAACGTCAACGCGATCGATACGGATGTCGACACACTGGCAGCACTGGCGGCGGAAGGGATCTACATCTGTGAAACGAATGCTCTGGTGGTCGACACGGTGGGTGCGGTCACGGTCAACGTGGACATGCCGGAGCAGGTGAACTTCAACAGCACGACGACGCTGGTCGCAGAAACTCGCACGACGGACTCACTGGAAGACCTGACGACAACGAACAACGGTCCGATCAAAGTCGTGACGAAAGCCGGTTCACTGACGATCAACGGCGGAAGCGACGCAATCGGAGTCACCGCCCACGGCACGGGCGACATCCTGCTGGAAGCTCGCGGTGCCGGCAGCGACGTGATTCTGAATACCGATGTGCAGAGCGGTACTGGCCACATCACGCTTCTCGCAGCCGACAGCATCACCGCCGCAGACGACATCCGCACGGCTGGAAGCGGCACGGTCTTTCTGAATGCACTTGCCGGCAGCATCACGCTGGCCGACGCGGATCTCGACCTGACCGGCATCAGCACCGTCGACGGCGACGTCCTGCTGACCGCTGCCACCGACATCACTCTGAACGCCAACATCGACGTCAGCGGCGACGGCGACATCGGTGTCACGTCCGGCAACGACATTCTGCAGAACGCCGATATCCTGACTTCAACCGGCGACATTCTGATCACCGCCACTCGCGATGTGACAATGCTGGCGACGGCCGCTCCCGCCACCACGACAACAAGCACCGGCGACGGCAACATCCTGATCGAAGCCGGACGCACAATTTCGCTCGGGCTCGTGGACGCGAGCACCACGGGAACAGTTGCGCTGGCCGGGGGTCTGCACATTCTGGATGCGAACGCCGCTTTCGACGCGATTTCGGGAACCGATCGCGTCAACGTGCGAGCTGCCAGCCTGCGAATGGTGGCCGACAGCGATGCCAATAACACAGGTCGCATCGGCGACGCGGATCTTCTGAACGGTGACGCCACGCGCAACGTCAACGCGATTGATACGGAAGTCGACGTGCTGGCGGCGCTGTCGGCCGAAGGGATTTACGTTCAGGAAGCGATCTCCGGCGGCGACATCACGATCGACAACGTTGCCGCCGTGACGGTGACGGTCGACGTGGAACAGGTGAACTTCAATTCGACGACGACGCCCGTCCAGGCAACGGACACGCTGGCCACACTCGACGATCTCACCACGACACTCAACGGTCCGATCAAGCTCGTCGCACTGGCCGGCACGATCATTGTCAACGACGGACTCGACGCCGACGGCCTGGGAATCGACGCGAACGGCACAGGCGACATCCTGCTGGAAGCCCGCACTGCCGGCAGCGATGTGATCCTGAACACCGACGTCCAGAGCGGCACAGGACACATCACGATTCTCGCTGCTGACAGTATCACGGCCGCAGACGACGTCCGCACCGCCGGAACCGGCAGCGTCTTTCTGAACGCCGTGACGGGCAGCATCATGCTCAACGATGCAGACCTTGATGGCACCGGCATCAGCACCGCCAATGGCGACGTGCTGCTGACGTCCGCCATCGACATCACTCTGAACGCGAACGTCGAAGTCAGCGGCAACGGCGACATCGGCGTCATCGCGGGCAACGACGTGCTGCAGAACGAAGACATCACGACGGCCACCGGCGATGTTCTGATTTCGGCGACTCGCGACGTGACGATGCTGGCCACCGCCGACCCGGCTCCGGTGACGACGACCAGCACCGGTAACGGAAACGTCATCATCAGCGCGGGTCGCACGATTTCGCTGGGTCTGGTCTCCGCGAGCGGAGCAACCGGCACGATCTCGCTCGACGCGGGGCTGGACATTCTGGATACCAACGCGGCCTTCGACGCTCTGACGGCCAATGACCGCACGAATCTGCGAGCGACCAACGTCCGCATGGTCGCGGACAGTGACTCGAACGGCACCGGCCGCATCGGCGACGCGGATATTCTCAACGGCGACGCGACACGCAACGCGAACGCGATTGACACGGAAGTCGCCGTCATCGCCGCTCAGTCGGCGGAAGGCGTTCACGTTCGGGAAGCGACCGCCGGAACCAACATCACGGTGGACTTTGTCGTGGCCGTCACTGTCAACGTTGACGTGGAGCAGGTGCGCTTCAACTCGACAACGACAGCCGTCAGCGCGACGGACACACTCAGCGAACTCGCCGATTTGACGACGACGCTCAACGGTCCGATCAAAGTCATCGCGGAGAACGGTACGATCACTGTCAATGAAGGAGGTGACGGCGACGGGATCGGCATCGACGCCAACGGCACCGGCGACGTGCTGCTGGAAGCCCGTGGTGCCGGCAGCGACGTGGTTCTGAATACCGATGTGCAGAGCGGTACTGGTCACATCACGCTGATCGCAGCCGACAACATCACGGCCGCAGACGACATTCGCACCGCGGGAAGCGGCACGGTTTTTCTGAATGCACTTGCCGGCAGCATCACGCTGGCCGACGCGGATCTCGACCTGACCGGCATCAGCACCGTCGACGGTGACGTCCTGCTGACCGCTGCCACCGACATCACTCTGAACGCCAACATCGACGTCAGCGGCGACGGCGACATCGGTGTCACGTCCGGCAACGACATTCTGCAGAACGCCGATATCCTGACAGCAACCGGCGACATTCTGCTGACCGCCACGCGCGACATCACGATGTTGGGCACTACACAGACGCAAGCCGGTGGAGACGTGCTTCTACAGGCAACCGGTACTGTTCGGCTGGCTGAGATTACCGCCGCCAACGTGGCGATCGAAGCCGGTGCCGACGTCGTTGACAACAACGGCGTTGGTCCGAACGTCGCAGCCACGACGCTCAGCCTGCGGGCCGGCGGGACGATTGGCGCTGGTGACATTGGCACAATCGATCCCATCACGGCCGTGACGACTGCGGCCGCGAATCCGGGGGCGATTGATACGGCGGTGGATGTTCTTGCAGCGGAAAGCGTGAACGGAATTTACATCAACGAAGTCGACGACATCACAATCGGCAACGTGGCCGAACTGACGGTTGCCGTCAACGCCAGACAGGTCAACTTCAATTCGACAACCAGCCCGGCCGGCGATTCCGTCACGATCGCAGAACTTGACGACCTGACGACGACCGGGACCAACCGGCAGATTGTTCTTCACGCCGGCGGAACGGTGCGAATCACGGACGGCAGCGACGGCGACGGCATTGGTGTCATGGCCAACGAAGCGTCGGATGTGGAAATCATCGCCGATGCAGATCTGGCGATTCTCGCCGATGTGCTGGCAGTGGGAACAGTCGTCGACAGCTCTTCGGCAACGGATGGCGAATCGATCAATCTGGTGTCGAAGACCGGCAACATTACGATCGGCGACGGAATCACGATTTCCACGGACGAAAACCTGACGCAATCCTTCGATGTCACCTCGGACCGGCTGTCAATCACCACTGAAGCGCCGCTTGAAGTCGATTCCATGGGCGACGAAGTCCCGAATTCCGCGACCGGTCGCGTCATCTTCGAAGGCACTGTCACGGTCAGCACGGACGGAGGCGTCGCTCATCAGTTTGCCCGCCGACCGTTCCCCGGAGTCGGCGGCACGGCGTTCTTCATTTACACGGCCGACCCGATCAACATCGGGTTTCCCGGCGCGGGGATTGACAACAAGCGCATTGTCCTGCCGGGGTCCTCCACGACGGACCCGTTCTTCCTGAATTCGTTCTTCGTCGTGATTGGCGTCGCCGGTGAACAGAACCTGCGTCTGGACATCGACTGGTTCGACCGCATCGACGGCGAAGGCATCCTGTCCGCGAGTTTCGAAGGCATCGTTTTCAACAACACACCGACGGGCGATGTCAACGACGTGACTTCGAATCGGTATCAGACATTCTATGTTGATGAGGGAGGATTTCTCGGCGGCGGCCAGGGCTACCAGATCGCTCATGTGTACAGCAACGCGGAAATGACGGAGTTTCGCAACGCAGCGCTGCGAGGGATTACCGTGACGTTTTCCGTATCGCAGCACGATTCGATCGAAGTGCGAGGCGGCCAGGTGACTCAAAGTGTCACCGAATCCGTCCCCGGCAGGCGGATCTCTTCGACCGACGACCTGGACACCGGCGAAGACCCGTTCCTGTCACAAAGCAGTGCAAGCGCGGACAATCCGATCCTGGAACTGGAGAACGGTCGAGTCCTGTTCCGAATCCCCGTGACGCCGCCGACCGGACTGTTCACACCGCCGCCGGAACTTGTGGTGACGCCGGCTCCGATTGTCGCTCTGGAAGCGCCGGTGACCATCATTCCGCCGATCACGTTTGTCGAAGAGCAGGCCGGATCGGTCTCCTCAACGGCCGGATCGGACGTCTACTATCAGTTCATCCGTGAGTTCCCGGACGGTTCCACGACGACGCTGAAGGATCATGTCAGCGACAGCGAGTTTGAAGGTGTCGACGCTCTGGAAAAACTGATCGAAGGCAATCCCGAATTCCAGGACGGAACCGGCTACAAGGTTCTGCTGATCATCGATACCGGCGGGCAGAAGATTAAGCGTCCGGTGATCGAATTCGAAATTATCGGCGGCCTGCCGGGAGTCCTCTCCGATACGCTGCCGGACGATCTGGATGATCTGAAACTGGATGTGCAGGAAGACTTCCAGCTTGTTCCGGAAACGCCGGATCACATCAATTCCGGCGGCGCGGACGACGCAGCGGACGGCGACATGTCGCAGATTGATCCGACGCGGATTGAGCACGACGACAAGGCGGCTGTCGTGTCAGAACGCGGACCGGTCGACCAGGATTCGGTTCCGGTAACATTCGGGGAAGACTCCCGTATCGCCCCGGCGATTCCGTCCGCGGACACGGAACAGACTTCCGCAACGAATGAATCGGTGACCGCAGCTGAGGTCGCGGCGGGAACTGCGGGAATTGCGTTCCTGACAAGTCGCCGGCTGGCAAGGCTGCGTCAGGGGCAGCGTGAACTGGAAACGCCGGGACTTTCGCGCGTCGCCCGGCGGCTTCGACGAATTTCGTGGAACGATGCCCCGTTGAACTCCGGCGCAGGTACGGCGGATGAAGACGCACTGCAGCACTGTGATTCGACAACCTCACGTCAAACATAACCGCCCGATTGATCGGGACACCAGATCAGCGGCACCGCGTGGCTGTGGCCGCTGCCAACAAACTGAACACAACTTCGATTCGAACGGTCGCCAATAGCGAGGCACTGAGTCATGTTCGGCTGGAAAAAGAAGAAGAAGCAAGACGGCGCAGACGGAAAACAGCCTAAGCAGAAGGCCGACGAGGCACTCGCCGCCGGCATGGGCGAAACGCTGGTTCCCGACCCCGGCGACGTTCCGTCCGCCACGGACGACGATTTTCTGCAGTCACCTGACGAAGAAGTCTCGGATTCCGACGTGCGGCTTCGTCGACGACACAAAAGGCGCTCCGGCGCCGGCGGTCGATGATGACGACGTGATCGACTGGTTCTCCGATGACGACGACGAACAGCAGCCGGCTCCGGGTGTTGGTGAAACGCTGGTTCCGGATCTCGGCGACGATGCCTCTGCCGAGGTTCCCGACGCCGTCGCGCAGTCGCCGGCCGAACCGGAACCTCCGGCGAAGACAAAGCCTGGCAAATCATCCAAACCGGCGCCCGGAACCGGGACAATGCTGCCTCCGGACGCGGGAGCGCTGGCCGGCGCAGACGGGGACGCATCGGATGAAAGTTTCGATTCCGGTGAGGCCGCCATTGATGACGGAACGCTCGACCCGATCACTCACGGACACGTGCCCGATCGATTCGATGACAGCGTCGAAAAGACACCATCCGGTTCGCGTCAAAAGAAGACGTCCGAGCCTCACGGCACGATGCTCCCCGATCCGGCGGCTCCGGCTGAATCCGCGGACGAAAAACAATTTGTCGGCGGGGACACGGCAAAGACATTCGTTCCGTCGGCCACGGATGACGTGGATGCTGTCGATGAATTCGCGGACGATGATTTCGCCGAAATGGACACGGTTGTCCCCGGTCGTCCTGAAGCGTCCGATGCCGCGTCCGCCGGCACCGTGATGGATGACGGGGCCATCGACAACGAAACGACAATCTTCAACGAATCGATGGGCAATCGAATCGATGAAGACATGCTGGACGACGACGACGACGGTGACGAGGCGGTTGCCGAGCATTCCAGTCTGAAGTCGCTGATGGGTAAGTCGTCGCGGCACGGGCTCGACCGATCTCTGCGGATTCGCAACCGGCCGGTGAAGGGGGATGAACCGTTCTCGCAGGCTCCCGACGCCGACTACGAAATCATCGAAAAGCTGGCCGAAGGCGGTATGGGGATCGTCTACATCGCGCGGCAGACATCGCTCGCTCGACAACTGGCGATCAAGACTCTGAAACCGCTGACCGAAGCCGAAAAGAAGCAGATGGCAAAAAGCGGCCGCATGAGTCAGATGACTCGGCAGCGCCGCGAGATGTTTCTGTCGGAAGCTCTGGTGACCGCCAATCTGGTCCACCCGAACATCGTGCCGATCCACGACCTGTGTCAGACGGACGCGGGAATTCCGTTCTATTCCATGAAGCAGGTGGAAGGGAAACCGTGGAACAAGCACATCACGGAGATGACCGAAGAAGAGAACCTGGAAGTCCTGCTGAAGGTTGCTGATGCGGTCGCGTACGCTCACCACAACGGCGTCATCAACCGCGACCTGAAGCCCGAAAATATCATGCTGGGCGAATTCGGCGAAGTTGTCGTGCTGGACTGGGGTCTGGCGATTCCCGCTCCGGATTCCGGGCAGACGAAGTTCGCGACCACGTCCACTTCGTTCGGTGCCGGAACTCCGGCGTATATGTCGCCGGAACTGTGGGCCGGCCCGCCGGAAAAAATCGGCAAGCACAGCGATATCTATCTGCTGGGAGCCATCCTGTTTGAAATCGTCACCGGGCTGCCTCCGCATGAATTCCCGGCTCCGCCGAGCGGCGCTTCCAAGACCACCATCATCAAGATCATTGACGCCGTCGTCCGTCCCAACGAAATCCGCGATACGAATATCGAAAGCGAATTGCTGGACATCGCGCGGCGGGCCATGGAGTCGGAACCGGAAGACCGCTACCAAAGCGTTCAGGAGTTCCAGGTGGCCGTGCGAGCCTACCAGCAGCACGAAGAAAGTCGGCACCTGGGCGATCGCGCGGACGAGCTGGTCCGGAAAGCGGAAACCGCCAAGTCCAAAGAATACAGCGACTATCAGACGGCCACCGCTCTGTATCGCGAAGCTCTGGTCGGCTGGGACGACAACTTCTACGCTCGAAAGGGTCTGCACGAAGCTCAGTTGAAGTACAGCCAACTGGCGTACGATCGAGGCGACTACGACCTCGGGCTGCAGC
Organism: Planctomycetaceae bacterium; assembly: GCA_041398785.1. Lineage (NCBI taxonomy): Bacteria > Pseudomonadati > Planctomycetota > Planctomycetia > Planctomycetales > Planctomycetaceae > Planctomycetaceae bacterium. Next base: position 292,431 of record JAWKUA010000007.1, on the reverse strand, counting down.
TTGTCCAGGACCAGGCGGGCAAGGACTTCGAATCGCTGAGTGCAAAGCTGACAAAAGCCAAACGCCGCCGCGGGGTGCTCAAAAATGGACGACGATCCCTGCTGGGGTTCATCCGGTCACCGGTCCGATTGCGGCCGTGGTGTTCAGGCAACAGGCGACGAAACATCGAACTTGTCGGCAGTGTCAGAAGGCGAGGCAAGATCGAGTCTGCCGGCGAAGCTCAAGGCGCAGGCTGATGTCGCCAAAGCACAGGCTGACGTAGTGGCTGCTCGCAAGCTACAGGTTACGAATGCGGAAACACAAGCGAAGCAGAAGATCGCCGCCGCCGAAATGGAAGCGAGCGAAAAAATCGCGAACGCATGGAGGCGACATGCGGGTAATGCAGGCGAATACACTGGTGACGGCAGCTAACACGAAAGTGATGATGGCATGACCGATCAGCTCATGGAAGTTCAGGACAAACTGGCTCGAGGAAGCGAAAGTCAAACTGAAGAATGCGCAGGCCGCTGCGGACGCGGCGAAGAGCTGCAGGTACAAGCCGAGCGGCTGGCTGAGTCAGGCGGAGATTTGAAAAGAACCGAGCAGTTGTGAGCACTTACACGGTCGAACGGAAATACGATACCGCCATCGCCGAAATCGATCAGTTGCTGAAGGTTCTGGACGGGCCCGCCAGCCAGATCCTCGATCCGGAAGCCGTGCAGACTCGCCGCCGGGAACTCGAAGCTCAGCGTGATCAGTTGCAGCGGCGAACACAGCAGCAGGAATCGTCGATCGAGTTCCAGCGAGTCAGCCCGGATGGTTCCGTCGTTGTCTGGTGTGATCGCGAAAACAACCTGACCGTCTGGAAGCCCACTGCCTCCGGAGAATTCCCGGCAGATCCCGATCAATCACTGCAGTTGCCGGCGAATGTCAGCCGTCACCGATCTGCGGTTGCTGGCGGATCAGTCGACGGTGCTGGCCACGGCCGGTCAGACTCTGCATGTCTGGAACTACGCCACCGGCGAACATCGAACGCTGGCACATGAACAGACTGTTTTGGCAAACCTGACGGCCGTGGAAGCCGGCGGCGGATTGTTCATCACCGGCGATACTCGCGGGCGAATCGTCGCCTGGCAAAACGGAGCGGATACGCCGGCATGGACGTTCCAGGCCGCGTCACCGGAAACGCGGACAGAAATCCGGTCGCTGCAGTTGCTTCCCGGTTCGAACACGCTGCTGATCGCCGCGTCGCGTTTGAATCGGTCAGCTCTGGTACTGGCACTCGACCTGTCAGCTCGCGGTTCGGCGGAAGCGGAGCAGCTTCGGCAGTTGCAGTACGACACGGAGACCAGCCGTCCGCCGAAAATCATGAAGGTCTCTCCCGACGGCAGCATTCTGGTGATTGGAAATTCTCGCAACGGCGACCTGCTGATTCTGCCGCGATCCGATGACGACAGCTTTCCATTTCTGTCGCCGCGGAAATCGAACAACGGCTGGGTTCTGAAAAGTGAGCACAGCCGGCCCGTGAATTCGATTGAATTCTCTGCTGACGGATCGCAGTTTGTCACTGCGTCTGACGACCGCACCGTTTGCGTCTGGAGTTCCCGCTCAACGGCCGGGCAGTTGAGTGTCACTCTGCTCGAAACACTGAAGGGCCATGGAGCGGCCGTGACGTCGGCTGCATTCCTTGGCGCGAATGGTTCCACGGTGCTGTCGACGGGAAAAGACCGCTACGCTCGCATGTGGGACTGGCGAAACTATGGTCAGTATCAGGATGAGATCGACCGGCTGTTTCGCAGTCGCACGACCGAACCTCCGGCCGCCGCGCAGAACGAAGAACGACGGCCCGCCGCCGGCGAACAGCCCGTCACGAACCTCCGTCGATCGGCGAGTGCCAGGCGGTATCTGCTGACGGAACTTCCGGCCAGGCAGCCGCAGGGTCCGTATATCGAACTGAACGTCGGCAACGAACGCATCCTGCGCGGCGGCGTTCGATCGGTCGAACTGACCGCGGACGGTTCACGCGTCGCCACGGGCGGCGCCAACGGGACGGCTCTGATCTGGAGTTCCACGGACGGCATCCCGGTCGCGGAAGCGTCCAAAAAAAAACCGTGTCATGAACGCGGCCGCCTGTTCGAAGAAGGTCATCGGTTCAATGTCTCGCGGCTGAAGTTTCTTCCGCCGAATCAGTCACTGCTGATGACCAGCAGTTACGACGGAAGTGTGTGTCTGTGGCAGGCCGATCCGTCTCAGCCCGGCCTGGGCATCGAAAAGACGCGTCTGACGAATCTGGGTCTGATCAACGCCGTGGCATCGTCGGCCGACGGAGAAATCCTGGTCACATCGCTGGAATCCGCCGACAACAGCAACTACGGCTTTGGAATCTGGAACGTTCATCAGTTGCTGACCGGCGACCAGCCGGAGCTTGTTCGTGAAGTCACCGGCTTTCACACCGGACTGGTCACCAGCCTGTCGGTGTCGCCCGACGGTGAAACGATCGCCAGCGGAGCCCGCGACGGCCGCGTCGCGGTATGGTCGCGCTCGACGGGAGAGATGCTGGCCAGCGTTAGTGCTCACGATAAGGACACGATCGTCAGCGGTCTGGAATGGATCGATTCCCGGAGGCTGCTGTCAGCGGGTCTGGATGGAAAAATCAAACTGTGGAATGTTCAGCAGCTTTCCCCGTCTGAACCGGCCACCATCCGGCTTGAAACGAACTACAAAGGGGCGGGCCGATCGTCGATTGACCGCATTGCTGTCGCTCCGTCGGGAGATCAGTTCCTGAGCGTCACCGTCACCTTCGGCGCGAAGAAGAGCGACAAATCGGGCGACCGGGAAACCAGCTATAACGTCGTCGTCTGGAACACGGATCAGTCGCAGCGGCTGGGAGCGATTCGGCTGGCCAGCCCGGACGGGAAGCCTGTCCAGTCCATTTCGTCCATGTCGTGGTCGCCCGATGAACGACTTGTTGTCGTGGTCGCCGACGATCACATGAACATCATCGACACCGCCGACTGGAAGGTGCAGAAGTTTCTGAAGAGCAGCCACACCGGGATTTCGGACGCCGTGTTTCACGATCGCAATCCCGACGCGGCTGACGGACCGGAATACCTGGCCACGTTCGACGGCAACGCCGCCTATCTGTGGGACCTGACGACGTACCAATACGCGGGCAGTTTTCGTCCGCAGGAGATCGCGACGACAGTGGCCATGTCGCACGATCCACAACATCGCTTCATTGCCGTCGGCAGCAGCGCGATTCGAATCTTTAACGCTCTGGAATCCAGCGAAGCCTTCGGGCAGTCGCTGTTTAAGCAGGACGCGCCTCACGGACGACAGACGACTCGCATGGAGTTCGCTCCCGGCGAAAACGACTTCCGCCTTGCCAGCGGCGGCACCGATGGCGCTCTCCGGCTGTGGACCTGGGATCCGGATTCCAAACTGCTGACTCGATCAGGTAACGGTGTCGAACTGAGCGAGAAGCCGGTTCGTGATGTCCGCTGGTTCAGCGACGCGTCACGGATCCTGGCGGTTTCCGAAGACAGCGCCTTTCTGGTGAATCCCGCTGACCTGTCCGCGGTGCCGATTTCACTTCCCGCGGGAACCGACGAACAGGGACCGCTGCTGCCTGCGTGTGGAGCGGTCAGCCCGGACGGCTCCCACATCGCTCTGGGCGGGCAATACGGCAGTTCCGGGGCAAGCGTCGCATTGGTGATGGCGTGGGATCCGCAGGCCGGCAGTTTTCAAGTCCACACGATGTTTTCCGGTCACGGTGCCGGCGGCATCACGGGCGTGGACTTCGTGCCGGAACCCGAATCTCCTTACCTTGTCACCACCGGCGACGACGGAGCTGCCATCATCTGGAACTGGCATCCCCGCGACGAACCCGGCGTCGCGGAAGCTCACATGGCCTACCGGTTTTTGGCCCCGCAGCCGGAATTTCTGGACGCCCACCGAGCAGCGATTACGGACGTGTCTCTGTCTCGCAACGGTGTGATTGCGACATCCAGCGACGACGGAACCGCGATCGTCTGGCGCAATCCGCTAAGCACGGTTGTTCCGTAACAGCGCGACGTCGTTCGCTTTCATCTTCGCCCGACGCGCACGACGGCTGATCCGTGTCACGCCGCTTCGACGACTCAACCCGCAATCGCGCGCAGTCAGTTCGAAACTGCGGCGGCAGCCATTTCGTCCAGCGGCTGCAGACGCGTGGACGACAGCAGCAGCCAGCCGGAATCCGTCGGAAGCAGGATCAGGTCCAGATAGCGGAAGACACCTTCGCGCAGAGCCAGCGAGCCCTTCAGCAGGGTCTGCGAAACCTGCGTGACCGTTCGGTTCTGCCATAGCGACGATCGCAGCAGGTTGTCGCGACAGGTCGCCGATGGATCGACAGCAATCACCAGCATCGCGCTGCCCGACGGCCACAGTTCGTGAAGGACAGCCGTCCGCTCAGATTCCGACAGTCCATCCAGAATGCAAAGCGTTGCGTTGTCATTGGCCGCCAGAATCGGGCACAGGTCTTTCCTTCGAGCAAGGTCCTTTTGCAACAGCGAAATCTGCGAAACGGCATCCGTGTCGACGATGACCGACGCCGTCCGTTGACCGCAGCAGGCGCGGACCACGGATTCGGAAGGGACGCCCGCTCCGCGATGTCTCATGCGGACTGAATCTGACCAGAACGAAGGATGAATCGTCGCTCTTGTGGTTTCGCGAATTGTGTGGTCGGGTCGGCGAGCGTTCAGGGTCTGCGAAAATTCCTGAGTGAACTCCGCCGTTCCCACCAGCGGAATTCGAAGCTTCTGCAGCCGGCTGACCAGCCCGCGAATCTTGACGATAAACTCGCAGTCACCGACTCCGATGACATCACCGTCGGAAAGCTGCTTCTGAGTCGTGCCGACACCGTTCACCTTCAGCTTCACCGCGGGAAACACGTTCTGAACGGTGCAGCTATCCTGAGTGCAGCGGACCAGAAACTGCGGATTCCCCATCATGGCCGGAGCCACCGAAAAGTCGCACAGTTCCGACGATCCGATCAGCGCGCTCTGCCCAATCTGAAGCACTCGGCAACTGCCGACCTGGGGACCGCGAATCATTCGAAGCAGCAGATTCATGTCCACCAGTGTCGCAGAACGGCGGACGAAAAACCTCACGAAAACGACGTCGATCATCCGCGCCGTTCGTTTTTCCTGTCACCTGCCCGACCAAACCGGCAACTTCCGCCGACGCGCCAGACGCCGTCCGATCAGGCGCACGTCGCCGCTGTTTTCCGGGTCAGGGGCTATTCGTCGATGTCGCTGCTGGCGGAAACGAGTCGGACTTTTCCCGACGTTGCGCTGTCGTCGGCAGGCTGTTCGCCGGCCGGTTCCGGTTCCGGAGATTCCGCCTGAGCGAGCTGCACCTGAGGCGGCTGTTCGCCGACTGATTCGACATCCGTGCTGCCGATGACCATCGACGAGTTGCCGTCGACGATGCCCAGGTTGTTGGCGGACATCAGACTGCCTTTTTCGAAGTGGACATTCTTCAGCGCCAGAGCGTATTCGGCCTTTGACTGGAAGTAACGGATCTCCGCTTCCAGCGCGCGTCGCTGAGCATCCAGCAGCCGATCGATGTCCAGATCCTGTCCCGCCTCTTCCTTGACTTCGTACGCCTTCAGAACTTCGCGGGCCGCCAGGTAGCGGTTCATGTTGTTTTCGCAGGCTTCGTGAGCACGTTCCGCGTCGGCAACGGCGTTGACAAGATCATGCACGACGGCCTTCTGCTGTTCACGCTGCAGCACTCGTGCCCTGGACAGCATCAGTTCCGCGTTGGTGACGGCCAGGTGAGCACGGCGGTATCCGATCGGCACCGTGAATTCGAAGCCGACCTGCCATTCCTGCAACTGGCCGGTCAGCATGTTGCCGACGGCGGACGAAGGCAGCATTCCCGCCTGATTGCCGCCCTGGTTGATCAGGTCTCCGCCGAATCCCCGGAAGCGGTACTTGCCGACGGCATCCAGTCGCGGCGCCAGAAAGTTCCGGGCGGCCAGCAGTTCCATTTCACGCTGCCGAACTCGCAACTGCTGCTTTCGCAGTTCCGGTCGGACGGCCACCGCTTCATTGGTGACGGCATCCCAGTCGAACAGAATCGGTGCCTGTTCCGGTTCATCAATCGGGCGCAGCATGCGTCCGTCGGCGACGGCCATGCCGGTCAGCAGCCGCAGCCGCCGTTCCGCCACCTGGACGCCTTCCGTGCCTCGCAGAGTTCCGCCGGTGCTGCCGTTGCGAGTCTGCGTGCCCTGAAGATTTCGACCGGAGATGGATTCATCAACTTCCGCCTTGAAGCGGTAGTACTGTTCGCGAGCCAGGGCAATGCGGGCTCCGCTTTCTTCGTCCTTGTTGGCTTCCAGACGCTTCCACGCGTCCAGAGCTCGATTCATCGCGCGCGTTCTGGCGTCCAGGTCGCGATAGGCAAAGTACAGGTCCCAATAGGCGTTGATCACGTTGCTAACGTAATCACGCACGGCGATTTCGAAGTCCGCCTGTGAAATATCGTTGTTGACGCGAGCCAGGAGGATCCCATTGTAAACACCGGGAGTACTGCCGGGACCGGCAATTCGGTTGAACTGAACTCCACCGCCCTGCAGCAGCGGCTGACGCAGTTCGCCTTCCAGGTACGTATCAAACGCGCTGGGAAACAGGTTGCCCGGTGCGTTGTTTGAGTCATACCTGGAAACGCTGCGAAGCGCCAGACGGGAACCGGTCGCCGTTGCTTTGGACAGTTCCGCGTTGTAATTGTGCAGGTCCTGCCGGAACGTGTTGGTCCCGCCGGAAAAAAAGGAGTTGTTGTAGGTCTGGTCGTTGTTGTTGAAGTACCCGGACATGGCGAACTGAGCGTCGAACGCGGCAAGAGCGGCTTCCATGCCGAACCGGGGATCCGTCTGCTGCAGCGGCATCGTAAACCGCGTGGCCAGAGCATCCGGACTTCGCAGCATCGTACCGCCAAGGTCGCGAAGCACCTGACTGTTGGACATTGCGATTGACAGCACCGAATCCAGCGTGACGTCTTCGTAAACGATCGCGTCATAATTCGGACGCTGGCGGGGAGTAAACGGGGTCGAAATATGCACGTCCGAAAAGACTTCCGGCTGGAAGTTGTCGACGCGCGATGAGATCGAATCAACCTTCACCGTGTCGTTCGCGATCGTCTCCTTCAGCACATCCCGGGAGACACAGCCGCCGGCCGTAACCAGACAGCTCACAATGCAGCATCCCACAATCAGAGTCGCGTGAGGCATTGGCAGAACGGAACTCGCGGAACCGTCTGTGATGTGTCGAGTCATGGCCATTCTCTGACTGGGGCTTTCCGGGCTCGCATTCGCGGCGGATTCGGCTGGCGGACAATGGGTGGTTCAGCCGCGCAAGCGTCCCCTGGCGAACGGGTCGTTTTAGAATGATCGGCATTCAGCACGTCCGCTTGCAGCGATTATGCGCAGCGCAGCGGACTTGCCGGATTCTCACAACGTTCTCTGAAGTCCAAATGTAAGGAAGCGGCAGTAAACGCCGAAAACGACGTTCCGGTACGCTGGACGATTGCGGCAAATCGAACGGGCCTCATTCCGGGCTCACGCCGTTCCGACATCGATGCTTCGGCAGTTTTTGCCGCGGAGCCGCGTTCCCTCAGCCACGTTCTGCGGACCGTGGGCAGTCGTATCTTGTGACCCTGGGGTTCCCGGCGTAGCATCGGGAACCATGTCCAGGTCGCTGAACGAATTTGAAGCACGACTTCTGGAAGCGGAGCGGCACATTCGCGAAAACGCTCCGTTTGCTGTGGTGTTTCGTGCCGCCGCGGCGGCGATGACCGAAATCGCCGGAGTCACCGGCTGTGCGGCGTGGGTTTCCATCGGCGACGGGCCGGTCCGGCTGGGCGTTGATGGTTCGTGCGGCGAACACACAACAGCCTATCCGAACGCTGTGGCCGCGTTTCTGACTTCGGAATGTCAGACAAAGTCGCTGCCGCTGCGCGAACTGGATCGAAAGCTGAACGGCGTGCTGCTGATCACTCCCGTCCGTCTGACGGAAGATCACCTGGCGGCGCTGGAAGTCCGCACTGCTTCCGACAAACCGGCGGAACCGCTGCTTCGCGAAGCCGCAGCTGCCGTCACCGATTGTCTGGCCGAAGCATTCCGCAACGTCATGCTGGACGATTTCCGCGTCCGGCTGAAGACCAGCAACGCGCTGCTGAGTCTGTGCCATCGACTTTACGAATGTCAGAGCCGCGATGCGTTTGCAATCGCTGCCGCGACGGAACTGCGATCGCTGCTGAACGTCGATCGTGTTGCGGTGCTGCGGAAACACAACGGCCACTGGACGATCGCAGCAGTGTCCGGCGTTGATACCGTCGACGAAAGCAGTCCGATCTGCCGAGCCATCCTGCAGTCCGCCGAATCGATCCTGTCTTCCAGTGATGTCGATTCGTGGATCTGCGCTCGCACTGCTCCGACGGCAAAAAGTTCTGCGTCGTCGGCCAGGGATGTCTCCGGCGAATCTCTGCGAACTCTGGCGCTGAGCGGCACCAGTCAGGTGCGAATCGTTCCGCTGGTTTCGAAAGGCGACACGAACCCGGTATCGTCCGCCACACAGGCGCCGGCGTGTCTGGTGCTGGAACTCTTTGGGGACACGACTCCCCCCGACGAACCATCCGTGGCTCTCGTGCGGCACCAGTTGTCTCTGGCCAGTGCCCGGCACTTTGCTGATCGTCCATCACTGCTGGGTCGACTGGGAAACCGACGCACGATTCTTTTGACTGCGCTGTTGATGGCCGCGCTGGTCATGCTGGTTGTCCGCACAGATTTTGAAATTGAAGTGACCGGTCAGTTGTTTCCCGACGACCGATACCGTGTCTTTAGTCCTCACGACGGAACCGTTGAGGAACTCAGCGTGGACAACGAGTCGGCGGTGTCGACGGGACAGAATCTGGTCCGCGTGCGAAATCCGGATCTGGATCTGCAGTTGCAGCAGACCGCCGGTAACCTGGAAACCGAACGCGTGCGGCTGACGTCGATTCAGCGGTCACGAACCGTCTCCTCCTCCGCGTCCGGCACGCTTTCGCTGGACCAGATTCTGGGAGGCGAAAGCGCCGTCAAACAGCGGATCACGGATCTGGAACAGAGAATGAAACTGCTGACCGAACAGCGCGAAGGGCTGACGGTTCAGGCTCAGTCCGACGGCATCGTCTATCGTGCGAATCTGAAGGAAGAGCTGCTTTCGCGCCCGGTCAGACGAGGCGATTTCCTGTTCGAAGTCATACCGCGGAATTCCGCATGGCATATGGAACTGCATATTCCTGACGATGTCGTCGGGTACGTTCAGCAGGCGCGGGCCGGTCAAAGCTCGTCACTGCCCGTGCGGTTTTCCTGCGGATGTCGCCGGGAACGTCGTGGGAGACAACACTGGAATCGCTGGAAAACACCGTTGAGGTCGTGGACAGCCGGCTGATCTGTCGGGGCACGGCCGGAATCGACAAACTGGAAACCACGAAACTTCGGCCGGGGACGTCCGTGACCGCAAGAATTCACTGCGGTCGGCGGTCACTGGGATTCGTGGTGTTTCGCGAAATGATTGAGTTTGCACGCGAACAGGCTTTCGCGTGGTTCTGAGGTGAATGATGAGACGACATCCTTCGATCCTTTCCGGCATTGGCTGTGAGTCTGGTCTTCGTCGCGGTGAAGGCTGTCGATGCCGCGGACGATGCGCTGCTGCCCGTCACCGTTTCTCCGGTGACCGTCATGCTGATTGAACAGCGTGAGATTTCGTTTCGCGACCCCGGACTGCTGGATTCGATGAATGTCACGGAAGGCATGAACGTCACGCAGGGTCAGACACTGGCCGGACTGGATGCCAGCCGGGAAGAAATCGCCGTGGAGACGGCCAGAGTCAATCTGCAGGCAGCGGAACTGCAGCTCAACAACCAGCTTCCCGTGGAGACAGCTCGCGCGTGGCTGGCCGAAGTGCGTGCGGCTCTGCAACCGCTGCAGGCGGCCTTGCTGATTTCGCAGAAGGGCGCCGAAAGTCGAACGCTGATCGAAATGGCGGAAACCGATCGAGACACGTCGCAGGTGGAACTCGAACGCGCTCAGCGCGCGAGAGCCAGATTCGAAAGCGCAGTTTCCGCGTCGGAAATCCTCAGACTGGAGACGCTGGCCAGGAAAGGTCTGCTGAGCGTCGACAAAGCCAATACCGACCACGACATGGCTCAGTTGCAGCCTCGCGTCCACGAAGCGGAAATCGAAGCACAGAATTCCACGATCGCCCGCCATGAGCTGCTGGTGCAGCAGGAACTGAAGAATCTGGATCTGCTGCAACTGACGGTCGCCGCCCGCCGCACGGAACTGCAGCAGGCGGAACTGGCGCTTGCGCGCCGCCGCATGATCGCTCCCATGGACGGTGTCGTCGCCGAAGTCATTCGCAAGCCGGGCGAATGGGTCGAACCCGGCGCCACCGTCGTTCGTGTCATTCAGTTAAGCCGGCTTCGCGTGGAAGGGAACATCGACGTGTCGCTGGTTTTGCAGGATCTGCAGGATCGAGTTGTCACGATTACTTTTCCTGACGAACTGCAGTCGCTGGGCGAAATTCGCGGCCGAATCACACATGTCAGTCCCGAAGTGCAACTGCTGGAACAGCAACTTCGCGTCTGGGCGGAATTTGAAAACACGGGCCTGAAGATTCGGCCGGGGATGTCCGGTGCCATGACCATTCACGCGGAAAAAGCCGAGTCCGATGTTGTGCCTTCCCAGGCCGAAAACACGGCGCAGCGTTCGGGTCGTCAACAGAAATGAACACGGACCGCGGCAGCGCAGAATCGCAGCGAGAATTCGGCCGTGCCGCTGCGACGAATTCACCATCCCCGGCGACGGTCGACGCCGCCGCTGACGACGCCGCGGCGCGCAGAAATCAGACACCCATCCGATGGCGAATGCGACCGGATCTGACCTGCATGCCTCACGAAAACGGAGGCTGGATTCTGAAGGATCCGCTGCAGCCGGCTCACACGTTTCTGGATTCGCACGAGTACCTGGCTCTGCGCGCGCTCGACGGCCGGATCGACATGAACGGCTGGAAACAACTGCTGCAGACTCAGTTTCCCGATCATGAAATTGACGAACAGGAACTGTGGACCTTTCTTCGCCGGCTGATTCGTCAGCAACTGCTGGTTGCCACCGTCACCGGAGATTCACCGCGCGTGCTGGCGGCGCTGGAGCAAAAGCGCAGAACGCGTCGCTGGACCGCACCGCTGAAACTGATGCGTCTGCGATTGCCGCTGATGGACCCGACGTCGCTGCTGAAAAGCATCGAGCCGCGGCTGGCCTTCCTGTACACACGCGCGGCGGCGGTGTGTTTCGCGATTCTGCTGCTGACCGCGGGCACTCTGGTCACTGTCCGGTTCGACGACTTCCGACAGGGACTGCCGAATCTGTCGACGTTCGCCAGCCGCGAAAACATCCTGCTGATCCTGGCAGCATTCATCGTCGTGAAATGCTGTCACGAACTGGCGCACGCTCTGACCTGTGTCCACTTCGGCGCGGAGTGCCGTGAATGCGGCATCATGATGCTGACGTTTACTCCGGTGCTGTACACCAACGTTTCTGATTCGTGGTCGCTGAATAGGTCTCATCGCCTTGCGGTCACGGCAGCCGGCATCGTTCTGGAACTGACGATTGCGTCGCTCTGCGTGCTGCTGTGGTGGTTCGCCGCTCCGGGAACAACTCGTCTTCTGCTGATGAACACGATTCTGCTGTGTTCCGTGACGACCGTGCTGTTCAACGGCAATCCGCTGCTGCGTTTCGACGGCTATTTTCTGCTGGCGGATCTCACGGGCATCCCGAATCTGTATCAGCAGGCGTCCGCGCGAGTCAGCCAGCTTGCTCGACGATATCTGTTCGGCGTCACGGACGGATTGACGTCGATTCGATCCCGGCAGACGGCGTTTCTGACCGTTTATGGGCTGCTGGCGGCGGCCTATCGCCTGCTGATCACGTTCGCGATCGTGAAGATCGTGCGCACGTTTGCCAGACAATGGCAGCAGGAAGCCGCGGGGCAGCTGTTGTCGTGGTTCATCCTGGCGACGTTTCTGGTGATGCCGCTGGCGTTGTTCGTCGGCAACACGGCCGTCACAGCCCTGAGACAGCGGCGCGGCCTTCGACCGCTGCTGCACACGATCGCATTCTGCGCCGTTGCATGGCTGGTGTTGAGTTTTCGCTGGCCGTATTCCGTGACGGCTCCGTGTACGTTTCTTCCCAAAGGAGAAGCGATCTACGTCACGGTTCCGGGTGACGTCATTTCGTTCGCCGACTATGGACAGGTGGTGCAGGCCGGTGACGAGATCGCCCGTCTTTCGAACACGGACATTGACCTGCGCGTGCAGGCGGTGGAAGCGGAACTTCGGCAGCATGAAAACATTCTGGCATCGCTGGAGACCGTTCGAGCGTCCGATCGGAAAAACGACCTTGCCACGACGGCGGAAGCAATCGCCGAAGTGAAATCACGGCTGGCATCGCTCCGTGAACAGGCGCGGAAACTCAGCGTCGAGGCATCGACAGCCGGCGTACTGCTGCCGCCGCAGGAACGTGTTCCGCAGCCTGATGGACGGCAGCTTTCCTCGTGGACCGGACTGCCGCTGACGCACCAAAACCGGAATGCCCATCTGGATCGCGGCACGGTGCTCGGCCATATCGGTGACCCTCGTGAATTGTGGGTCGTGGCATTCGTCGATGAAGCGGAAGTCGAATTTGTCGCACCCGGCTCGCTGACGACAGTCGCGTCCCTCTCGGGAGCAAACGAACGCTTTCAAACGATCATCGAGGAAGTCTCTCAGGAAACGGCCGATTCGGTCCCCATCCAGATCTCCGTCGCCGGCTTGAATAAGTGGCGACGCGCACCGCACGACGCCGCTCCGCCGTTGTTTCGCTGTTCCGGTGTCCTGACGGTCAGGGATTCGCAACCCGTGCCGAACCTGTATTCCGTCGGGCAAGTCCGGATTCACGGAGCGGAACGATCGCTGCTGGAACGCCTGCGGCGGTATCTCGCCCGAACGTTTTGAAGGTGGGCAGCGGTGGACGAGCCGGCTATGGTCAAGCGACCGGCCAAGACCATTCAAACATGATGTCGCGCAGAATCTGGCGTATAGGCAGCATCGTTTCGAGCCGCGCGTGCAAAAGAGCATTCAATGCGGCAGCGGCTCGGCAGGAGCCTCGCCCTCCCAATCACACCACGCTTCCGATTGCGGAGGCCATGAAATCCATCGATCTGCGGCCGACGAAGCACTAAGATTTTCCGGTATCATCGGTCACGGCGAGCCCTCAGCGCCTTCCGGCCCTTCGTGACGATGTCATCACGTGAATGCCCGCGACGCAGGTCACTTGTTTTTTCCGCGCTTTCAGGAGAATCGCATCATGACACTCCGAAGACGACTTGCCGTTGCGGCACTGGTATCCGCGGCAGTCGTGATCGTGGCAGCCATCGCTTTTCGTCTGACTGAGTCTGAACCCCGAATGACCCATTCCGGCGCCGCGCCGGCGGACAGCATCGGGACTGGAACCGGCAGTACCAATTCCTGGTCCGAATTCAGGAAGCCGGACGATGCAACGCTGCGACAACAGCTCACCGCGATGCAGTACGACGTCACTCAGCGCGAAGCGACCGAGCGACCGTTTTCCAACGATTACTGGGACAACACGCGCGAAGGACTGTACGTGGACGTCGTCTCCGGCGAGCCGCTGTTCAGCTCGAAGGACAAGTACAAATCGGGGACCGGCTGGCCGTCGTTCTTTCGCCCGATTGACGGTGCTAATATCGTCGAGAAGGAAGATCGGCAATTGTTCATGAGCCGAACGGAAGTGCGTTCGCGATACGGTGACTCGCATCTGGGGCATGTCTTCGACGACGGACCGCAGCCAACCGGTCTGCGCTATTGTATTAACTCCGCCGCTCTGCGATTCGTCCCGGCCGAGGATCTGGACAAAGAGGGCTACGGGGAATTTGCGTCCCTTTTCACTCCGAACGGAACCGGCTCGTCGACAGCAGCCGGCCAACAGGAAAACAAAACCATGAATACGACAGAACGCGCGGTCCTGGCAGGAGGCTGTTTCTGGGGGATGGAGGAATTGATTCGCAAGCGGCCCGGCGTGATTGACACGCGAGTGGGCTACACAGGCGGCGATGTGCCGAATGCCACGTATCGCAATCACGGGACCCATGCCGAAGCGATCGAAATCGTGTTCGATCCGTCACAGACCAGCTATCGCGATCTGCTGGAGTTCTTCTTTCAAATCCATGACCCGACGACACTGAACCGGCAGGGAAACGACCGGGGCGCGTCGTATCGATCGGCGATTTTTTACACCAGTGATGAACAGAAGCGAGTCGCGCTGGAGACCATCGCCGACGTGGAAGCGTCCGGCAACTGGCCGGGCAAAGTCGTCACGGAAGTGGTCCCGGCAAGTGATTTCTGGGAAGCGGAACCCGACCATCAGGACTATCTGCAGCGCTATCCAAACGGCTATACCTGCCATTTTCCGCGACCCGGCTGGGTCCTGCCGAAAACAAGCAGCACGGCGTCGGGAAAGTAACGGCCGGTCAACCCGCCGCGCAGCCAGCAGCACCCGTCGCGCCAGATTCGGAGTGGCACTGCGATATCAGCCGACTTCAAAATCGCCGCGGCAGAGTTTCTCCCGGGACCCTAAATGGCAGATGAACTCGACAGCAAGTTTGCCGGCGACGAACAACCGCAGCGCGGCGAACTGATCATGCTGGGTTCCGAATCGAGTTGCGGCTACCTGTCCGGCCGGATGTCGCAGATGGAATACCGCTTTGCGTTCTCGCTGACCGATAGGCACTACGAACAACTTCTGGAGCGGGGATGGCGACGGTTCGGACGCATGATTTTTCGTCCGAAGTGCCGGACCTGCCGCGAATGCCGCAGTCTGCGGATCGTGCTGGATCGGTTTCAACCGTCGAAGAGTCAGCGTCGCTGCCGAACTCGAAACCGCGCCATTCAGGTGGAGATCGGTCCGCCGGACGTCACCGACGAACATCTGTCGCTGTACAACCGGTATCACCTGGACATGCACCGTCGCCGCAACTGGCCGTTTCGCATGATTACGCGAGACGAATACTCCGAGTCCTTTCTGGAAGGCCGGTTTCCGTTTTCGCGGGAGTTCCGATATCTGCTGAACGGGCAGCTTGTCGCCATCGGGATCGTCGACATGACTGAATCCGCGATGTCCAGTATCTACTTCTTTCACGATCCGGAACTGCGCCATGCCGGGCTGGGAACGTATTCTGTGCTGTCGGAGATCGCAGAAGGTCAGCGGACCGCCAGGCACCGGCTGTACCTGGGCTATTACATACGCGAATGCGGTTCGATGAACTACAAGAATCGGTTCGCTCCGCACGAAATCCTGCGCGACTATGTCGGTGATGACGAGTTGCCGCTGTGGGAAGTACCGTGACGTGCTTCTCGTGATTCCGGTATCAATGTTGGCCGGGGCCGGCGCCGCCGGTATCATGGCGGCTCGACAGGTCTGTTCGGAAACAGAGATTCCCGCGAGATTGTGACTGTGGCGATCGAGCTGAAACCGTTTTCCTGGCAAAGGATGATTGAAGCCGTGGAAGCTGTCCGTGAACGCGCCTTACGAGCCACCGCTGCGCTGCGTGACGCGGGGATTCCGTATGCTGTTGCCGGTGGTAACGCCGTCGCCGCATGGGTAGCCCGAGTCGATCGGGCGGCGACCCGCAATACTCAGGATGTCGACATATTGATCCGCCGGTCTGACTTCGACCGCGTGAAGCAGGCACTGGAAAGTGCCGGTTTCTATCACTACGAAGTCATGGGAGTCGATTGCTTCATCGACGGTCCCGACGGAAGTCCCCGCGACGCCGTGCATATTCTGTATGCCGGTGAGAAGGTCCGGCCCGAGTATACAACTGCGTCAGCGGACGTCACCGAAGTGGCGGCGGGAGACGACTACAACGTCGTCGACCTGGAAGCTCTGGTCCGCATGAAGCTGAATTCGTTCCGTCGCAAGGACCAGGTTCATCTGCAGGACTTTCTGGCAGTCGGTCTGATCGATGAGTCCTGGTGTGCAAAGCTGCTGCCGGAACACGCGGCAAGGCTGCAGGAACTGATTGACGACCCTGACGGCTGACTCAGTTGGCGATCGACGATCCGCGCGGGTTATTTCAGCAGCTTCGCGGCATCGACAGCGAAGTAGCTCAGGATGCCGTCGGCTCCGGCTCGCTTGAACGCCAGCAGACTTTCCAGCATCACGGCATCGCGGTCCAGCCAGCCGTTTTTAGCCGCGGCGTTCAGCATCGCGTATTCGCCGCTGACCTGGTACGCAAACGTTGGTACTCGAAATTCGTCCTTCACCCGCCGGACGATATCCAGGTACGGCATTCCCGGTTTGACCATGACCATGTCGGCTCCTTCGGCGATGTCCAGAGCGACTTCCCGCAGTGCTTCGTCGGTGTTGGCCGGGTCCATCTGATAGGTCCGCTTGTCGCCTTTGCCGAGGTTTCCGGCGGAGCCCACGGCGTCGCGAAACGGTCCGTAAAACGCCGACGCGTACTTCGCCGAATAGGCCATGATCTGCACTCGCTGAAAACCCGAGTCATCAAGAGCCTTTCGGATGACGCCGACGCGTCCGTCCATCATGTCGGACGGAGCAATGATGTCGCATCCCGCTTCGGCCTGAACCACCGACTGTCGAGCCAGAACCTGCAGGCTTTCGTCGTTCGCCACGTAACCGTTGTGCAGGACTCCGTCCTGTCCGTGAGTCGTGTAGGGATCCAGCGCGACATCCGCGATGATTCCCAGAGGCAGTCCCGCGTCGCGGATCGCTCGCATCGCGCGGCAGATCAGGTTATCGGGGTTCGTGGCTTCGTCGCCATCTTCCGTTTTGCGATCGACAGGCGTCACGGGAAACACGGCCACGGCGGGAATCCCCAGCTCGGCAGCGCCGGTAACGCATGGGACGACTCGATCAATGCTGTAGCGATGGACGCCCGGCATGGAGGCGATCGGCTGTTCGATGCCGCTGCCTTCCGTCACAAACACGGGAAGTATCAGGTCATCGACCGAAAGTGAATGTTCCCGCACCAGCCTTCGCGACCAGTCGTGCCGGCGGTTTCTTCGCATCCGGATCGCCGGAAATCGTCCGGCGGATTCCCTGTCTCCGAGGGTCATGGGCTGGACCTCAATTCCGGAAACGGCGATTCCGCGCGATTGGCGTCCGCTTCCAACTGGTGCAGAGTCTCCTTCACGGAAACCGACGAAACTCCTTCAAACGATGCCGTCGCCGGTTGTCTGGCCAGTTGTCGGACGCGCGACTGCTGGTGCCGCAAATCGCTGCGATGGAATGACCACCAGATGAACGCGATTCCCGCGCAGACCGCCAGAGTCAGCCGCCAGAGGTATGGCGTCAGTTGCTCCGAGCGGGTGACCACGGCGGCCGGTTCAGGGATTTCCTTCAATGCTCCGGCAAGGAACAGGGGAGCGATATTGACGCTGTCACGGGTCGCGTAGCCTTCGCGTTTCAGAAAATATCCCGTGAAGCGAACGTCCGGCGGATGCTTGCCGTAGGCGTCGGCCGGCTTCAGTTTCTCATCGATCGACATTGCCACGACATGCACCAGACGGTCGCCGGAATCGGCGGTTGTCAGCCAGGCGTCGTACAGTGTGCCGACCCCGAATTCATTTGCGGCCCGGCTTTGAACCGACAGCCGCCGCAGCCTGCCGTCGATCGTGAAGGCTTTGCCGCGGGAGGCACTGGTGGCGTCCATGAACAGCGCGAAGCTGCCTGCATCCAGCTTTGCGGCGGTCTCCGGTTTGATCATTGCCGCCATTTTCAAAGCGGCGTAGTAGGCGACCGATTCGTCCGAATGAACCCCGATGACGTCGTCGTGAACGTTCTTCAGCAGATCTTCGGGCATCGTCAGGGCCGCGGATGCAGATGGTTTGGACACTGGAGCGGAACCGTCCTGTTCGACGACCGGCTTCCGTGCGACCTGCACGTTATCCGCCGCCGACGTGCCTTCCGTCGATAGTGTGTCTTCCGCCGGCAGCGTATCCGAATCGAATTTGTCGGCCGGCGCAGCAAAGAATTCGTCGGCGCGAAGCGAGTTCCCGGTCACCTGCAGTTCCGTCCTGGAATCGTCAGTCGCGCCCGTCGCCGTCTGTTCGCCGAACAGCGTGTTCCAGACCTGCGGCCGTTTCGCAACGCTGAATCCCAGCAGCACGATGCCGAAGCCCGCGACCAGCAGAGTCAGTCGCACCTGATCGGTCGGCCGCAGCAATCCTCGCGGGCGTTGTTTGGTTCGAAATCTCAATGGCTCAATCCGTGAGTAAATTTGGAACGACGGGACTGGTGGGACGCACGACATTTCCGCGACCGTCGTCGGTTCGAAATCGAAGATGCGCGATGGTTGCCTCCGCCACGATCGTCAGTTTTGCGGCGGTTCCGCGGAAGCCGTGTTGTCCTTGATGATGGTAACCGAATTGATGAAGTCGAGGTTTGGAAATGTCGGCTTGAGATACCCGTTTCCGCCGGCTCTGAGAGACTCCTGGTCGGGGCGTTCGCCGTATTCCGCGTTGATCTTGTCGACAACTTCCATCCCGTCGACAACGATGCCAAACGGGGCGAACCCGTCTCGATCCAGTCGCGAGTTGTCCTGATAGTTGATGAACACCTGCGTCGACCGTGAATTCGGCTGGTTCATCTTTGCGTAGGTCACGAACCCTCTCAGGTTGCTGCGCTTGACCGGATCGTCTTTGATGGACTGATCCCATTTGGCGGTGGTTGCCGGATCCGCGGCAATTCCAAACTGCACCATGAAATTCGGCACGACACGGAAGAAGCCCGCGTCGTTGTAGAAGTTGGCTTTGACGAGCTGATAGAAATGTTCGGCGCCGATCGGTGCCCAGTCGCGGTGCACGTCGATGGTGAAGTTGCCGGCCGTGGTTTCGAACAGGACGCGAAAACTGCCTTCCTCCGGCACGTCGGACATGTCGATGGATGAACCGGCATCCGGCAGGCTGGCATTGGTTGCGGCACGCGCGCGAGCTTCCGCGGCTCGCTTCTGCTTTTCCGCCTGATCGACTTCCTTCTGCACGTCCTCAATCGCCGTCAGAATCGGCGGCGCATCGTCAACAGGAGCGTTGGAACAGCCAGACGCCGGAAGGAACAACGCCGCCGCGACCGCAAGACGTACGAAGGCTGGCAGGCAGGAACTCAGCGACGACATGCAGTTGATACCTCGCTTCAGAACAGGGAACCGGAATACAAACCGTCCGCATCAGGATGACAAGCCCCGGCATTTTGGGATGTCGGCAGCTATGCGGCAACATACCAGCCCCGGAAACATTCCGCGACGGTTGATCCGGCGGAAGTCGATTAAGCTGGCCGCGGCGGACTCTGAGGCATCTTGCAGCTCTTACTGCCGCGGGCCTGAACGCCTCATTTTTCCCCGCTCGAGGCATAAGTCGGGCCGCCACCGGATGTCGCACCGAACTTCCAACGGCGGCAACGCCTCGTTCGGCATTGCTGGTCCGCGCGGTGTGCAATTCTGCGGCATAAAATGTTTGACGGACGACGCCGGGAAGGTTACGGTCATGCCCACGTCGGAACAGGACGGTTCACTGACAAGCCTGCGGTGGCTGTTCAAACCAGAATGACCAGAGCGGCCGCTGGCCCGGAATGCTTCGAACGGCGCCCGACAGTCGTGGCGGCAGTCGTGGCGGAAGTGTTGCGATTTGCGACACTGCGGCAGAATCGCGCAGTGTTGGTGAGTGGCATTTTCGGCGTTGTCGTCAAAAGCGTCACAATTTTCAGCAGAAAGCCCGTCATCGCGAGTTTCCCGTGAATTTGGCCGATTCGGCATTATCCGTGCTGAATTTTTCGCCGTCGCCCGTCTTCCCCGCCGTACTGTTCTGCGGTACGTCGGAGATTCATCTTTGCCGACCGTCGTGGACTCAAGGAATGTGCATATGCTTGGTGAGTTGAATCCGTGTGGTGGAGGCGATCCGATACCGCTGCTTCACGAGAAACTGCTGGTCGGACGCCGGTCGTCATGCGACATCTGCCTTTCCTTTCCAAACGTTTCGTCTCACCACTGCGAACTGGAAATGAAGGACGGTTACTGGCACATCCGGGACCTTGGAAGCAGCAACGGCATCAAGGTGAACGGAGAACGCACGACGGGAAAGCCGCTGATGCCGGGCGACGAACTTCAGATTGCCAAACACTGCTTTCGCATTGAATACATTGTCAGCGGCAACGCTCCTCCGCCCGAAGATGAAGACCCGTTTGCCATGGGCCTGATGGAAAAGGCCGGATTGGCGGCTGCCTCCAGCGGTCCCGGTCGCATGCCGGCAGCTTCCGGTCGCACGAAGACTCGCAGTCGCCGCCGCGATAGTTCGCACGACAATTTCATCATGGACTGGCTCAGCGAAGAGTAGCGATCGTCGGCCGAGATTCGGCAGACACTATTTTCACCGTTGATTTCTCACGTCGAAGTGAGGTCCGCTGCGGCTAATGCTTGGTGCCTCCACTGCCTTCCACTGGACGAAGTCCGGTTTCCTGCCGTCCGCCGCTCGCCGGTCGAGATGGCGGTCCATGGCGAAACGCGTCATTCGCCGAAGCGAACGGCTGCATAAGCTGACCGACGACGACCTGCTGGCGGCCGGCCGAAGAATCCGCTGGGAAGCCCGAGCTGGCACACCGCTGGCAAAGCTGCTGCCCGAAGCCTTTTCGCTCGTCCGCGAGTCCGCTCGCCGCGTGCTGAAGATGGAACACTTCGAAGTGCAGATCATGGGAGCGATCGCACTGTTCGAAGGCCACATCGCCGAAATGCAGACCGGCGAAGGCAAGACACTGACCGCCACCATGACGTCGTTCCTCCGCGCACTTCCCGGCTACGGCTGTCATGTCATCACCGTCAACGATTATCTGGCGAATCGCGATGCCGAAACCATGGGGCCCGTTCATCGCAAGCTGGGACTGTCCGTCGGCAAGATTCTGGACTCGATGGAAGCGGACGAACGCCGGCAGAACTACGCCTGCGATATTACCTACGGAACCTCCAAGGAAATGGGTTTCGACTTCCTGCGCGACCGTTTGCGCAAGGGAGCCAGCGCGGAAGACGGCAGCCCGTCGCTGCGAAAATTCGTCCGAACTCTGCAGGGCGGAGAAGAACCCGTTCAGCGCGGCCACTATTTTGCGCTGATTGACGAAGCCGACAGTATCCTGATCGACGAAGCCCGCACGCCGCTGATTATCGGACTGACTCAGCCGAACGATCCGGCCACGGTCAACCTGTTTCGCTGGAGCAACCGGGCGACGTTTCAACTGGAACCCCGCACCGACTACGTCTACGAACCGGAAAGACGCTCCGCATGGCTGACCGATGCCGGCTGCCGCAAGGTCGTGCTGATGTCCAAGCCGACGCTGCTGAGTTCGATGGATACGGAACGAATCTATACTCAGGTGGAAAAAGCTCTCACCGCGCGACACGCTTTCGAACTCGACCGCGACTACGTCATCGTCGACGACAAGGTCGTGATCGTCGACGAAGGCACCGGCCGCATCATGGACGGCCGCAAGTGGCAGGACGGACTGCATCAGGCCATCGAAGCCAAGGAACTGGTACCCATCACCGCCGCCACGGGTGAAGCCGCTCGAGTGACCGTGCAGAGCTTCTTCCGCAACTACACCAATCTGTGCGGCATGACGGGAACTGCCGTTCCGGCCCGCAGTGAACTGCGCAAGACGTACAAACTGAAGGTCACCAGAATTCCGACGAACAAGCGCTGCATTCGCAGGGGACTGGCTGTGAAAGTGTTCAAGACGCAGCAGGCCAAGCGAGCCGCGATTAGCGCTGAAATTGCCCGAATGATCACCGCCGGTCGCGCTGTCCTGGTCGGAACGCCGTCGGTGGAAGCGTCGGAATCTCTGGGAATCGTGCTGAAGGAAAACGGGATCAGCCACAAGATCCTGAATGCCCGTTACCACGAACAGGAAGCGGAAATCGTCAAGGACGCCGGCCATGCGGGGCGAGTCACCATCGCCACCAACATGGCCGGACGCGGAACCGACATCCTTCTGGACGACAGCGTCCGCAAAGCCGGCGGTCTTCACGTCATCGCCACGGAAATGCACAGTTCCAAACGCATCGACCGCCAGTTGGTCGGTCGAGCCGCACGCCAGGGCGACCCCGGTTCGTTTCAGTTCTTCCTGTCTCTGGAAGACGAACTGCTGCGCTGCCGCGAACCTCGCGAAGTCGCCCGAAAGCAGAAAATGGCGATCGCCAGCAAGAAGGGAGCACTCGCACGATCCTGGCTGCGTTACTTCCGGCGAGTGCAGCGGTTCCTGGAAAAGACTCACCGCAAACAGCGGAAGAATCTTCTGAAACAGGAACGCATGCGTCTGGAACAGTACGAAAACATGGGCCTGGACCCATACCTCGAACTGACCGAATCCTGACGGCGCCGCTTCTTCACGCAGCACAGCTACTGCAGCGTGCGCAACTGCAATTCCTTGATGCGAAATCTCCCACTGCTGCACCAACTCCAAGCGGTGCTGGTGTAGTCGGCGAAGTCGACCTGTTCGACGATCGCCTCGTGCCGTGTTTCCCGGACAGTGAACTGTGGTTGTCAGATTCGACCACTGTCGCGCGTGTTTCAATCGCCAATCTGTGTTGATCTGTGTGAATCTGTGGCCAGAGACGTCGCGGTGGTTGGTGATACGCTGTGAACGCAAAGTCGAGCGGGGTTCGTGCATCGCTGTCCGTTGTGCGGTAAAATCAGCGGTCAAGTCGCTTTGATACGCCTCCGATCAGTCCACGACGATCTGCGCGGAACGAACTGATGCTGAATCGCTGCCTGCTGCCGCTGAAAACCGTCGCGCGAAGCCTCGCCTTCGGGACGATCACACTGCTGTTCGTGACCATCGTTTCGGCGGCTCCAATCGACTTTGAACGTGACATACGGCCGATCCTGAACGACCACTGTGCTTCGTGTCACGGGGGAGTCAAAGCCAGCGGCGGATTCAGCATACTCAGCCGCGAACGCCTGACGACGGCAGCCGATTCCGGCAGCGTTCCCGTTCAACCGGGCAACGTTGCCGGCAGCGAACTGCTGGCGCGAATCACCAGTGACGATCTGAGCCTCCGAATGCCGCCGGAAGGTCATGACCCGCTCTCGCCGAAGGAAATTGAACTGCTGACCGAATGGATTCGGGACGGCGCCGAATGGCCAGTACACTGGTCGCACGCTGATGTGCCGCCGCTGCCGGACGCAGCACAATTCGCAGGGCAGCATCCGATCGACTGGTGCGTTCGTCTTCGGCTGAGTGAGCGAAACCTGGCACCAGCGCCGCGGGCGGACCGGCACGTTCTTGTCCGGCGAATGTATCTGGATCTGACCGGTCTGCTGCCGACGCCCTCTCAGGTCAGTGCATTCGTCGAAAGCGGTGACGCAGCGGCGCTGGCGGACGAGCTGCTTTCCAGTCCGCACTTCGGCGAACGCTGGGGACGCCACTGGCTCGACGAAGCCCGCTACGCCGATTCGGAAGGCTATGAAAAGGACAGCGCCAAGGACGATGCCTGGCGATATCGTGACTGGGTTGTGCGTTCCATCAACGACGATATGCCATTCGATGACTTCACACGCCGGCAGATCGCGGGAGACCTGCTGCCGAACGCTTCGCAGGACGACCTGATCGCCACCAAGTTTCAGCTTCAGACGCAGTTCAACCTGGAAGGCGGAGTCGATTCAGAAGAAGACCGCACGAAGCGCGTGATTGACACGGTCGGCACGGTGGGAACCGTCTGGTTGGCAACGTCCGTCGGCTGCACTCAATGCCACAACCATCCGTACGACCCGCTGGAACAGACAGACTTCTATCGGCTGTATGCATTCTTCAACAACACGGACTTAGGCGCCGATTTTCTTGGTTCTGAACCGACCAACGCGGCTGAGCTGCGCGGCGAACGTCGCGAAAAGTGGGCGAAAATTGTCGACCTGCTGAACCGACAGGTCGAGGACAAGGACCTGAGCGACGACTGCCAGCGCGAACTGAGCCAACTGCGAGGCTACGACAACGGCAAAGGCTTCACTCGCTACATGACTGAGCGGCAGCAGAATCGCCGCGCGACGTACGTCTTCACGCGCGGGGATTTTCAGAGACCGCAGGTTGATGGCGGCGAAATCGCGCCCAACGTCCCGCGCAATCTGGGGACCGTGCAACCTCGCGGCGCGATGCCCGATCGGCTGGATCTGGCCAACTGGCTGGTCAGCGAAACAAATCCGCTGACGGCTCGCGTGGCCGTCAACAAGATCTGGCTGCACCTGTTCGGCCGGTCTCTTGCCGACCAGCCTCAGGAATTCGGTTCGCGCGGGTCCGCTCCGTCGCATCCGCAACTGCTCGACTATCTGGCACGGTCGTTCATGGACAACGGCTGGAGTCGCAAGGCGCTGATTCGGTTGATTGTGACGTCGCAAACGTACCAGCAGTCTTCCTCGCACCGGCCGGAACTGGTTTCGTTCGATCCTGACAACCGCCTTCTGGCGCGACAGAATCGCTTTCGCGTGGAAGCGGAAATCGTGCGGGACATTTCGCTGCAGGCGGCCGGGCTGCTGAGTCGAAAAGCAGGCGGCCCGAGTGTCTTTCCGCCGCTGCCGGAAATTGTGGCTCAGCAGACGTATGCCGGAAGTTTCAAGTTCAGGGCGTCGGAAGGCGAAGACCGCTATCGCCGCGGGCTGTACACGTTCTTTCGACGCACCGCGATTGACCCGAATCTCAGCACGTTCGACTGCCCGGACAGCAGTCTGACGGTGGCCGAACGAGACCGCAGCAACAATCCTCTGCAGGCTTTGGCCACGCTGCACAACGAAGTCTATCACGAAGCCGCGCAGGCGTTTGCCCGGCGGCTGCTGAATGAGTTTCCAGGTGAGATGTCCGATGCTGATCGACTGGATCAGGCGCTGCGGATTACCGTCGGCCGAAGTGCCGATGATCGGGAACGCGCGGAGATGACCGATCTGCTGCACACCGCTCGTGATCACTTCGCCGCGAATCCGGATGACGCGCGGGCGCTGGCGGGAAGCAATGCGGACGAAGCGCCGGTCGTTGCGGAACAGGCGGCGTGGATCAATGTCTGTCGAGTCCTGCTGAATCTGGATGAGTTCCTGACGAGGAGTTGAACGTGAACACAATTCATGCCCACAAGCGTCGAAGCTTCTTTGCGACTGCCGCCAGCGGACTGGGTGGCATCGCTCTGACATCGATGCTGGCGGCGGATGGAGCGTTCGGCGGCGAGACGGCTCCCGTCAATCCTCTGGCGCCGAAGCCGTCTGACTTCGAACCGAAAGCGAAGAGCTGCATTTTCATCTTCAACGCGGGCGCTCCGTCGCAGCTTGATCTGTTCAACCATCGGCCGGAACTGAACCGTTTGCACGGTCAGCCGCTGCCGGAATCGCTGCTGGAAGGCGTGCGGTTCGCGTTCATTCAGAAGGACAGTGCCCGCCTGATGGCATCGCGGCGACGGTTTACTCAGCACGGACAAAGCGGCACGTGGTTTTCAGACCTGCTGCCTCACGTGGCCGCGTGCGCCGACGACATCTGCCTGATGAACAGTCTGCACACGGATCAGTTCAACCATCATCCCGGACAACTGATGATGCAGTGCGGCCAGGCTCAGTTTGGGCTGCCGTCAATGGGGTCGTGGCTTAGCTACGGTCTGGGAACGGAGAACCAGAATCTGCCGGGCTACGTGGTGCTGACATCCGGGCGAGGTTCCAGCGGCGGCGCGACTTTGTGGAGCAGCGGTTATCTGCCGTCCGTTCACGAAGGCGTGCTGCTGCGAAATCAGGGGCCGCCGATTTTGAATCTGGAACGGCCGTCCGGCCTGCCGGATTCGCTGGAACGGCAGGGACTGGATGCATTGCGGGCGCTGAACGAACGGCACCTGGATCGTGTCGGAGATCCGGAAATTCAAAGCCGCATTTCCAGCTACGAACTGGCGTACCGCATGCAGGCAGCCGCGCCGGAGCTGACCGATCTTACCGGCGAAACGGCGGCGACGCTGGACGCCTACGGTATCAATCGGCCGGAGCCGGAAAAGCGGTCCGCCCGAGTCGGTGCCGGCAATCATTATTCCGGCTTTGCCCGCAACTGCCTGCTGGCGCGGCGCATGGTCGAACGCGGTGTCCGGTTCGTGAACATCATCTTCGCGTCGTGGGACCATCATTCAGGACTGGACGCCGAACTGTCCTACAACGCGGGCTGCGTCGACCAGCCGGTCGCGGCGTTGATTCGCGATCTGAAACAGCGAGGTCTGCTGGACGAGACGCTGGTGGTCTTTGGAGGCGAATTCGGGCGGACACCGCTGGGCGAAAATCGCGGCGGCAGCGCAGACGTCACCGGACGCGATCATCATCCCAACGCGTTCAGTATGTTCATGGCGGGCGGCGGTTCCCGCGGCGGCCACACTCACGGCGAAACCGACGAGATCGGCTGGAATCCCGTCATCGATCCGATCCATGTCAATGACTTCCAGGCGACGCTGCTGCATCTGTTTGGCATCCGGCACAAACGGCTGACGTATCGTCACCAGGGAGTCGACAAGCGACTGACGAACATCACTCGCGAATCGGAAGTGATCGAAGGCCTGCTGGCGTGAATTTTCGTCGATGTGTTTCAAGACGGCAGAATACCGGTTTCGCGTCAGACATTCGGCGATTGCACACCGCGAATAACGCACGCGGCTGTGACAGGGACTCAGTCGGCTCGCATCGCGTCGAGATCCACGAGGTACAGAATCGCTCCCTTGTTTTCGTCTCCGCTGACGTAGGGAATAATTCTGACCAGAACATCGTGGCCGTCGGCGGCCTGGGTTCTCGTCGCGTATGGCTGTCCGCCGGCCAGCACGGTCCTGATTGCGGCGGGAAGATCACGAATTGCAAGTGAGTGCGTGAAGTTGGCCAGTGGGCGGCCGATGTCGTGGTCAACCAGGTTGAAGAACCGAGTGGCAGCTTCGGTAAACCTGCGAATTCTCTGGTCTGCGTCGACGAAAACCGTACCGATGTCTGTGCTGCGCAGCAGGTTTTCGATGTCTTCCGTCACTTCCTGAAGCTCAGTGATCTTGCGGTGGTTCTCTGCGTTGACGGAATAGAGTTCCTCGTTGACGCTGTGTAGTTCCTCATTGGTGCTCTGAAGTTCCTCGTTGGACGCAACTAGCTCCTCGTTTGTGGACTGAAGCTCTTCGTTGCTCGCTTCCAGCTCCTCGATGGTGGCGCTCAGACTTTCCTTCGTGTAGGTCAGTTCGGCTTCGAGCGACGAGTAGTCATCACCTGCCTGCGTGATGCGCACTTCGGTGTCTTCGACCTTACCTTGCGATACGGCATCGGTTCCGGACGTGAATTCAACAAACCACGCCACACGAGCGCCTTTGCCCTGCAGCGCGCGGATCGTGACATCGGCTCGCAGGGAATCGCCATTGACGTCGAAGCTGACATTTCGAAGAACAAAGCGGGCCTGTGGCTCTCTGGCCGCCCGAACCAGGCCCGCGGAAATTACCGTTCTGGCGTCGCCGCCAAGCAGCCTGGCAACGTTGCCCGTAAACCGGCCGGCGGAGTTATGCAGAAAACGATGCGCGTTGCCGAACGTGTGCAGGATGTTGCGGTTTTCGTCAAGCAGCAGTCCGCAATCGATAAACTGCGCCAGCAGCAGGTCGTAGGCTTCCAGCAGGCTGGTGAAACTCAGTTGATCGGGTTTGTCCCGGTTCAGAATGTTGACCAGCCGTCGCGGGCCGCGAGCGATGGACTCCGCGTCAACGCTGTTGCCTGCGATCAGCCGCGGCAGGTTTCTCAGCTTTCGATAAATCCTCCACGTGTTATCGAGCGTGTCAAATTCGTCCTGCAGCCGGCCCAGCGTTTCGCTGGAACCAAGCATCAGCAGACCATCCGGCTCCAGCGCGAAATGAAACGACGCAATCGCTGACTGTTGAGCGTTCGGCTGCAGGTAAATCAGCATGTTGCGGCACGTGACAATGTGCATTCTGGTGAACGGCGGGTCCTGAAGCACGTTGTGCCGGGCAAAGACGATATGCCGGCGAATCTCCGAACGAACCCGGTACTGATGACTGTCCACGGGAGCGAAAAAGGCGCTCTGACGCTCCTGAGAAACAAACTCCAGCGACTCGCCTGAATAGACTCCGCGGGCCGCGGTATCCAGTGCTGCCTGATGGACGTCGGTTGCCAGGATCTTTATTTTGACTTCGCGGCCGCACCGTTCAAAGGCATCAACGGCGAGCATGCCGAGCGAATAGGCTTCCTCACCGGTTGCGCAGCCGGCCACCCAGATGCGCAGTTCGGTGTCCACCGGCAGTCGGCGGACGACCTGCCGCAGATGTCCCTCAAACGCCAGAAACGCTTCGGTGTCGCGGAAGAATTTCGTAACGCCGATCAGCAGGTCGTGGTACAGGGCATCCAGTTCGACATTATCACCCTGCAGTTTGTCGGCGTAGGCCTGCAGCGACGGACTATTGGTCGCATGGATCCGGCGATCGATGCGCCGGGCGATGGTGGAGGGTTTGTAGTCGGCAAAGTCGATCCCGTATCGTTCGCAGAGCAGCGAAAACACCAGGTTGACACCGGTCAGTTCTTCATCCGACGAAAACTCCTCAACCGTGATCCGCCCTTCGCGGTGAACCGGGAATCGATTCAGGAAGCGGCTGATTTCCTCGGGCGGCAGCACAAGATCGACGCAGTGCGTTGCGATGGCGTTGGACGGCATCCCGTTGAACTGAGCGGTTTCCGGTGACTGCACAACCGTTGTTCCTCCGCACTGCCGCAGTTCGCGGATTCCGGCCGAACCGTCGTTACCGGTTCCGGAAAGAACCACACCCACCGCTCTGCTGCCGAAACTCTGGGCCAGCGACCGAAACAGCAGGTCAACCGGCTTCTGAATCTGCTCACGGTCCATCGCCGTCAGCCGCAGCCGTCCGTCACGGACGCTGAGGTTCTTGCCGGGAGTAATCAAAAAGACGCAATCCGGCTTCAGTTCCATCCCGTCAGCGGCGTTGATCACCCGCATCTTCGTGTGCCGCGAAAGGATCTCGTCCATCAGACTGTTGAAGGTGGGAGACAGGTGCTGAACGACGACAAACGCCATCCCGGTGCCGGAGGAGATGCCGTCGAAAAGCGTTTCCAGAGCTTTCAGACCTCCGGCTGACGCACCAATACCGACAATGGTGCTGACAACGCGGGCGGTATCTTCGTCATCTTCGGCGAACCGCCTGTCACTGGTGATGGAATTCATGGTGTTACCTCACGGCAATACGTTCCTCGGCAGCGGAACTGAATTGGAACTCGCGCAGAGTGAAGCAGACGATGGTTCCGCCGTCGGTCCCGGCTTCCACCCAGATACGCCCTCCGTGCCGAACCACAATACGTTTGCACAGCGCCAGACCTACGCCGGCTCCGGGGACATCGTCCTTGTACCCAAGCCGCTTGAAGATTGTGAAGACCCGGTCAGCGTGTCGGCTGTCGATTCCAATCCCGTTGTCTCGCACGGAAATCAGGAAATGCCCATCGTCTGCTTCGGCAGTGACCGTGACCATGGGCGCGTCAGTTCCGCGATACTTGATGGCGTTGTCAATGACGTGAAAGAACAGCGTCTGCAGTTGCTGCCGGTCACCCGAAACAACGGGCATGTCGCCGACCTGGATACTGGCTCCCTGGAATTCGATGCTGCCGGTCAGGTCCAGAACTGCATCATCGACGACTTCGGTCAGGTCGACACGTTCCATCGGCCGGCCGCGCGTGTTGATGCGGGAATAAGCCAGCAGGCCTTCGATCATCGTACTCAGCGACACGGCGCTGTTTCCGATGACTCGTGTGGCCTTCGCCATCTTTTCGTGGTCGTCGGACGTGACCGACTTTTCCAGAATCTCTGAATACTGCCTGATATGCCGCAGGGGAGCCTGCAGGTCGTGGGAAACGGCATAAGCAAAATCCGGCAGTTCCTCGTTGATCTGAGCCAGTGTCATCATGGTTCGCTGAGCACGTTCGGCTTCCTTGATGGCGGTGATGTCGGTGGTCGTCAGCACGACACCCCGGACATCGCCGTCACCCGTGCGATAGGGCTGCATCCGCTGCAGATAGACGCGCCCGTCGCTGTTTTGAACTTCCACTTCCTTTGGTTCACGCGTATTCAGCACATCAGCGGCATCGGCCAGCAGATGCGGGCTGTCCAGCTTGTAGGCGATGTGATCGATGGGCCGGCCGATATCCTGTTCCATGACGTTGAACGCGGCTTCGATCGCCGGTGTGAACATTCGAATGCGAAAGTCCTGATCCAGAAAGATCGTGCCGATATCGGTGCTTCGAAGCAGGTTGTCCATATCACTGGTCAGCTGCGTCAGTTCCTCGATCTTCTGCTTGTGTTCTGAGTTGACCGTATAGAGTTCTTCGTTGACGCTGTGCAGTTCCTCGTTTGTGCTCTGCAGTTCTTCGTTGGAAGCGATCAGTTCTTCATTGGTTGCCTGAAGCTCTTCGTTGCTGGATTCCAGTTCCTCGACGGTCGCCTGCAGAGTCTCGCGGGTGTACCCCAGTTCGCGTTCCAGTTGAGTGATCCGTTCGTCGGAATAGTCGCCGGCCCGAAATTCCTCCGCGACTTCAGGTCCTCGAACCGGTGTTTCCATCGGCTCCATACAAATGAGAAACAGACTCTGAGCGGATTTTTTGTAGGGTTCGACTGTCAGCTTGTAGCTTTGTGTTTCGCCGTCAGATTTGACGCGAATGTCCAGAAACACGACCGGCTCGTCGTCCTGTTTCGCTTTCAGCAGAGCGGCGCTTGTGGCAGACCGCAGCTCGCCGGTGAGCATCTTCAGGACATCCAGAGTCGGGCGGCCTTCCGGCTGCACCAGCAGTTTTCGGGCGTCGCCGAATGTGTGGACAAGTTCATTGAATTCGTTGACCATCAGGCTGGGCGGAACGTATTTGGCAAGCAGTTCTTCAGCAGCGGACGCCAGCCACGCCTGACGAAACGCCTGTGGCGCTTCCACGACCACGCCGGATTGCTTTCCCCGAATGACGGTGCTGAGCGCCGGACTGGCCGGCAGTCGCGTCGCTTCGGGCAGCCGCACGTCCCGCTTCTTGCGATAAATGCGCCAGTGCCGGTCAATTGTGTCGAACTCCGGCGCCAGGTCGCCGACGGTCTCGCTGGGTCCCAGAAACAGAATCCCGCCTGTCTTAAGCCCGAAATGAAACAGCGACAGAATTCGCTTCTGGATTTTGGGTTCCAGATAGATCAGCACATTGCGGCAACTGATCAGATCGATTCTCGTGAACGGCGGGTCGTTGGTCAGATCGTTGGCGGCAAAGATGACTCGCTGGCGCAGATCACGCTTGATGTGGCACAGTCCGTTCGTCCGCGTGAAGAACTTCATCCGGAACTCATCCGGCACGCCATCCAGAGCCGATGCCGGATAGACGGCTGTGCTGGCCGTTTCCAGTGAACTTCGGTGAACGTCGGTTGCGAAGATCTTGAATTCGGGGTCACGGCCAAATTGTTGCATCCCTTCAAAGAACAGCATGCCCAGCGAGAACGCTTCCTCACCCGTTGCGCAACCCGGAACCCAGACCCGCAGTTCCTCGCCCGGCTGAGACCGCCGGATCATCTCCGGAATCACGTCGCGCCGCAGGCGTTCAAACGCCGCGCTGTCCCGGAAGAACTGCGTGACTTCGACCAGCAGGTCCCGGAACAGAACTTCCATTTCCTCGTCGCTGCCTTCCAGAACCTCGGCGTATTCATCCAGATCACGAAAACTGCCCATTTGAATTCTGCGTTCGACGCGGCGAGTAATCGTCGCCGGCTTATACAGCCCAAAATCAACGCCATAGTGCAGCCGGAACAGCCGCAGAATCCGAAACATGGCCGATGCGCCTTCCGGTTCCTGTTCCTGCTGCGAAACGCTGACTTCAGCGCGGCTGCCGCTGGCCGCATAATCCATAATGCGCTTCGGCATTTCGTGGGGTTCGCACAGGATGTCCACGATCCCCGTCTGGATGGCGGCCCGCGGCATACCGTCGAATGCCGCGCTGTTTTCACTTTGAACCAGAACCACGCCACCTGCTTCGTGGATATCCTTGATCCCCCGGGAACCGTCGCTGCCCGTGCCAGACAACACGATGCCGACCGCCTTTTCTCCGGACTCCCGGGCCAGTGACCGAAAGAAGAAATCAATCGGAAGCTTCAGGCTGCGTTCACCGGTCTGCTGTGTCAACAACAGTCGGCCCTGTGACAGAGCCATATTTTTTTCCGGCGGAATCAGGTAGATGGAATCCGGTTCCACCACAATTCCGTCGGTCACCTTGTGAATGGCCATCCGAGTATGGCGCGCCAGCAACTGATCCATCAGACTCTTAAAGTCCGGTGACAGGTGCTGCACGACGACGAACGCCAGGCCGCTGTCATTCGGCATGTTGTCGAAGAACTCTTCAATCGGGGCCAGGCCGCCGGCGGAGGCCCCGATGCCAACGAACAGACGAGGAGTGTTGACGGATTGGTCCACAAACGTGTCCTGTATTCAGTGGTGAGCCCGGGAAATCAGGTGCAACATTCAGGGCTGCCGATCAAAGCCGCCCGGCCGTTTGCATGTAACCCGCGACTGCCATTTACCTGGTGGATGCAGTCCGCGAGCGCCGATCACTTGGGCGGCAGCCGTACGACTGTCACCCAGAATTCCTGCACTTCCTGAATGACGCTGAAGAACTGCGTCAGATCGACGGGTTTTACGATGTAGTTGTTGGCGGCCAGGCCGTAGGACTCCAGCACATCTCTGTCCTGATTTGACGTGGTCAGAACAACCACCGGAATCACTCTCAGCTCTTCGTCTGACCGAATCGCCTTCAGTACGTCGCGACCATCCAGCTTCGGCATGTTCAGGTCCAGCAGGATCAGGTCCGGACGAGTGGCATTTGCATACTTTCCTTCCCTTCGAAGGTATGCCATCGCTTCTTCACCATCCGGCACGTGAGCGACCGTGTTCCTGATCTTGCCTTCGGCCAGGGCCTCCAGAGTCAACTGGGCGTCCGTCTCGCTGTCTTCCACCAGCAGGATGTCGATGGGCTTGTGTTCGTCGGTCATGTTGCCTCTTTTTGCTCATGTTGTTGATGTCAGGATGCTGGCAAACGAAAACCGGTTCCGGCGGAAGCCGTGCGGCCGACGATTTTCTCTGGCTCAAAGCTTTGCTGTCACGGGAAGACAACCACTGAAATCACACAATGGGAAGGGTGACTACGAAGGTTGCCCCCTCGCCGGGAGCGGATCGTACGGAAATCGTGCCGTGATGGCGATCGACTATGCGGCGGCACAGTGCCAGTCCTATGCCGGTTCCGGCAACTTCCTCACGGCGATGAAGTCTCTTGAACATTGTGAAGATGCAATCCTGGTACTCTTCCGGAATTCCCATTCCGTTATCCGCCACCTCAATCACGCAGCTTGAATCATGAACGGCCGCGCAGATCGTGACCTGCGGGGACGTACCGGGAATCCGAAACTTGATCGAATTGCTGATAAGATTCTGGAAGAGCTGTGTGAACAGACCGTGTTGCCCGTGGATCTTCGGCAGCTCGCCGACTTCGATCGACGCCTGGGAGTCCGTGATCGCAGTCTTCAGGTTGTCCACCGCCTGTGCCACGCATTGACTCAGATCCACCAGCTCGGTGTTGAGTTCCAACCTGGATACTCGCGAGAAATCGAGCAGATCCTGGATCAGGTCCTTCATTCGGGCCACGCCATCGACCACGTGGCGCAGGTATCCAAGCCCCCGTTCATCCAGGCGTTCGCTGTATTTGCGTTCGAGCAACTGGCAAAAGCCACCGATGGCTCGCAACGGTTCCTGCAGGTCATGCGAAGCCACATAGGCGAACTCTTCAAGATCGTTGTTGCTTTGCTGAAGCCGCAGTTCCGCTTCCTTCTGCCGCGTCACGTCGTAGATGGAACCCGCCATGCGCGCCGGCCTGCCGTGAGCGTCTCGCACCGTATCGGCGCGACTTCGAAACCATCGGTAGCTGCCGTTTTTCAGACGCATCCGGAACTCGTGGTCGTAGGGCAGCCGCTCTTCGAAATGCTGCCGGATACGGTTCCAGACTCCGGCCTTGTCCTCCGGATGCAGCCGCCGGTCAAACGCCTCCAGAGTATCCGGGAAGGCCGGATCGCCCGCAGGATTGAACCCCAGCAACTCGCGAAATCGCGGCGCATATTCGACGCGGTTGGAGTTCACGTCCCAGTCCCATCCTCCGTCGGTTGATCCCAGCACTTTCAGGTACGCTTCCAGCCGCGAACGCATGTCTTCCCGTTCTGTGACGTCCACGTGAGTCCCCACCATCCGGGCAGGCTCGCCGTTTTCGTTTCTGAACAGTCGGCCGCGGGCCAGGATCCAGCGGTAAGAACCGTCACGATGCCGCATTCGAAACGTCGATTCGTATTCGGCTCCTGACCCGGCAAACAGTTCCGCCACGTTCCTCAGTGCCTCCGTGCGGTCGTCGGGATGAACTCGCGATTCCCAGTCGCTGAGTCTGCTGAGTGTGCCGGGCGGTTCGCCCAGTTGCGCGTGCCATTCATCGGAATACGACACGCGGTTCGTGGCGATATCCCAGTCCCACAGCCCGACGTTGCCGCCCTCCACGGCGACCCTGAGTTTGGACTGCGATTCTTCAAGCTGCCGCTGCGCTTCGACGCGCTGAGTGATGTCGACAATGGTGCTCAGCACGAACGAACCATCTTCGGTGACAAACGCATTCAGTCCGATTTCCACTCGAACTGTGGAGCCATCCGCACGAATGGCGACCAGGTCGCGTCCGCCCTGCATTCGCCGTTTCTCGGGCGTTTTGACAAATTCCTCCCGCAGCAGCCGGTGCCGCACTTTAAATTCCGCAGGCACCAGGATCTCGATCGTCTGCCCCACCAGTTGGTCGCCGTCGTAGCCGAACAGCCGCCGGGCTTCATCATTGACCAGAACGATTTTGCCGTCGAAGTCAGTCAGCACAAGTGCCAGCGCGGAGGACTCAAACGTGGCCTGAAACAGCTTGTCCTGTCGCCTGCGATCGGTGATGTCGCGAATGAATGAGCACGCGAACGGCTGATCTCCGGAATCGATGTAGTGCGTCGAGACTTCGACCGGCAGCGTCGTTCCATCCTTTCGACGGTATCGCCGTTCGCGCGTCAGGTGTTTTCCCTGCGTAAGCTGCGGCCACAATTCGTCTGTGAATTCGTCGACCGAGCCGGGGTCCGAATCGACGTCGGACACTGTCATCGTCAGCAATTCCTGCGGCGTGTATTGCAGCCGTCGGCATGCCGCGTCGTTGACGTACAGCAACCGGCCCGCGGAATCGACCCACATGACTCCGTCGCCGGCAGTATCCAGAGCGACCCTGGTTCGATGCAGCGAAGCCTGGGCCTGAGTCCGTTCCGACGCGGAAGCACCGACGATCAGGAATGCCGCTGCCGTAATGAACAGAAAGATCTGCAGCACGGACGCACGAACAACCACTTCCGGAATCTCACCGAACGTACCGTTTCCGTTTGCCGTGTGTGCAACAGTGATCAGTGCCGTTGCGAAGAGTCCCGTTGCCGCCCCGACAATATGAAAGCGAAGCGACAGCCAGAGCAGCACCGGATACGTAACGTACGCAATTCGCTGTGTCTGCCTGCCAAAGACGAATTCGGCGATCAGCATCTGAACAGCCAGCACCGACAGAAACAGCCAGATCGATCTTGAGTTCCGGCGCCGCGACTTCAACTGCACGAACGAATTGCCGTCCGTCACACTCGAGACGATGACCAGCACGAACGGACATCCGATCAGCATCCCCAGGACGTCACCGCTCCACCAGATGCGCCAGGTGTCGGCATAGTCTGCCCCGAAGGCATACGTCACGACAGCAGCTCCCAGTGTCGCGCCGATCGCAGTGCAGACCAGACAGGGAAGCAGGACAAACCCGATGACGGTGTCGGATCTGGCAAGTCGAAACGGCTGGCTCAGAAATCGCACAGTCAGCCAGGCCGCGCTGAGCGATTCCGTCAAGTTCGCGATCCAGAAGCCGCAACTGACAGGCAGCGTCTTGTGGTGGAAGAAAACGTCGGAGACCAGGTTTGCCGCCAGAGTTCCCGCCGCGACCCACGGCCAGCGACGCGTCGGAACGGACAGGTACGCCGCCAGCGCCAGTCCCGACGGCAGCCAGAACGTCGCGAAATCACCGGGAAACGAAAGGGCGTGTCCGATTTCCGCGAACAGAAAATAGCACGTCGCCACAGCAGCAAATATCCGCAATCGGGAATGCTGCTGCGAGCCCGTGGCTCGTGAAAATTTGTCCGGCGCGGCCATCGTGCAACAACGTTCGCGGGAAGCAGGTCACTGATCGGCCAGCAGCGCGTTGAAACAGGCGGCGTTGAAAAAGGTGCCTGGAACTTTGGTGGCGGCACGGAAGAACGTCGAAACTGAGCCGCCGGAGAGTTCCAGACACCTTTTTCAACAAGATACCTTTTTTCAACCTACTGCCAGGTGGAGGCGTATCGGGATGCTGAGTGCTCCGCTTCCGGCTGCCGCAACCGGCACTTGTCGGCGTCCGTAAAGCAAACAGGAGATCACCGCGCAGCATAACAACCGCACAGGGAAATGCAGCGGTGCCGGCAACTCGCGGCATCGGCCTCAGGAAACCCGACGCTCGCGGGTTCATTGACTTGCAGCACGATTCGGCTTTCGGAGTCTTTTCGGCTCATCCGGAAAATGGGGTTATTGGTTGAACAGCGTTTCAGGCCCGGCGGGCCGACACAACCTGTGCGGGTGGCGTGAGCCACCGGTCAGATGCCGAATTCCTGTCCAAAGCCCCGGAGGGGCGATACATGCTTAAACGCAGTGAATGTGTCGGCCCTTCAGGCCTGCGGACGCGGAGGCACCAGCTTCCGGAGCCTGTCGGCTCCGGCTGAAGTTGTGCCTGCCCTCCGGGCATCAACAACCGGAGATGCGAGGTTGTCGGATCGCAACGTCACATTCGATCGAAGTCTCCGCAGAAATGACGGCGAACATCAGCAAGCCTTCATCGACCGATCCTTCAGCAACACCACCATTCCCCGGAAGAGCCGTCTTTTCGATGGCGCCGACGCAAGCCCCGGTTCTCTGCGAACACAACCGCGGCTGGTGTTTTGTCAGGCATGTATCGATGGGTCGTGTGCCACTGGCCGTGCCAGTGCTCTGCAACATCGAACACACTGGCACAGCCAGTGGCACACATCAAAACACGATGGACAAGGCACTAGCGCGTGCGGCTTGCGGCTTGCGGCTTGCGGGCAGGTAACAGCTTATCTGCCGCTCGCTTTACGGCGTGTGGCCGATGCTTTCCTGGCCGGCCAGATGTCCAAGTTTTGCAAGGACGCTGTCCAGAACGTCGGGATTCAGCGGCTTGACCAGATGCAGATCAAACCCGGATTCGCGAACGGCCTGTTTGTCGGTGTCCTGTCCGTAGCCGGTCAGCGCCACCAGCGGGATGTGATTGTTGGCCGCGTCGGCTCGCAGGCGGCGGGCAACTTCGTGGCCGTTCAGTTCCGGAAGTCCAATATCGATAATCGCGGCATCGGGCTTCAGTTGCTGGATCATTTCCAGTCCCTCCGCGCCGGTGGCGGCTTCGTGGACTTCCAGGCCGCGCATCGTCAGCAGCGCGGCCAGCATTTCGCGGGCGTCGTCGATGTCTTCCACCAGAACGATTGTCTGAATGGACGTCCGTTGCGGTTTCGCGGCGGGCTTTGACGGGTTCGACGAGTCGGGGGCCAGAGGCAGCACCACGGTAAACAGGCTGCCTTTTCCATGCCCTTCGCTTTCGGCGTGAACAGTGCCGCCGTGGAGTTCCACCACCGCCTTGACCAGAGTCAGCCCCACACCCATGCCTCCGTTTGAACGGTCCAGTGTTTCGTCGGACTGATAGAACAGCGAGAAAATTTCCCGCAGCTTGTCGGCCGGAATTCCCGTGCCTGAGTCCCGGACTTCGATCACCGCTTCCTTCGCCCGTGAATACAGCGAAACCAGAACGTCGCCGCCGCGAGACGTGTACTTGACGGCGTTGGTCAGCAGATTGACAGTGACCTGTTCCAGCCGCGCGGGATCGCCATTGACGGTCACGGGTTCCGCCGCAATTTCGACAGACAGGTTCAGGTCGGATTCCTCCACCGGCTGCCGCACGACGGCGACCGCCTGTTCGACGATTCGCCGCAGATCGACGGTCGTCGGCCGCAGTTCAATCTTGCCGTGAGTGATCCGGGAAACGTCCAACAGGTCATCCATCAGCCGGGACATCTGATTCAGTTGCCGCTGAACGACTCCCAGCGCACGTTCTCGGGTGCGGCTGTCGACGTCCGGCGAAGACAGCACCGCGGTGGCGTTCGTCACGGCGCCCAGCGGGTTCCGCAGTTCGTGAGACAGCATCGCCAGAAACTGGTCACGGCGAGCGACACCCTGCTGCACCTCTTCTTCCGCCCGGCGTTTGTCGGTGATGTCTTCGAAGGATCCGGCCATGCGAATCGCCCGTCCGCCGCCCTTGCGTTCGGCCGCTCCTCGCATGTGGTACCAGCGGTATTCGTCCGACTGGCCGTATTCCATGCGATACTCGATATCAAACGGCGCATCGTTCTTCAGATGATCGTTCAGCGCCGCCATGACGCGATCGTGGTCTTCCGGATGAATGAGTTCTCTCCAGAACGATACGGTCATTTCCTGGCTGGGAGCGCGCCCCAGCAGCGAATACATCCGGCTGGAACACCAGATCGGTTCCTGGCTGACATCCTTCCAGTCCCAGATGCCGGCATTGCTGCCCCGCACGGCCAGGTCAAAGCGTTCTTCACTTTTCTGCAGAGCTTCCGTGGCCGCCTGCAGGGTTGTGACGTCGACCAGCGTGACGACCGCGCCTTCCACAGTGCCGCGCGAAAGGTAGGGGAAGATTCGCAGCAGGTACCACTGTCCGTCTTCATCCCGGGTTTCGCGGTGAATCGGCTGTTCCGTCCGAATCACTTCCTGAATCGTGCCGGACAGATTCAGTTCCTGCAGCCTGTGCGTGAACGAATCGATCGAACGGCCGATGTCCTGCGGAATCAGGTTGAACAGTTCCGCGATGCGCGGCGTGAACCGCCGCAGCCGCAGCCGCGAATCCAGAAACAGTGTGTGAACGTTGGTGGTGGTCAGCAGATTGTCGATGTCGTCGTTCAGTTCCGTAAGTTCATCGATCTTCCGCTGGTGTTCGGCGTTGACGGTGTAGAGTTCTTCGTTGACGGAATGCAGTTCCTCGTTGGTGCTTTGCAGTTCCTCGTTGGAGGCCGTCAGTTGTTCATTTGTCGACTGCAGTTCTTCGTTTGTTGACTGCAGTTCCTCAATGGTCGACTGCAGGTTGTCCTGAGTGAACTGCAGTTCGCGTTCGAGATGTTCCACCGAACTGAGGTCCGACGCGCGCAGCGGCCGGGTGTCGTCGTGCGGAACGGCAGGTTCGGATTCCTCGAATCGCACCAGCACGGAGCAGTCTTCGTCATCGTCTGATGCGAACCGGTTAATCCGCAGCGTGATTTCAACAACCCGGCGTTCCAGTTCGCAGCGGATGCCGTCAATGGAGACCGGCTGGCCGTCGCGCTGAAGATGGATCAGTGCCAGGGACAGAGGAACCCGCAGTTCAGGGTGAATAACGTTCAGGATGTCGTTTGCCGGACGGCCGTCGGAAAACCCCAGAAACTTTCCGGCACCGCCGATGACGTGCAGGATCTCGCGACGATCGTTGATCAGCAGCGCCGGAAAACCAAAGTCTTTCAGCAGCCGGTCGTAGATTTTCAGCAGGCCGCGGAATCCGTTGCGGTCACGCGTCGCCGGTTGCGGGACGGCCGGCAGCCATGGCGAACGTGTCACATACGCGGCCTTAACGCCCTGAGCGGACTCCCGGTGCTTGCGGAAGATTCGCAGCGAATCATCCATGGGCTGAAATTCGCCCCGCAGGTCGCCGATGGATTCGCTGCTGCCCAGGCAAAGTGCTCCTCCCGATTTCAATCCGAAATGGAACAGTGACAGAACGCGCTGCTGTGTCTGCGGTGTCAGATAGATCAGCAGGTTGCGGCAGCAGATCAGGTCGAGCCTCGTGAACGGAGCGTCGCGGATGACATTGTGCGGCGTAAACACAACCATCTTGCGAAGTTCCGGAGCGACATGGAAACCGTCCTGCCGCTCAATGAAGAACCGGTCACGCCGTTCGGGCGTCATGCCGGACATCCGGTCGCCGGAGTAGATACCGCGACCGGCGACGGCAAGCGACGGTTGATGAACGTCTGAAGCGAAGATTCGGACGCGCTTTTCAAGACCGCGTTTTTCGAATTCCTCGTCCAGCAGAATCGCCAGCGAATAGGCTTCTTCTCCGGTCGCTGTCCCGGCGACCCAGCAGCGAAATTCCTCGTCAGCGTGCAATCCGTCAATCAGCGTCGGCAGCACATCCAGTTGCAGCCGTTCAAACACATGCTGATCACGGAAGAAGTCGGTAACGCCGATCAGCATGTCGTGATAAAGCTGATCCAGCTCCTCTTCGTGCTGCCGAACCTGATTCAGGTAGTCCCCGACGTCCGTCAGCCCCGACAGCTTCACTCGCCGCTGAATCCGGCGAGCAATCATGTCAGACTTGTATTGAGAAAAGTCCAGTCCAAACCTGCTGTGCAACAGGTTGAATACCGTGCGCATCGACGGATCCATGTGGTCAATCGGCTCCATGCCTCCATTCACAGTCGAAGTTGCCTCCTCACGAGATTTGTTGTTGCAGATACGTTCCAGAGCCCTGGCGATTTCGCGGGGCGACAACAGCAGATCCACTACTCCGGTATCACACGCGCTGCGCGGCATGCCGTCGAACGCACAGGATTCCGGAGTCTGCACGATGACAGTGCCATCGGCCGAATGAACGTCACGTATTCCTCGCGAACCGTCGCTGCCTGTGCCCGACAGGACCACGGCAACCGCGTTGCTGCCGGCATCCTGAGCGAGCGATCGGAAGAACTGATCGATGGGAAACGACAGGCCGGACGCGTCTGACCGCTCCGTCAGCAACAGGCGGCCGTTTGAAAGAATGACCTGCTTTCCGGGAGGCAGCAGGTACACGTGATTGGCATACACGGCACCCGCGTCAGAGATCAGTTCCACCGGCATTCGAGTGTGCCGGGCAAGCAACTGATCCATAATGCTGTCGAAGTCGGGCGACAGGTGCTGAATGACGATCAGTGCCATTCCCGAGTCGGGCGGCAGTTCGTCCAGCAGGGCTTCCAGAGCGTGCAGGCCTCCGGCTGACGCACCGATGCCGACGATTCTGTCCGGAACACTTCCGCTGACCTGTTCCATGAGCCGCCTCCTGAGCTGCAACTCCTGCGCGGCAAAAATACAGGTTCCAGCTTGTGAACCTGCAGTTTCCGCCGATGTTCGGGCGCGATGATAAGAAACCGTTGGGTGTCATGGCGAGTCGACGGAGGGATCTTCCCTGAAGACATAGGGAAATCCCTGGTACACGCTGTGCGGCGGCCGTTACCGGAACTCATCCGGTTCACTGCCGTAATGGTTTTTGAGATGGGGGTATGGGTTTCCCTGGCGGCAGAATTTTTTTTCAGAATTGATCTTGCGTGGCAGATCTCAGTTGTGAAGATCCATTTGTCCGAAGGATCGGACGGTTGAACACAGCATGGATGCATCAGCTCTGAGACTGCTTCCGGGAAAGGAAACCCGCCATGCTTGTGATGTCGCGCCGTCAGGATGAAAAGGTTGTCTTCCCCGGTCTCGGAATCGTCGTCACACTGCTGGGAGTTCGCGGCAACACGGCTCGACTGGGAGTCGACGCACCTCGGGATGTCAAGATCCTGAGAGAAGAGGTTGCTGACCGGTGCCCGCCACCGCATTCGGTTCGTCAGGACCAGCATGCAATTCGCAACGTGCTGAATTCCGTCAATCTGTTCGCGATGGTCTATCAGAAACAGATGGACGCGGGCCTGACCGACGATGCTGCGACAACGTTCATCAAACTGGTGGACTATCTGGAAAAGCAGACACAGTCCGGCCGTGTTGACTTCACCGTTGAGTCGGAAAGTGCCGAACCGGTTTCCGGGCGAGTGATGGTTGTCGAAGACGACGACGACCAGCGAGAACTTTTGACAAGCCTGCTGGCAATGCAGGGGCTTGACGTCGCCGCTCACGACAACGGCCGCACGGCCCTGGACGAACTCCGCCGCGGAAACTCACCCAACGTCGTCTTGCTCGACTGGGCTATGCCGCAGTTCGGCGGCGAATGGCTGGTTCCGAAAATCCGCGGTGAATTCGGCAGCCAGTCGCCCAAACTGTTCGTTCTGAGCGGAACCGAATCCGTTAGAACCGCGCAGCGCGAAGGCGTCGACGCCTGGCTCGGCAAGCCGCTCAATCAGGAAGCGCTGCTGGCCAGAATCCGCGCCGCGTGCCCTGTTGCCTGACACTCGGTGCGATTGCGGTCCTGCACACTCACCAGCGAATCCGTCTTCGCCACCGGAATGCCGGCTGGCATCGCATCAGAGCGGTCGAATCCGGTAGTGCCCGTATGCCGATCAACCCGGGTTGTCCACAGATGAACACAGATGAACACAGATACAAAAAGGCTGGCCGCGGAACCGCTTCAAAGTTCGGGTCCAATCGCTTCATTGCCAGCCCGCCAAAAATCTGTGTCCATCTGTGTGAATCTGCGGACCAGGAACCGGCTCATCCGGAAAATGGGGGTGTTGAGTCAACAGCGTTTCAGGCCCGGCGGGCCGACACAACCTGTGCCGGTGGCGTGAGCCACCGGTCAGATGCCGAATTCCTGTCCAAAGCCCCGGAGCGGCGATACAGCTTTTGCCGCAGCGGATGTGTCGGCCTTTCAGGCCTGCGGACGCGGAGACACCAGCTTCCGGAGCCTGTCGGCTCCGGCTGACGTTGTGCCTGCCCTCCGGGCATCAACAACCGGAAACGCGAGGTTGTCGGATCGCAACGTCAGATCCGATCGAAGTCTCCGAAGGAATGACGGCGAACGCCAGCAAGCCTTCATCGACCGATTCTTCAGCAACACCCCTGTTCGCCGGAAGAGCCCAGGAACCGAGCATTCCGCAGCGCTGAGTCCGGAATTGCGAATTCCGACGTCGCCTATGGAATGCCGCGGACGATTGGCGGGCCGATCAGGCGAGTGACCCAGACGGGCAGCTTCTGCCAGACTCCGATCAGTCGATCGTACTTTCCGCTGCCGGGGCGCATGTCGCTGACGGTGCCGCGGCGATTGTAGAACTGCCACACAGCGGGAAACTCTTCCGATCCCCACTGCTTCTTGAACTTCCACGTCCCGCTGTCGACGGAACTGCGGCCGAAGTCGAAAGTCGACTGGCCTCGTTCGATCGCTCGCTTCAGCACGTGCCAGTACATCAGCATGTTGGCGCTGGTGTGGTTGAATTCTCTCAACGAGCTGGCGCTGGGAATCAGCGTGACGCCGGGACCGTGCAGCAGGAACCCGGACGCCACCGGCCTGCCCTGGTATCGAACCGTGCAGATCTCCGCCGCGTCACCGAATTCGTCCAGCATGTACTCAAACAGCCGTCTGGAAAACGGCGGAGTTCCCAGGTCGCGCATGTTGCGGCAGAAGATGTTGTAAAACGTGCGAAGCTGATCGTCGCGGCCGAATTCTGTTTGCAGCGACGAATCGTTCAGCGGCTTTTTGATCTGGCTGCGGACTTTCGATTTCAGCGTTGTCCAGAGTTCATCGCTGGTCGACGGCAGCCGGAGCCGCATGTGGACTTTCTCCGTGCTGGTCGCATTCCATGCCGGATGAGGAACGCTGCGTTCGTGCCGCAGTTCCAGACGTTTCACGTCCAGCGTGTCCGCCAGAGACACGGCCGCGTCGATCAGCCTGCCGGCGATCTCATCGGAATCCGCCAGAACGCCTCCGGTATTCAGATACGGCTGACTTGTCAGAAACCGTCCGAAGATCGGCCCGGAAATGAACATCAGCGGCAGAACACCGACAATCTTCCGGTGCTGTTCGGCCCACAGAAAATAGGGTTCATGCTGCAGGCTGGTCTGAAAGATGCGGCCCCATTCGGCTCGCAGATGAAAGCCGTCGTAGCCCCATTTTGTCAGGTATTCGTTCCATCCAGAGGCGCGCGGGTGCGAATCTGCGTGCTGAGCGACGTGCCGGCCAGCGGATGCGAAGTGGTGGTTTGTACAAGCGTCATGAGTAGGAATCCTGCAGATCTGCCGCCGGTTGAACGCTGTGCGAATCGTGTTTCGTGATTGCTGAGAGACTTGGGTCGAGCGTCCGGTAAACGTCGACGATCTTCTGCATGCGTTTTTTGAACGAGAATCGCTGTTCGACTGTTCGGCGTCCTTCTTCGGCCAGCCGGTGGCGCAGACAGTCATCGTTCAGGCAGCGCTGAATGCCGTCGTAGAGTGCTTCACGACGGTCGGGCGCGACAACGATTCCGTTTGTACCGTCGTCGATCAATCGCGGGATGCCGTTGACTCGCGTCGCCACGACCGCTCGCTGCGTCGCCATCGCTTCCAGAACAACGTTCGGCAGTCCTTCCCGAAGACTGCTCAGAACGAACACGTCGATGGCTCGGTACAGCACGCGGGGGTCGCTGAGATAACCCACCAACTTCACATGATTCTGAAGGTCCAGTTCATCAATCTGCCGCTGCAGGGCTTCCTTCAGATGTCCTTCGCCGGCGATCAGCAGTCCGACCGCCTGGCCGTCGGTCACCATCCGGCTGACGGCATCGATCAGATGATGAAAGCCCTTTTCTTCGGACAGCCGGCCGACGGCTCCCAGCAGAACCTGGTCGCTGCCGAAGCCGAAGCGAGCCCGTTCGCTGAGCCGCGGAGGCGACGTGTCGTAGTCGGATTCCACGATCGC
Source organism: Planctomycetaceae bacterium (assembly GCA_041398785.1). Classification (NCBI taxonomy): domain Bacteria; kingdom Pseudomonadati; phylum Planctomycetota; class Planctomycetia; order Planctomycetales; family Planctomycetaceae; species Planctomycetaceae bacterium. The sequence continues at coordinate 247,458 of JAWKUA010000007.1, read as the reverse complement.
ATTGTCGACCAGCCGCAGCCGGTCGGACGGAATGCCGCTGTCCAGGCACGTGTCCAGCAGGTCCTGAGACACGCAGATCACCTGCTGATACCGCTTCATGCAGAAGCGATCGATCTTATAGTACAGCGGCGTTCGCGACGTGAACCGCACCCAGCCGTGAGCGGTCGTGACCAGATGCATGCGATGAAACCGGCGAACCAGCAGTCCCAGGGCGTTGCTTTTGTAATCGTGAGCGTGCCAGACGGAGACCTGTCGCTCGCGGCAGATTTTCACGGCCTGGCGAATCACGTTGAAATCCAGCGGACCGCGATCATCCATGCCGATGATTTCCGCACCCGCTTCACCGGCCTTCGCCTGCAGCGTAGCGAAGCCGGGATCGTGCGGCGGCCGCATGAACAGACAGGCTGACTCCAGGCCGTAGTCGGCCAGGAACCGCGGAGAATTCAGAATTGTCTTTTCCGGACCTCCGCCGGTTCCCGTGACAACGCGAGTGTGCAGGACCATCGGTCGGCCGCATCTGTTTGATGTGTGCATGTCAGACTCTGCCTTCCGCCGGGGCGGTTTCGTCGCGTCCGGAACGATTCGCCGTGAGGATCCGTTCAAAGACTTCCGATTTGGCGGCCCAGCTTTCGTCGACCAGTCGTTCGCGCGCGTGGAGCTGTTCGGCGGGCAGACCGGTGATGGATCGAAGCTGAACGGCCGACGCAAATTCTTCGGCGGTCTGTGCGATGTCGATGCAGTCGCTCCATTCGCCGACGGCCGGCAGTCGGCTGACGACAACCGGTTTGCCGGTGGCCATGTATTCCTTCAGTTTCAGCGGCTGCATGGCGCGCGTCACCGGCAGATCCGCGTACGGCATGATCAGCACATCCGCGTCGTGAGCAATCCGCGGCAGCGACTGAAACGACTGCGCGGGCAGCGACATCACGTTGCGAAGTTCCAGAATCGCCGGGTCAGGATCCTGCTGAGGCCCCATCAGCACGATGGTGCCTTCCGACAGCCACTGCGACAGACGCTTCAGCATGTCGGAATCCAGTCGCCGGTCCACCATTCCCCAGAACACAGCCAGCGGGCGTCGCACATCTTTGGGAATGGCGGATTCCTTCAGATCGTCGCCGGTTTGCTGCCAGTGGGCCAGGTCGACTCCGTGCGTCAGCAGCGTTGCCGAGCGTCCATGTTGTGCGATGGCGTTTCGCAGAGTTTCACTGACCGCCAGGATGGAATCGGCGTGCCGGATCATTTCGGCGTCCATTCGTCGCAGAGTGTCGCCGTCAAGGCCCGGCCAGACGGCGAAATCGTCGACGCAGTAGTACGTCCAGTGACTCACCGGCAGCGATTCCGGCAGGTCGGCCGTGATCGGGATCGTCGTGACCGCGTGAACCGGCTGCGGCAGTTGTCGAATCAGCGGCGCCAGTTGCTTCGTCAGCAGCCGGCGGTTCAGGGCACGGTCGAACGGCCGGCCGAACCACGGCCACATGCGAGGATTAACGACCTGCAGATTGCAGTGAGTCGCGAGATTGCCGTGAGCCGCCTCGTCGCCGGCCGAACCACCGGTGGACGAATCACCGGCGGACGAATCACCGCCCGACGTCGCAGTTCGCCGTCGCCATTGAGCCAGCTTTTCCGCGACGCGCCGAACGGTCACCAGATCCAGCCGCGGCGCGCGAGTTCCGATCGTGTTGACCCACAGCACCTTGTACTTGGGCAGCAGTTGACGAATGAGGTGCTGGCACGAAGACGGGTGTCGTCCCCAGTCGTCGGAAAACACAACCAGCGACGCGGGCGATTGCTCGACGACCGGCTTCCGTTCCGCGCGTCGACGAGGTTGCTCCGCGCGGGCCGGCGTGACCGGTTCTGCAACGTTCGATGCCGGGCGGCGACGAGGCTTCGAAACGGTACGACGCGGTTCCAGCATTTCCTGATACACGCGACGGTAATTGTCCAGCATGCTGGTCAGCGAAAACTGTTCATGAGCACGGTGGCGGCCGTTTTCGATCAGTCGTTTTCGAAGCTGTGGATCTTCGGCCAGGCGCACCAGACCGCGAGCCAGCCCCGGTGCGTCTCCGGGACCTGCCAGAAATCCGGACAGTTCGTCGGCAATCATTTCCGGAATACCGCCGACCGCCGTCGACACCACGGGCAGTCCGGCGGCCATCGCTTCAATGATCGTCAGCGGAATTCCTTCGCTGATGCTGCTCATCAAAAACGCATCCGACGCGGCCAGCAGGTCGCGAACATCGTTTCGGCTTCCGGCCAGCTTCACGTGATTTGCCAGACCGAGATCGAAGATGCGACCTTCGATGGCGCTGCGTTCGTCGCCGGCTCCCACCAGCAACAGCCGGATTGTCGGGACGGAACGCTTCGCGATGTTGATCGCTTCCAGAGCCGTCCGGTGGTCCTTCAGCTCGTGCAGGCGAGCAACCTGGACAGCCACAAAATCGTCATCGCGAAATCCGAATTCCCGCCGAATTCGCGGCCGGGCGTCCGAGGAAGCTGCGGCCAGCGCCTCCAGATCGACTCCGTTATAGATCACGCCGACGCGGCCCGCCGGCAGTCCTTCGTTGTCGATCAGAGCCTGCTGGACGGATTTCCCACAGCCGAACAGCCGATCGCAGCGGCGCAGCAGCAGTCGATTGACCAGGCGGCTTTTGCGGCTGGGATTATCCGGGAAGTGCCGGCCGTGTTCCGTCAGCAGCACGGGAGTCGTGCCGGTTGCTCCACGGCTCAGCATCGCCTGAAAGAACGGTGTGCATTGATGGGCGTGCAGCAGATCCACGCCTTCCCGCTTCACGAACGCGTTCAGCCGCGCCGCGCAGCGAACGTCGATTCCCGATTGCCGCCGCAGGTGTTCCACGACGAATCCGTCGGCTCGCAACTGAGCGCCGATCTGACCGACTGCATCCAGCACCGCGACGACGCAGCGATAGTCGCCGGACAACCGCCGAACCATCTGGTCGACCAGCACTTCTGCGCCGCCGACTCCCAGCGCATGAATCACGTGGCACACGGTCGGGCGCGTGTCAGCATCCGGGAGTTTTGGTTTTTCGCTGTTGACTGACTGAATCATGGAAGTGGCCTGTGTCGCGTTACGAAATGTGTCTCCGGAACGCATCGAATGTTCGAAGGCACCGAACCGGGTTCAGAGTTCGAACGGCCGCCAGCAAAAGTCCCGCCGGCGATTTCAGCAGCCTTCGAACACGCGTCTTCTGAGGCACGAACATCGCCCAGGTCGAATCCGGATACTTCGCGGTCGAGGGACGCAGGTAGTCCGGTTCGCACGTGCGATGAAACACTTCCCGCAGTCCTTCGGTCATCACAATGGACAGACAGCGCGAGGTCAGATGCTGGTCACCGAATTCAAACAGATACTTCCATGCATCATCGCTGATCCTGTCGGCTCGCTGCCGCATCGCCTGTTCATCCACCGGATCGTCGCAGCAGGAAGCGGCGATCCGCATGACGTTGACCTTGCGAAAATCCTGAGCCGCCCAGGCTTCGGTGTAGAACTCCAGGCCCTCCGGATCGGACAGCGACGCGCGTTCGTTCGCCGCCATCCAGCGACCGTAGTGGGCCAGCACATCGCGGGAATACGCGTAGGCGGCGTCGAACTGTTCGGCGTCGCGTTTGATCGTGAGATAGCGGCCGATCACGTTCAGACAGACCGTGTACGACCAGTGCCCTTCCGAATCCAGCAGATGCAGCGCATCGCAATCCTGCTTCGGATGCACGGTTCGCTGAATCAGCTGTTCTGCCTTTTGCATGTACTTCGGATCGCGAGTCAGCAGCCATCCGTCCAGCAGCGCGTTGATGGAATTTCCCGCGCCGCGACCGGGGCCGTGAAAGTCGTCGGTCACGGTGCGCGACGCCAGACCGGTGTCGCCTGAATCGAACAGGCCCCAGATCGTTGACCGGCCGTCGTCCATCCGCAGCACCCAGTCGGCCAGCGACAGCACGGTTTCGCGAGCTTCCAGGCTGCCCGTCAGGAAGTAGTAGTACAGCAGACCCGTGCTGTAGTTGTGTTCGTTGGACAATCCGCCGCCGTAGTCAGCCTTGCCGGCAGCGTTCGCTTTCGAATAGCCGCGATGCGTGGCCGTTGCCGCGTCGACGTAATGATCGGTGTGCCAGAACATGCCGCCGTTGAACGCGGCACGGTCCTGCGTGGTGTGATAAACGTCGATGTCCATCACGTGCCGAGCCAGCGGATCGAACAGTTCAAACCAGTCCGCGTTTCCGGATGCCGCCAGGTTCAGAATGCCGCCCAGGATCATGTCGAACTGATTGTTGTAGTGAGACACCACCGTGCGCGAACCGCGGAAGTGACGCTGCTCATGATCCGCCGGGACATCGCCGAAGTTTCGCCAGCCATATTCATCGATCGTGTCACGCCGCGCGCGGATCGACCGAGTTCCCGTCGTCGCGGATCGCAGATATCCCGCGAATCGGTCCTTGTCCGGCACGGTTCCGGGAAACCACGGAAAGACGCCGGTGGACGCAATCCAGTCCGCGGGCTGCACGATTCTCGGCGGCTGATGCACCCAGTTCAGTTCCTGCTCACCCTTCGCAGAAGCACGCAAACTCAGCCAGAACGACTGCGTCTTCTGTTCGCCGCCCTGAAGTTCGTGAATCAACCCGTCGATCGCCGGGAACAAACCGACTCCGATCGCGCCGCTGCCGCCACGGACGCTGAGTTCCGACGGGAACTGCTGCCAGCATTCCGGTACGGCGACGCTGACTTCGTGACGTCCGCCGTCGATGGCGACAGTCGGTTCGCTGCGGTATCCGCGCAGGACTCCGTTGGGAAAACGAGCTTCGAACCCGCGTTCCCGGACCGCCACGGCACCGTCGGCGTCAACGTGATTCGTCGACGACCAGTTGCGGCCTCCGCTGCCGTACTGAACGATGCGGATGTCGTCGCCGGGATCAGCCGTGCGAGTGATTCCGCCCGACGCAACTCGCCAGGCGATGCTTCGCGGCGAAGTGAGTTCCGGCGAAGTGACTTCCACCGACAGTTCACGAAACAGAAATGATCCGGCGTCTCCCAAATCCCACAAGCCGCCCGAATGGCGAGCACGATTGCCGTTGCGCAGTCGCGTCTGCACGTGAACCAGACCGGCGAAGGGCCAGACCTCGAAGCGAATTTTGAGGTCGATCCGCTGCCGACCCTCGACCTGCAGGTCCGCTGTCAGAACCTGCCGTTCAGCACCGCTGGATTCCTGCCCGATGTCCTTCACCGTCAGCCCGAGCCGCTGTCCGTTGCTGTCGGTCAGCGTGACTCGGAACGTGCATTCACCGTCGGGCAGCGTCAGTCGAAACGCGTCGCGATCGCGAACAAGTGACGCATCGCGCGCCGGCAATCGTCGAACGAAGCTGCCTTCGGTTTCAGCAGGCACCAGGACACAGGGCGTTTCGTGATCCGTCAGTTCCGGAGCGACAAAATGCACCAGCAGCCAGCGCACGCTGCCGTCGTTCCACCGATCCAGCACTTCCGTCTGAGCATTGACGGACTTCTCGCGAAGCCCTTCCACGATCCACGCTCGGTTCTCCGGTGCGGCTCCCTTCGGCAGACACAGCCCGCACGTCAGCGGCACGTTTCGCAGCACGCGGCCCGTCGGCGACACGACACGGAACGGCACGCGCAGCACGTGTCGTCGCGCTTGCGGCGATGCGGGTTCTTTGGTTGTCAGAAGAGTTGACATGGTCCGTCGTTCGCGGCGGCAGTGATTTACGGTGACTTCGGGGCGGTTGCTTCGAACGCTTCGGGTTGGTTCCTGAAGGACGCTCGCGGTTGAGTCATTCGATTGCGACAGCGGCGGGGCTGCGATCCGGAGTTCGTCGAAGCCGACCGGGCGGCGAAACTTCCGTCGGCGGACTTCCGTAACGATCCAGCCAGCGTCCGAGCACCAGCAGCGACCACAGCACCTGGCCGAAGCGTCCGGTTTTGCGGCAGTGCCGCCGATACAAAGCCGCTGCGGTTTGTGTGTTGATGAATTCCGAAATCGGTGCCCGGGGATTCAGGACGACTTGATGCACCTGATCCTTCAGCGGGCCTCGCAGCCATTCGTCGATCGGCAGTTCGAAGCCCTGCTTTCGTCGATGGGCCAGCTTCGGCGGCAGCCGCGATTCAAAAAGTTCCTTCACGATCCACTTCTTCGAACCGTTCCGCACCTTCAGGCGCGAAGGCATTGACGCCGCCAGTTCCAGCAGTTGGTAATCAATCAGCGGAGGCCGCACCTCCAGGCCAAACGCCATGCTGGCACGATCCACCTTCAGCAGGAAATCGTCGGGCAACAGAATCGCGGTGTCCGCGGCCAGCATTCCGCTCAGGGCATCGCGGTGACCCTGACGAAACGCCGCAGCGACCGCGTCTTCCGGCCGGTGCCCGGCAACGATTCCGGCGAACTCAGAATTCAGCAACTGACTTCGCAGCGACTTTCGGCACGCCGACAATGTATTGGCATACGCGACGGCAGGTTCAGCGGAAAGATTCTGCAGCAGAGTCTGCAGCCGCAGAGGTCGCGGCAACCAGTCAGCCTTCGGCCAGACAGCGGCAAACGCCGACAGCACGCTTTGTCGAAACCAGCGCGGCAGCGCGTTTCGAATGGCCGCTTCCTGCAGATCGTGTCCGTACCGGGCATAGCCGCCAAACGCTTCGTCTCCGCCGTCGCCGGACAGGACCACCTTGACATGCTGCGAAGCCATGCGAGCCACCGCCAGCGACGGAATGGCGGACGCGTCCGCGAACGGTTCGTCATAGAAGTGAACAAACTGGTCCAGATCCCGGACAGCTTCCGGCGTGACGATCTGTTCCGTGTGCCGGGTGCCGAAGTGTCGAGCAACAGCGTCGGCGTACGGAAGTTCGCTGTATTGCTTTTCCTGAAAGCCGATCGAAAACGTCTGCAGCGGTTCCGACACGACATCCGCCAGAGTCGCGACGATGGCACTGCTGTCCAGCCCGCCGCTCAGGAACGCTCCGACAGGCACGTCCGCGATCAGGTGAGCCTTCACGCTTTCGCGAATCTTCGCGTCGATGCATTCCTTCCATTGTTCGTCGGTACGTTCGGCTTCGTTGTCGAACCGAAGCTGCCAGTAACGTTCGGGAGCGTTGTTCAGTGAGTCCGCGTTGACCAGCAGCGTGTGAGCCGCCGGGAGCCGCCGCACCGCGCGAAAGATGCTTCGTTCGCCGGGAATCACGCCGAATGTCAGGTAGTCTTCCACGGCTTCCGCGGCGATGGATCGATCGACGTTGTCGTGAGCCAGTATTGCCTTGAGTTCCGACGCGAACAGCAGCTTTTCGCCGTCGCGATACACGTACAGCGGCTTCTGTCCGACGTGGTCGCGAGCCAGCAGCAGTTTTCGGTTGGCCGCGTCCCACAGAGCGAACGCAAACATCCCGCGCAGCCGCGTGACCAAATTGCGGCCGTGGTCTTCGTACAAATGTACCAGCACCTCGGTATCGGAATTTGTGCGAAACCGGTGCCCGCGAAGTTCAAGCTGCCGCCGGAGTTCCGGGTAGTTGTAGATTTCGCCATTGAAGACAACCTGCACGGATTCGTCTTCGTTGGCAATCGGCTGATCGCCTCCGGCCAGGTCGATGATTGCCAGGCGGCGATGGACCAGGCCGACGTTGCCTGCGCGGAAGTACCCTTCTCCGTCCGGGCCGCGGTGCGCAATCGCGTCTCCCATCGCCTGCAGCGCGGATCTGTCCGCGGAATGACGGATGTCAGCGTAGAGAACTCCGGCAATGCCGCACATGAAGGAAGCTGTCTGACCTGCTGGTTTCGAAAATCCCGCTCCGGCACGCGAAGCGCGCACCGGCGATCGGTGCTGATCGAAACATACGTTGCCACAATCCGTCACGAGTCCGCTGCGTGGCATTCGGGCAGCGAAACCCCGGCGGCAGCGAATGTCGTAGCGAAGATGCCGACACCGCACTCACGTTGCCGGAACGCAACACGCCCGCCGTGACGTTGACCGCCGGCAACGCGCCGTCCGCCGGAATTCATGGCAAACCGCAGGAAACTGGATAGAATCCGGAACATCGCTTCCGTCTCGGGATCGCCTATCGGACCGCAACGCACTTCGGAGTGGCATCAGGATGGCACGCAAGTGGCAACGACAAAAGGACGACCTGGGAAGTGTGCTGGCGTCCAGCATTGTCGTGATCGGCGGGTCCGGATTCTGCCTGATGGTCGCGATCTTCGGGTCGGAGAAAGCGTCGCCGTGGCTGATCGCCGGCATCGTGGCCGTGCCGGTCCTGTTTCTGCTGGCAACGGTCAGGTTCCGCCGCAGCAGCGCTCGTACTCGCAGCGGGCTGGGATTCTGGAGTTCGCTGTTCCGCAGCCCGCCGGATGACGGCCTGGCTTCGCAGTACCGCCCGCGAAGAGTGGGTGAAGGCCGCCCTCAGCCGCCGGCCGGTACGAACAAACCGATCTCCGCCGGCGAAGCGCGCGAAATCCGAATCACCAGCGCCAGCACCTGGGTCCCGACGCGAGACTCAAACGGCCGCTCCCGCAAGAAATAGCCGGCACATTTCACGATCCGAAGCGCAGAGCAATCGACGCGGGCCTCGGGAGGGCGAGGCTCCTGCCGAGCCGCCGTCGGATCTCTCGGGAGGGCGAGGCTCCTGCCGAGCCGCCGTTGGATCGCTCGAGGCGTCCACAGATTTCACAGATTCACACAGATCAAGACGGCACCATCAATCTGTGTCCATCTGTGGAATCTGTGGCTGAAGTTTCCGTCCGCCATCGACTCGGCTTGAGCTACGAGCTGCAACAGTTGCTCAACAAGGAAGCGAGTTCGCTTAATCCGTGGACGTCGCGCCAGGCATGTCCGCTGTTATCGCGGGCATTGCCGAGTTCCAGGTTTTCGGGACGCTGGTTTTGACGCGACTTAAGACGGTCCGGATGAAATTCGCTTCGAAGTCATCCAGTTCCGGCGCGCGGCTTGCGAACTGTTGTGTTGTCCGCACGAAACTAATGACTTGCGTGGCAGTGAGTTTGCCAGTGGTGACCGCCGGGCAGATACACTGGCACAGCCAGTGCCACACCTCCGGATCGGGCGAGGCATCCACAGATTTCACAGATTCACACAGATCAAGGCCGCGTGGACACTGCGTGAAAAATCTTTGTCCATCTGTGAAATCTGTGGCTGAAATCTTACTCAGCACGATACGGACGCTATTCACGGGACTGCCGAATCGAGCATGGTTAGGCGGCCGAAGATCAACTCAAACAGTGTCTGTCTGTCAGAGAAATCCTTACGGGTAGGTGCCCCGAAAGTCTTTTCGCAATCCGTCATTATTGCGTCATTTCGTTTGATTTTTTTTTCTCGGTACGATTAGATTATCGTTCTTGAGATCGAAACACCTGCCGCTGAATACAGCTTTACCCTCCCATAACCAACGAATTGCGGGTGGCCAGGCAACGTGAGATGTCACGTGCCGCCAGCCCGAATACTGGCTTACCTGCTTCCGCTTGAGGAAGTTTTTCCGTTCTGTGTTTCTCCGAAGGAGGTTGCACATGTTACTCAAGTGTCGAAAACGTCCTGGTTTCACCCTGATCGAGTTGCTGGTGGTTATCGCCATCATCGCAATTCTGATCGCATTGCTGCTGCCCGCCGTGCAGCAGGCTCGGGAGGCCGCCCGACGCACGCAATGTAAGAACAATCTCAAACAGTACGGCCTGGCGATCCACAACTATCATGACGTGCACAACACGATTCCCATCGCCGGTGGCGGCTGGAATCCGGTACACAACCCTCCGACGTGGCAGCAGCCATCGAACGTCGGCTGGCAGATTCGGTGCCTGCCGTTTCTGGAACAGGGTCCGCTGTACAACGAACTGGACTGGGGCCAGAACAAGCCCGCCAGCCAGTACACCAGTGGTATCGTCGGCTATCTGCAGACGCAGATTCTGGCAGACGGTCAGGCCGCAGCATGGCATCAGATTCCGACTGCCCGATGTCCCAGTGACATGAGCGAAAATGACCGAATCGGCGGAAATGCACAGAGCAACTACACCGGTTCGCCGGGATCGCAGCGATTCAATTCGCAGAACGGCGACCCGTGTCAGCCGTACCTGCAGTTCATTGAGCCTCTGTTCGGCTCTCGTGCTGCTGGTAAGAGCCAGGACAACAACATCCACTTCGTGGACACGGCGAATCCCAGCGAACTGTCTGGTCTGTTCGGTCGCCTGGGAATCACGATCAAGTTCCGCGACATCAGCGACGGTCTGTCGAACACGATCGCCGTTGGTGAAACTCTGCCGGACTGCTCGGACCACACCGGTGGTTTCTGGATCTACAACGGTCACGGCAACACGCATGCATCGACCGCTGTTAAGATCAACGACCTGACGACCTGTAATCGCACCAGCCCGCAGCAGATTCTGTGGCCTGGCTGTGAAGCCAAGAACAACTGGAACATCGCTCACGGTTTCCGGTCACGTCACGTCGGCGGAGCACAGTTCCTGCTGGCAGACGGTTCTGTCCGCTTCCTGAGTGAAAACATCGACCACGGCACCTACCAGAAGCTTGGTGGCCGTGCCGACGGTGGTGTTGTTGGCGAATTCTAATCGTTTGAACCGGCGGGTTTTGTCGTGATCTTCGGTCACACACAAAGCCGTGCCATACGGCTGGCAGGATCGTTCACGTTTCCTGCCGGCAAATTTTGGATTCTGACCGACCGGGTGGCGTGCGTCATTGACGTCGCCATCCGGTTGTTTTGTTCGGTGTCGCACATTTGGCTCGGCAGGCTCATCTGTTGCCCGGGCTCGTATCAGAGTGACGGGGTCGTCACCTGAACCGACGCCCTTCCGCGAATTGTCGGTTAGCCGTGTCTCACCTCCACGTCAGCGGCGACGCCGGAAGTAAGTTTGCTTCAATGCGGCGTCACTGAGTCACACCGCATGATCTCGCCGTTGCCCATTCCCCTTTTTCTCGCCTTGAAAGTTGGTCAGCAGTCATGACTAAGCAAGTACAGTGGTCTTCACGGTTGATGGTGCCATTGGCACTCGGAATGTTGATCGTCGTTTCCGGTTGTGGCGGAGGCGATGCGCCGAAACTCGCTCCGGTGTCCGGAGTCGTCAATTTCAAGGGTGCTCCGCTTGCGGGAGCCCAGGTCACGTTCGTTCCCGAAGGCGGACCGGTCGCCATGGGAATCACCGATCTGGAAGGTAAGTTCAAACTCAAGACAGGCACGATGGAAGGTGCCATGGTGGGTCACTGCAAGGCATCCGTCAACGCCAGTGCCGGCAGCGACGGCGGCGACCTCGCAAAGCCGATGACTCCGGAAGATATGCAGGCCATGGCCATCGCCGGTACTCTGGAAAAGGCAATGAAGAAGCAGAACCAGTCTCTGATTCCGGAAAAGTACAAGACCGCGGAAACGTCAGGTCTGGCCTATGACGTCACCGCCAAGGGACCCAACGAATTCACGCTGGATCTGCAATAGCCGATCTCGAAAGCATCAGGCGAACACACCATGGTTCGAGTTCCTGCGCGATTCCTGTCGGCGTTCCGGCTGAAGTGGATCGTGGCAGTGTTGCTGCTGGCGGCGGTTGCGGCAGTCTTTGGGTGGCGCAGCGCCTATGTTTCCTGGCAGATTCGCTCCGCGGGGAAACTCATGGCGCTGGGCAGTGTGGCGGACGCCGCGCAGGCTCTTCAGACTCTGCGATCCGCGGAAGGCGTGGAAAATCCCGACCGAACGGAATTGCTGTTTCTGCTTGGCAGAGCCAGCCGCCGAACCGGTGACTTCGACGCCGCCATGGACTACCTGCAGCGCGCGGAATCCTCCGGCTGGGATGCCGAACAGGTTCGCGTGCAGCGGCAACTGGCGATGATTCAGCGCGGGAAGATCGACTACGACGACAGCGCTCTGAATCAACTTCTGCAGAAGAACTCGTCCGATGCCGCCGCGTACGAAGTCTATGAAGCGCTGGCGAAGGGATATCTGTCGTCCTACCGGTTTTCCGACGCCATTCACTGTCTGGATTTCTGGACGGAATGGTGTCCCTCCGCGACAGATCCCCGGATGTGGCGGGCAACCGTCTGGGAGCAGACGGAACGCTGGGAAGAAGCCAACGACGAGTACCGCAGTGTTCTGAAAATCAATCCCTCACATCTGGAGGCTCGCCAGGCACTGGCCCGCAACCTGCTGATGGAACAGAACAAGGCCAGCGATGCCTACGAGGAATTTCAGATCTGCCTGCAGCAGTCACCCGACGACTTTAACGCTCTGCTGGGAACGGCTGCCTGTGAACGCCAGTTGGCGAAACCGGAAAGCGCCGAGAAGACACTTCGAGCATTGTTGCTGCGACCGCTCACCACCGAACAGCGTTCCAACGTCCGGATGGAACTGAGCCAGATTCTGATGGATCGCGGCGACCTGAGCGAAGCGGTCGAGTTGCTGACCGAAGTCACTCAGACAGACCCCCTGAACAGCACGGCGTTCTATTCTTTGGGAACATGCTGGTCCGGTCTGGGTGACAAGGACAAGGCGCTGGAGTATTTTGAACGTTCCAAACGCCTGACGGAGCAGTTTGGCAGACTCACGATGATTACCACGGAACTGGCCAACAATCCGGAACAGCCGGATCTGAGATGGGAGGCCGGAAAGATCCTGATGGACCAGGGAATGCACGTGGAGGGAGCCGCCTGGATGGCGACCGCGCTGATCTACGATCCCCGGCACCGGGCCACTCACGAGGCTCTGGCGGAGTACTACGAAACAATCAAGCCGGATCAGGAACTCGCTCAGCGCCATCGCCGCATGGCGAACGAGAGCAACGACGTACATGTGAACTAGACCGTCGAAATCATTCATCGAAAGAAGCGCAATGTCCGAAGCTGATACAAGTGTGGTTGATGCAGGTTCCACGGTGGCAAAGTCTGCAGGGTCCGGCTCCCTTGCCGCCACACTGACGTTCGTAGTGCTGGGAGTTGTGGGCGGACTGATCAGCGGTGTCATCGTCCATTCGCTGGAAAACTACATTCAATATCCGTGGCCGGAGGACGTTCCGCCGATGGAGGGGGCGGGGCCGTTTCCTCTTGAGCAGATTGAAGCAGCGGACATGGTCCGCGTCGCATCCGATTATCGCAACATTTCGCTCAGCTTTGCGATTGTCGCCGCGCTGGTCGCGGCCCTGATGGGTGTCGCCAAAGGCATCGTTGAGCGCTCACCGGCGGTGATGGTGAAGAGCGTGGTGGTGGGAATTGTGTCCGGCGCGGTTCTGGGCGGGATCGGCGGACTCGCCGCCGTCTTTATCCGTCAGCAGATGGCTACCTGGGTGCCGCAAAGCGCGTTGACCTCACAGCTCTACACGATGGCGCTTCAACTGCCGGCATGGCTGGCCGTCGCCGTCGCCGCAGCTCTGGCCGCGGGGCTGTTCTCCGTTTCCGGAAAAAAACACGTGGTGCCTGTCACCGGAGTCGCCATTGCCGGTGTCCTGATTGCCGTGCTGCTGTATCCGACCGCCGGATCTCTGATATTTCCGGGTGAGGCGACAGACATGGTCGTTCCCAGCGCCCGTGACAGCATCGGAAATCGCCTTTCGTGGGCAGGATTGCACGTGGCTCTGATGGCTCTGCTTGTCGGACGACAAGTTAGCGCCAGCCGCGCCCCAGAATCCGCCTGACACCGCGGCAGCGCTCACGGCACAGTCTTCCCGGCGCTCCGCTGAAATAGGAAGTTCCGCATCGCTCCCGACCGAAGCCTCCCGGTGAGGGGTCGAACGAGCAAAGCAAGTTCGGCGGGCCGAGCACATCCGCGCGTAGACCGCCTTGTTTGTTTGGGGCGTTGGATGCGAGGTCGACCTTCTTCCTCGCATCGCTTCGCTGGTGCGACCTCTCCCGGACACTGCGCCGAGAGAGGTGAGGGCGGTGCGCGGCGCTCTGTTGTCGCAGGGCGTCGGACGCGCGTTCGCTCTCCGCGATTTTTCCGCTGCACGCAGAAAGTTCTCCCTCTTCCCCGTCGCTGGCAAGAGGACATTGCGCGACGCCCTCGGAGAAAAATGGGCTCATCCGGAGAATGGGGTTGTTGCTTGAACAGCGTTTCAGGCCCGGCGGGCCGACACAGCCTCTGCCGGTGGCGTGAGCCACCGGTCAGATGCCGAATACCTGTCCAAAGCCCCGGAGGGGCGATACAGCTTTAGCCGCAGCGGATGTGTCGGCCCTTCAGGCCTGCGGACGCGGAGGCAACAGCTTCCGGAGCCTGGCGGCTCCGGCTGACGTTGTGCCTGTCCTCCGGACATCAACAATCGGAAACGCACGGTTGTCGGATCGCAACGTCAGATCCGATCGAAGTCTCCGCAGGAACGTCGGCAAACATCAGCAAGCCTTCATCGACCGATCCTTCCGCAACACCCCATTCCCCGGAAGGGCAGAAAACTGAACCACATTCCTCATAGGCGTGACCCGTTTATACTGGCCGCGGCGGACGCCGGTACTTTTCGCGCTTCTTACTCCCGCGAGCCCGAATGTCTCATACTGCCCCGCTCGCGGTATAAGAACCGCTCTCCGGGGAACTTCCGGCCTTGGCCATGATCGCGGTGACCGACCGTCCCGTTCGCGTCGGTCGGTTACGTTACCGGCTTCATTCTGACGCTTTCCGCGCCGCGTGCCTCTGAACAGTCGTCGCCCCGGATTGAGCGCCGGAAGTGGTGCCGCCGGTTTCTCAGACCGGCCGCGACTTGAATCGAACCTTCGGATTTCGCCGGACGTTTTGGAACCTGAGCACGCGTCGTCCTGCGCACTCGCCAAATCTGCCACAAACCAGCACGGCTGGACTATCCCGATCGCCGCCGGCTGAGTTTCGGCAATATGTGCCGGACGTTTCCGTTTGGGCAATTCGCAGCGTTTCCGCATGGCGATACATGTCAGTGAATCCACGTCGTTCTCGGCATGCCGGCAGATTTTGCAGGCTGCGGGAAACGAACAGTGATGCTTCTGACAAGAAAAACCTGCCAATCTGTGCGATGCAAACCATTAGGAGGAATTCACTTGAGCACTTCAACAACGATTCGACGATCCACGGCCAACCAGATACGAAGCTACCGCAACTTCATGTGGGCTTCGATGCTGATGTCGCTGGCGATCGTATTCTTTGGAATGCAGTTGATGATGGTTGGTCCGCTGAAGGGTCGACTGGATGGAATTCAGACGCGGCTGGACCTGTCTGAAAACAATATGAAGAAGCTGGTTGGCAGCCGCGACACGGTTTGGAAGACAAACGCCCTGCTGACCAGCCTGGAAGACCAGTCGCAGCGCCTGACACGTGTCGACGCTTCACTGGCCAGGATGGAGACGCTGCGGAACCGCATTCAAAACGAAGCGGAAGCCGCCACGGTCGCACTGTCGGCTCTGGATCGCATGGCTGCCGTTCAGAATCGGATTATCGCCAATCGTCAGCAGACGGACGGTGCCTTCGAACAGATCGCTCGCCTGGAAGACCTGCGCAGCAGCTTGATCAGCAACAACGATCAGATTGAGATCGCTCAGAATTCGCTGGCCGGAATTGAAGCGCTGCAGAACCGTCTGATCGCGGCGTCCAGCGGCTACGAACAGGCCAGCGAAGGCATCAGCGAAATGGCGGAACTGACACAGCGAGTCATCCGCGAATCAGACGATCTGAAGATTGCGGCTTCGAAGTTTGACGAATTTGTTGCTCTGCAGAACAGCGTCATCGCGGCTTCCGAAAACGCCGAACGAGTGTCCGGCAGTCTGGCTCAGCTTGAGCAGTTCACACAGCGGGTCGCTGCGGAATCAAACAGCCTGACGATGGCGTCACAACAGTTCGACGAATTCATCGGGCTGAAGAATTCCGTGATGGCGGCCGCCGCTGACATTCAGGACGCTCAGGAAAACGTTCGTACGCTGGTCGCCATGAACGAAACGCTCAACGGCGAAAGCCTGCGACTGGATGCGGCCCGCCAGAATCTGCACGGACTGATTCAGCTTCAGGATACGCTCGGACAGCAGACGACCCGCGTGGCTGCCGCTGTTCAGAATCTTGAAATCCTGGACGACTTCGAACACGAGGTGGACAATCACATTCAGTCGCTGGAAGGTCTGCGTCGAACGCTGGTGGAAATCGCCATGATGGAATCGACGATTGTGCGCGTGTCTTCGCTGATCGAACCGCTGACTCAACTGGGCGACCTGCGGCGTCTCAGCCAGCCGGAAGTGCGTGAAGCGGCTCGAATCATCCTGGATCGTCGCTCCACACGCCTGTCGCAGTCATCACCGGCACTGAACGCGGAACTGGTGACGGATTCCGCGAATGTCGACGAAGATGCTGTTCCGCTTCCTCCCGAAGCTCGCGAGATTGTTCGCGACTAAGCAGACATCGCCTACATGAATGATGTCTGAACCAATTCCCCTGCCGTAGCACACGAGCAGGTTCGTGCGGCCCGCGTCCTCCTCCAGACGCGGGCCGTTTTTTTGTTCGGTGCGTCTGGCACAATTCGCGAATGTCGCGATCGCTGCCGGTTCGATCCAAAACGCCGGGTCGCAGTGCGATTGCAGCGTGCTGAGCGGTGAATTCTGGTAAACTCGCCACTCGTTTCCCTCGCGCCTGCCGCGAAGGATCACGCTTCGCAGATCCCTCCTCACGTCGCACGCCATCTATGAAATCCGCTGCCACTTTCTTGACGCTGCTTGTATTCGTCGTCACCGGTCCCGCGACGGCTGACGGCCAGGACGATGTTTTTCAGTCGACGATTCGTCCCACGGACGCGCTGACTCCCGCTGACGAACTGAAAACTCTGACCGTTCCGGAAGGGTTTTCCGTCAGCCTGTTTGCTTCGGAACCGCAGATTCAGAAACCGCTGAACATGGCCTTCGACGCGGCCGGGCGCCTGTGGGTGACCATGTCCACTCACTATCCGTTCCCCGCAAAAGCCGGTGAAGGGCATGACTCGATTCGCATTCTGGAAGATACCACCGGCGACGGCTTCGCGGACAAGGTCACCGTGTTTGCGGATGACCTGAATATCCCAATCGGCGTGCTGCCGTACGGCGACGGAGCCATCGTGTTCAGCATCCCCGACATTCTGTTTCTCAGAGACACCGACGGCGACGGAAAGGCCGACACGCGAAAGAAGCTGTACGGGCCGTTCGACACGACGCGCGATACTCACGGCATGAACAATGCCTTCCGCCGCGGATTCGACGGATGGATCTATGCCTGCCACGGATTCAACAATCAGTCGACGGTAGCCGGAACGGACGGCCACGCCGTCACCATGATCAGCGGCAACGTGTATCGCTTTCGTCCGGACGGTTCCCGCATCGAACATTTCGGCTACGGCCAGGTCAATCCGTTCGGCATGACGATCGACGCCAACGGCGACGTCTTCACGTCCGACTGCCACACCAAACCGGTGACGCTGGTGATTCGCGACGGCTGCTATGAAAGCTTCGGCCGCCCTCACGACGGACTTGGTTTTGTTCCCGCAGTGATGGACCACCTGCACGGATCAACGGCGATCGACGGCCTGTGTCAGTATCAGCACACCGTGTTTCCGGAAGAATACCGGGACAACATGTTTCTGGGGAACGTCATGACCTGTCGCGTCCACCGGAACACCATCGTCCGCAACGGTTCGTCGGTACGCATGAATGAGGAACCCGATTTTCTGATCGCGGCGGATCCCTGGTTTCGCCCCGTCGACATTCAGATCGGACCGGACGGAGCCATGTACGTGGCGGACTTCTACAACAAGATCATTGGCCACTATGAAGTTCCGCTGGATCATCCGGGACGCGATCGCGATCGCGGCCGCATCTGGCGCATTGCCTGGACGGGCACGACCGACAACAGTCCCGCGGCACGGGCACTTACGCAACAGCCGGCAGCGGCAGACCTGTCTCAGTTGATCGCAATGCTGTCGCACCGCAGTAACTCCATCCGGCAACAGGCCGCCGATCAACTGGTCGAGCGGATCGGAACTCCGGCGGTTCCCCAACTGAAGCAGGCGCTCTCAGCAGTGCTGCCCGGAGCCGACCACACAGCGGTGCCGCAGTTGCTGTGGACTCTTTCGCGTCTTGGCGCGGCAAACGCGGAACTGCTGGAAACCGCGTATCAGTCCGGTTCGCAGCGAAGTCGAATTCATGTCATGCGTGTCTGCAGTGAGACCGCCGCCGATGACCGCATCTTCGCGCTGATCAAGCGAGGTCTGGACGACGAAGACGCGCTGGTTCGAAGAGCGGCCGCTGATGCCGCCGGACAACATCCGAGCGTCCTGTTGCTGAAGGCTGTGATCAACGCGCTGGCAACGTGTCCGGCGGATGACGTCTTTCTGCGCCAGGGCCTGCGCATCGCGCTTCGCAATCAGCTTCGTGACAATGGCAATGCGGCATGGTTCACCGGCGAAGAACAGCCCGCGTCGGCGGTGCAGCTTGTGGTCAGTGTGCTGCCGGGACTGAAAACGCCTGCGGCCGGAACTCTGGCGCTGTCCGCTCTGCACAGCGGACACGTCAGCGATGCGGACAAGCCGACCATTCTGCAACACGCGGCAGGCTTCGCGGCGGACGAATCCATTCCGCAGTTGATCGCCATCGCCCGTGAACTTCCGGCCAGCGAACAGGACCTGCAGACGACGCTGTGGAAATCGCTGGCCGACGGGTTCCAGAGTCGACAGACAGAAGTGCCCGCGGAATTTCGTGAATGGAGCAACCAGCTTGCCGACAACATCCTGTCCGGCGCAAATCCGAACGAAGTGCAGTGGGGGCAGTATGCGTTCGACAACAAGACTCCTGTTGCCTGGAACTTCGAACAGCGCCAGCGGCCGGGATCGGAACAGAAATCCATTTTCATCAGCAGTCTGCCGAGCGGTGAGCGGCCCACGGGCGTGCTGAGATCGAAGGCTTTCGTCGTGCCGTTCTCGCTGAAAATGTATCTGTGCGGACATCTGGGACCGCCCGACAAGGCTCCCGAACCCGGCAATCGCGTCGTTTTGCGAGACCTGGAATCCGGAGCCGAGCTGGCTTCGGTACTGCCGCCTCGCAGTGACATTGCCACAGAAATCGAAATCCCGCTGGCCGGCCACGCAGGGCGAGTCGGGTATCTGGAAGTCATTGACGGACTCGATCTGGGAGCCTACGCGTGGCTGGCGGTCAGCCACATTTCGCCGCGCGTTGTCAACACCGACGAATTCGACCAGGGAGCGTTCTCGCGCCGGCTTCAATCGGCGGTTCGCATTCTGCTGGATCAGCAGCAGTCCGGAGTCACTCTGTCGGAAACTCATGTTGCGATGCTGGGCGATATCACGGAATCAATTTCGATCGATGGCGACGTCCGGGCACTGGCCGCAAAGGCTCTGCTGCAACATCACAACCGAAGCTATTCTCTGGACGCCGCGGATCTGCTTCGTTTCGGAAGCCTGCCCCGATCCGTCGACCGGCTGATTTCCGAATACGCCAGCGGCTCGAACGAAAAGCTAAACAGCCTGCCGGAAGCGGATTTTCTGAAGTACGCTTTTTCGGAAATCAATCAGCAGTTGCGGCAGCACTTGGTAAGGTCTCTGGCGTCAAAAAAACACACGGCCGAAATGCTGGTCGTGTTGATTGAATCCGGCGTCCCGTCCGCGGAAGTTCTCCGCGACGACCGTCTGGCTCAGCAGATGAACGCGCTGAGTCCCGAGATTGCTGAACGAGTCACCGCGCTGCGCGAAAAACTGCCTCCCGCGTCCGCCGACACTCAGCAGATTGCCGACCGTATCGTCACGCGGCTGCGGCTGGGTGAAGGCGATTCGGAAGCCGGACAGGCACTGTTCAAAAAGCACTGTTCGGTTTGCCACAAGCAGGCTAACGAAGGAGGCGTCGCCGGCCCGCAACTGGACGGCATCGCCACTCGCGGAGCCGCCCGGCTGCTGGAAGATCTGCTGACGCCAAACACCAACGTCGATGTCGCGTTCCGGACGTCCGTGATCGTTCTGACCGACGGTCGCACCCTGGCAGGAATCGTGAAACCGTCGCAGGACGGCCGCCAACTGACGATCATTGACGTTGAAGGAAAAGCGGTGACAGTTGGCATCGATCAGGTCGACGAACGAATCGACAGCAACCTGTCCCTGATGCCCGCCAACTTCAACACCATCCTGAGCGAAGACGACATGGTCAACCTGACCTCCTGGCTCGCGAAGTAACGGGTGTCCGTCGAATACGGCGAAAGCGAACTCACGTCGCATTCGGTAGCCGTCACGTCCCAGCAGCCGTCACGTTCCGCGTGACGAGCCGGCCGGGCGGTCTCCCATCAACCACGCCGGTCTCATCGGATCCAGACCATGTCACTTTCACGTCGCGCCGCCCGCCGATCACACGCGCGATCGGCCCGCACCGGCGAGCTGCTTGACGTCAGTCCGCAGTGACGGCGCGGCGGGAGGTGCCTGACGGTCAGTATCAACGTCCCGGCTGAAAGTGGACACGCGCCGTACGATGGTCGAGCAGAGACTTTACAATGGTCACGCACCCCCCTGATGTACGCTGCTTTCAATTTGCCCTTCGGGGAATTGCCAATCTTGTATTTAGAGCGGCCGGGGTGCCGGTTATCCTGTGCCGGGAAACGGCCCCACGGTCGGCATAACTGATTCCCGACCGAAAACCCCGATTTAGGCGACCGGTCGGCGTCATGGTTCCAGACGGGTTCTTCATTGTGCTGACGTTTCGCCACGTTCGCCTGGTGAACGGTTCCCCCATTTTCCTCAAAAGACACTTTATGAACCTGACTTCAGTTGTTGAGTTTCTGCGTAACGTTGGGAACAGTCGTCGTTCACGTCGGCGGCACAGAGCATCGGCGACGGCGGCTCCTTCAGAGTTGCTGGAATATCGCACCCTGCTGGCCGCCGATTTCGGAGACGCTCCGGAACCGTTTGCGGTGATTCTGGCGGAACAGGGTGCTCGACACGAAGCGATCGGGCCGATGCTCGGTGCTTCTCGCGACACAGAAGCCGATGGCATGCATTCGAATGCAGCCGATGCTGACGGCAGCGACGATGGTGTGACGTTCAGTGAGCTGCATGTCGGGCAATACGACGCGAGCGTGACCGTCAACGTGCAGAACGCTGCTGGCGGCGCGAAGCTGGACGCGTGGATCGACTTCAACCGCGACGGTCAATGGAACGCGGCTGTGGAACAGGTATTCGACAGTGTTTCTGTTGTCGAAGGAGACAATGTGCTGTCGTTCGATGTTCCGTCCGGGGCAGTCGGTGGTCAACTGGTCGCCCGCTTCCGACTCAGTACGGCTGGCAATCTGCAGCCCGGCGGCTCTGCTCCGGACGGTGAGGTCGAAGACTACAGCATCAACGTGGCGGGACTGGCCGCAGGGAGCCGGCACTTTGGAGGTGTCAACATCCTGCGCGGCGGGTCGAGCATCACCGCGCTGCAGTCGGCGGACATGGACGGTGACGGCGATACGGATCTGGTCACCAGCTCGAGTCTCGATGACCTGGTGCTGTGGCATGAGAATCTGGATGGCGAACGGTTTGCGTCGCACGTCATCAGCGACAACGTGATGAGTGCCTCCGACGTGTTTATCGTCGATCTGGATGCGGATGGTGACTTCGATGTGATCAGCACGGCATCAGGTAACGGACGCCTGGCGTGGCATGAGAACGATGGCCAGCAACAGTTCACGACGCATGTCATCACAGTCACCAGTGTTCTGCCGAGCACTGTCATGGCGCTGGACTTTGATGCAGACGGCGACCTGGATCTCCTGACCGATGCCGGTTCCGGTGGCCGACCAGCGTGGTTTGAAAACGACGGCATGCAGTCGTTTACCGCGCACGAAATCTCCGGTGCGAGCGGCATCGAGTCTCCTCTGTTCGGAGGCGACGTGGATGGCGATATGGACAGCGATGTTCTGGCCATTTCCTACAACAGCAATTTCGTCACGCTGTTTCAGAACAATGGCAATCAGCAGTTTTCGCGGCGAACCATCATTGTCGCGGCATCGAACATTGTCGGTGCGACAGCGTCTGACCTTGATTCTGACGGTGACATCGATGTGGTTGTTGTCACTGACAGCGGCAGTGTTCTGACGTGGTATGAGAACGACGGCCAGGCAACATTCACACCGCGCACAATCAGCACCGGTCTTGATCTCGTGGGTTTGCTTCGCGCGGTGGATTTTGACGGTGACGGGGATATGGACATCATCGCGACCTCAAACGGCAGCCAGGGGATCACGCTGCTGGTCAATGACGGCAGCCTGAATTTCTTAACCGTTCCGGTGACAACTGCCCACACCGGAATGTCGCACGCGCTGGCGGCTGACATCGACGGAGACGGCCTGATGGATCTTGTCGGTGCCTCGACACAACTAAGACCTCGGTTGACGAACGAAAGCTTTGCCTGGTATCGCAATCTGGGGGGACAGCAGTTTTCCGCACTGCGGCACGTGCAGCGACCGCCTGCGACGGCCGATCTTGCGAGTGCGGACGTCGATTCCGACGGGGACACGGATGTCATCGTCGCGCTGTCCGGTGAAAACACCGTCGTATGGTACGAAAATGACGGCGGGCAGTTCGTCGGCACGCACAACGTCAGTGAACGTGCTGGAAATGTCAGCCGCGTTTTTGCCATCGACATCGACGCTGATGGTGACATCGATGTGCTGACCGCGGCCGGAGCCGACAATCAGCTTGCTCTGCATATCAACGATGGACAGCAGGTGTTCTCTGAGTTGATCGTCAGCACGGCGATTCGAACTCCCGTCGACGTCATCGCGACCGACGTGGATGGCGATGGCGATTTGGATATCGTCGCGGCCGGAACGGAACCGCGTCTGGTTTGGTTCGAAAACGACGGGTCATTGACGTTTACGAGTCACACGATCATCGCCGGGCTGCCGAGCGACACCGACTTCTTCGTCCGGCAGAGCATCTCGGCAATGGATCTCGATGGAGATGGTGACGAGGATCTGCTGCGGACGGCCGGTGAATTCAACACGATCGAATGGCTGGAGAACGACGGATCCGGCAACTTCACAAGCAGAATGATCGACAACGCTGCAAGTCGCGCGGCAAGTGCGGTGGCCGCCGATTTCGACGGCGATGGCGACATGGACATTGCCGGCGGGTCGGCGAAGTACGGTACCGCGCTGGTCTGGTATGAGAACGACGGGGCACAGCAATTCACCGAGCGTCTGATTGAAACGATCGACTACCGTAATTCCACGACTGTCGGGTCCATCGAGGCTGCAGACATAGACGGTGACGGTGATCTGGACCTGGTCAACAATGGCTTTGGAAACCTGCCTCCCTGGTTGTTTCGAAATAACGGAGCCGGAAGCTTTTCTGTCGAGTTCATCGATGAGATCCGAGGCGCGGCGGTCGTGGATCTGGCGGATCTGAACGGCGACGGATTTCCGGAGCTTCTGACGGAATCTGAGTTCTTTCTGCCTCACCTGCGCTGGTATCCGAATGTGCCCGCCGCATTTGACTACGGTGACGCGCTGGCCGCTTACGGTGTGACCGCCAGCGCCGATGGTCCGCGTCACGCCATTGACTCTGCAGCCGCCGTACTGGGAAGCGGCGTCGACGCCGAACCAGACGGTCAGCCCGACAGCAATTCTCTCGGTGATGATGCCGATGGAGCCGACGACGGTGTTGTGTTTCCGGTCGGGATCGTGCCTGGTCAGCGGAACCTGTTCGAAGTGACAGCATCCGACGCCGGCTATCTCCACGCCTGGATTGATCTCAACCACAACCTGATCTTTGAACCCAGCGAGATGATTTTCGACAATCGGCAGGTCGCCCCAGGCACGAACAGCCTGACGGTCACTGTTTCCGCCGCGACAGCACTGGCCGGTGAGACAACTGCGAGGTTCCGGCTGACGTCGCGATTCATCCGGCGGACCCCGGAGTTCAGGGACGCCAGGCCGACGGGTTTCTTCTCCGACGGTGAAGTCGAAGACTATTCCGTCACTCTCCTGCCCGGAGTTCCCGGTGTCGCTCCGCAGGTGAACCGCGGGTTTGAGATCGCCAGGCTGCCGATCCGCGTCGCATAGGTTCGTGACGCCGTCAGTTACGAACTCTGGTACAGCAACCTGTCCACCGGGCAATCGCCCGTCATTCACCAGACAGTGACGACCACCACGTTTACGCCGTCAACTTCGTTACCGATCGGCCTGTATCGAATCTGGGCACGGGCGAATCTGGCGGGCGGCGGACATTCACCATGGAGTGCACCGGCCGACTTGCACGTCAACACGCGGGCAGAGCTGAACGTCCTTCCAATACACGGAACTGATCCGCGGCCGACGATTAGCTGGTCCGAACTGCCGGGAGCCGTGCGGTATGATATGTGGGTCAACAATGTGACGACTGGAGAATCTCAGGTTCTGCGAAACACAGACGTTACGGGAACGTCGTTGACTCCCGATCAGGATCTGGAATTTGGCAGATACCACATCTGGATTCGAGGCATCGACGCACTTGGTCGACCTGCCGCATGGTCGGAACTGGTCGAGTACTCACTGGGGCCGCAACCGCTGAACCCCGCCAACCCGACCTTTGAACAGCGCCCTGTGTTTGAATGGACGGCCACCGCCGGTGTCGGCAGTTATGAGATCTTCGTGCGATCATCTTCCGGAGATATCCGTCAAAGCGGATTGACGGGAACAACATGGACTCCTTCCACCGACCTTGCGCCCGGTCCGATTCGATGGTGGATCCGCGGTGTCGCCCCGTCGGGAACTCCCGGCCTGTGGAGTCTGCCGGTGGTGATGAACATCGTCGGACGCACCACCGTGTTGACTCCCTTCGGCTCGACGACTGACACAACCCCGGCGTTCTCGTGGCAAACCGTCACGGGGGCAGTCCGATATGAACTGTACGTTGAACGCCTCGGTGAAGGACAGGCGTTGCGTGAAAACAGTCTGACGGAAACCAGCTTTACTCCCGCCGCGCCACTGGCGTTGGGGAACTATCGAGTCTGGGTGAAGGCGATCAGTTCGCTGGACAATGTGACCGGTATCTGGAGCGACGCCGTGGTTTTCACCATCGTCTAGCCCGCAGCCGTGAGGGCTCCGCGCGAGGATGCAAGGATGCCACGACCTCACGTCGTGCTGCCCACTCACCACACGGCCCAACTTTTCACACCGGCGAGCCGCGCGACGTCAGTCCGCAATCCGCACCGCCGACCGCCAGGAAACCGGCCGAACGGCGAGAGGTCGTTCGGACGCGAAAGCGAACTCGCGTCGCATTCGGTAGCCGTCACGTTCCAGTAGCCGTCACGTTCCGCGTGACGAGCCGGCCGGGCGGTCTCCCGACAACCACGCCGGTCCCATCGGACCCAGAACTCCGTCATTCCCGCGCAGGCGGGAACCCAGTGTCCGCGCAAGCCCGCCCGCCGATCAATCGCACCATCATCACGCAACGGCGACCGCGACGTCAGTCCGCAATCGCCACCGACGAACGCCAACAAGCATCCGAACACCGATAAGCATCCGAACGCCGAGAAAGCGACTCGCTGATTCACTGGCAGAACCAGTGGCACACAATGCAACCTGTCGTCAGTCCGCGGTCGCATTCGGTAGCCATCACGTTCCAGCAGCCGTCACGTTCCGCGTGACGAGCCGGCCGGGCGGTCCCATCAACCACGCCGGTCTCATCGGATCCAGACCATGTCACTTTCACGTCGCCGCCCGCCGATCACACGCGCGATCGGCCCGCACCGGCGAGCTGCTTGACGTCAGTCCGCAATCATCGCCGCCCGTGTGGCACTGGCTGTGCCAGTGTGCGTCAACGTGGACGGCCTGTGCCGTGTCGAATTCCGCCACGGTCAAACCGGTTGACTCGGTCATCCGTCGCAAATCGGCATTCCTCGAATCACGCCCGACACATGACCAGACACCGCCAGGCGAAGCACTCGATCGTCCCCGCTGAGTCACTGGCGCAGTCACTGGCACACAATGTAACCTCTCGTCAGTGCCACCCCGCCGAGTGACTTTGTAAAGTGAATTCGGCACCGCCGCCAAGTCGGCGTGGATTGCATTGTTATGCGGTCACCACTCGCTCTCAGCTTCTGCTCCCGCTTTTTCTTTCTCATAGTAATCCTCAAATGAGGAATACTGCAGCGTGGTTTGTTGTGTCTCATGATCATACATCCAAATCCCTTGTGGATGACCATTGCGAAATATGAACCACCAATCGCCGCCTTCGTTGTCAGCAACAAGAATGATCTTTTCAATAAACTTCGGATCGTCCGGCAATTCCAATTGCGATGCCGGAGTGTTCTTGTTCGCGTGAATCACATCGTGCGGGTCGCTGTACAGCAGGTGGCCATCGTCGTACGGATCAGGAATCTGTTCTATGAGCGGCACAAGCCGTATCAAGAAGTCCCGGTAGGATGCTGGCAACTCATAGCCAAGCGACTGTTCAATTTGTGAAATATCCATTGAAGGTACTCCTGACTCGTGTGGTGCCGACAGATGCTCGTTTTCTGCACGAGGCTCGGAACAACCCAGGCAAGCTACACACGAAATCAACGTGAAAACGAGTTGACGCATTCGGATGCATTCCCGGACAACGACCAAAATCACCAGGTTGCCGCCAAGTGACTTCGACTTCAGGAAACGCCCGATCGGCAACTCGGGTGCATTTTCTTGTTCAAGTGAGCCGCTTTGCGGCGGGTGGATTGTACGAGGAGTGACTTGAGATCGGAAGGGATTTGTGTGCGATGGCTTTCTGGTGGCTGGTCATTTCGGCCGGCCCGGCTCACTCACCAGGGAGACACGCTCATGTCGCACGATCACGAGACACCCGCTCACAACGACGAACGCAGCAACGACGAACGCAACCGCAGCCGCCGCGGCAGCAACCGCGAACGCAGCCGGCCGCCGACACTGCGCGAGCGGATGTTGCAGGATCTGCAGTTGCGGGGGATGGCGGAACGAACTCAGCAGGGTTACCTGCGTGAAGTTCGCAAGCTGGCGGCGTACTACAACATGCCGCCCGATCAGGTTTCCGAGCTGTCCATTGCAGCGCACCGGAACGTTTCAGCGTGGCGGCTGGGAAGATCTCGGGAGCGGGACGAGTTTGTCGAGGCGGGAGTCTGTTGGCGGATCCACGCCGAACCCGGCGAGCAATGCCGAGAACCGGCTTTCCCCGTTCGCAGCCATCGGCTGACATCTTCGATCACGCTGCTCAGATGAAATCCTGGTACGTGAAGTCGCAGCGAACAAGGCACGCTTCCGAAAGTTCGTCGAACAGCGCAGCGATGAGAGCCCGACGACCGGCGTTCCCCAGGCGACCGTCTTCGGAAAAGCCGAATTCCGAACGCGGCAGCACGCCGTCGATGACGGGTTTCTGGCCGCCGGGTCCGTGCCCGATTTCATAAGCCACGAGGACCGCCTTGCCGTCGATGATCCGCCAGACAACACGGTCGCGGACGTGACAACAGTCAGCAAGAGCGAAGCCTTCGGGAAGGCACACTTCCGCGGCCTGCGCGCTATCGAGCTTCTCACCCGTCAGCTTGCGGCCCGCCGGTTTCGACTGCTTCGTACGGCCCGTCATCGACGTGCGGATAGTCATCGACCTGCCGGACTTGCCGCCAGTCCGACGCAGGACTTCCGCGTCGGCAGAGTACGACTGTTCAAGCTGCGTTGCCGGGATACCTGCCTGCGCTGCCTTCGAATTCGGCTATCCATCGTCGCAGCGTTTCGACTTCCGTCCGCAGCCTGGGATTCTCAATCGTCGATGCCGCGAGTTCTTCCCGCAGCCGGGCAATTTCGTCCTTCAGCGAAGCCGGTTCCTCCGGAATCCTGCCGCCGGCGCGTCCTGGTTCGGGATCACTTTGTTGTGGCACGGATTCTTCCGTCACTGCTGCCTACACACCCCGCCCATTTCACGCCACTCCATATTTCACGCTGCAATAGACACCTGCCTACGTGTCGCCGATCGCGCGGAAGAGGTGGCATTGGCGGCAGTTCACGCGTTCGGTGTGACTGCATTTGATTTCCGGACGAGCGGACGGACCGGAATGGCACGCGGCACAATTCTCCCGCATCAGTTCGGAATGCGGAATCACAGGAGGAGCACCCGGATAGGCTCGTTCGCCTTTTTCCACGCGCTGCTGAATTCCGACGAAGGTATTCGAATCGAATTCCCCGTCGGAGGTCTTAAACACGTGGCACTGGCGACAGTTCTGCGTTCGGCCGGCAACTGACGTCAGCGTATGCGGATTGGCGGGCGCGAATCCCAGATTGGGAACAGCCATGCCGACGGTAGTGTGGCATGTGGAACATTTGGCTCCCAGCGGTTCGTGGGGAATCACGGGCGGAGCGCCGTCGTAGGCCCGGCGATCGGAACGAACTTCGGTGGCCGTCAGTTTGGGGATCGCGGCCGTTCCGGAATCGTCACCGCAGCCGGACAGCAGCAGGACGATCACCACCATTCCTGTGGCGCTCAGTGCGCGGCTCATGTCACACCCTTTCAATCCGCACGGCACACTTTTTGAAGTCCGGTTCCTTGCTGATGTTGTCCATTGCGTCCAGGGTCAGTTGGTTGACCAGCCGCGATTCGTCAAAGAACGGCACAAAAACGCTGCCGCGCGGCGGCTTGCCTCGTCCGTCGACCAGTGCCTTCATCTGTACCTGCCCGCGGCGGCTTTTCACGCTAACCGTGTCGCCGTTTTGAATTCCCATCACCAGCGCGTCCGCTCGGTTGAGTTCCACATAGGCCTGAGGAATCGCCTGGTGCAGCGATTTGACTCGCCGCGTCATGGAACCGGTGTGCCAGTGTTCCAGAACGCGGCCGGTACACAGCCAGAACGGATATTCGTCGTCCGGCACTTCCGCCGGCGGCTGATAGGGACGCAGCCAGACGGCCGCCTTTTCGCCGAATCCTTTGGCTTTGTAGAAGTGGACTCCCCTGGCTTTTTTGACATACGGGTCATGTCCGGCGGCGTAGCGGTACAGAGTCTCCCGGCCGTCCACAACGGGCCAGCGCTGACCGCGAGTCTTCAGAAGCTGATCGTAGTCCGCCAGGTCCTTGCCTGTTCCCAGCGTAAACCGACGATATTCCTCGTACATCTTTTCATGCCAGTCGTCGTCGTCGGCATAGGGAAACAAATGCCCCATATCCATCCGTTTGGCGACCTGCATATACTGCCACGCGTCTTCTTTGGCTTCGCCGGGCGGATCGACCATTTTTCGCCAGTGCTGCGTGCGGCGTTCAGTATTGCCAAACATCCCCTCACGCTCGACCCAGCCGGCCGACGGCAATATCAGGTCGGCGACTTCTGTTGTCGGTGTGGGATAGATATCGCTGACGATGATGAACCTTCCATCGCCCGGTTTGCGTTCGAAGCGATGCAGATTGGGCAGTGTGACCCAGGGATTCGTTGTCTGAATCCACATGACTTTCACGTCGCCGCGCTGCAGGGCTCGAAACATGTCGACGGTGTGCAGTCCCGGCTTTTCGTTGATCGTGCCGGCTTCCAGTCCCCAGAGTTCCTCCGTGATGCGGCGATGTTCGGGATTGTTGACCACCATGTCTGAAGGCAGCCGGTTTGACAATGTGCCGACTTCGCGAGCCGTTCCGCAGGCCGATGGCTGGCCGGTCAGACTCAGCGGATTGCTGCCTGGCCGACTGATCTTGCCCGTGATCAGATGCAGGTCGTTGATCAGGTTGTTCATCCACGTCCCGCGCACATGCTGATTGACGCCCATGCACCACAGGCTGACCGTGCCGCGATTCGGGTTTCCGTAGACGGCTGCCAGAGAACGAATCTGTCCGGGAGACACACCTGTGATTTCACTAACATGTTCGGGAGTATATTCCGCGACGAATTCGCGAAGTTCATCAAGGCTGCTTTCCTTTGCTTCGTCTTTGAATGTATACGCGTTCGCCTGATCGCCGTAGCAGCCGTAGCCGATCTGCTCCGCGTCTTCGATTCCGCGCCGAAAGACGACGTTTTCGCGGATGAAAGCGTGGTCAATCCGGTCCTCCTTCAGCAGCAGGTGCAGGATGCCGTTCGCGAGAGCGAGGTCCGTGCCGGGTCGGAACTGAATGAACGTGTCCGCGAAGTCGCTGGTGGGAGTCCATCGTGTTCCCATATCAATGATGCGGACACTCGGATTGCGGCGCTTGTTTTCCAGAATGCGGCTGAACAACACGGGATGCGTTTCCGCCATGTTGTTGCCCCACATGATGAAATCGTCGGCGATGTCAAAATCGTCGTAGCAGCCCATCGGTTCGTCACTCTGGAACTGCGTCATGAAACCCATGACGGCGCTGGCCATGCACAGCCGCGCATTGGGATCAATGTTGTTGCTGCGCATGCCGCCCTTGATCCATTTGTTGGCCGCGTAGCCGTCGAAGATGGTCCATTGTCCGGAACCGTAAATGGCCACGGATTCCGGACCGGAATCCTGCAGCGCTTCCTGGTACTTTGACGCGATCAGGTCCAGAGCTTCATCCCAGCTGATCTGAGTCAGTGTACCGTTCTTATCGCGGCGCTGGGGATGCAGCAGGCGGTCTTCGCCATACAGCATCTGCGGCAGGTTGTAGCCCTTGGCACACAGCAGACCGTTGTTGACGGGGCTGTTTTCGTCGCCGCGCACGGCCACAATGCGGTTTTCCCGGACAGCGACTTCCACGCCGCAGCCGGTTCCGCAATAGCGGCAGGGAGCCTTGTCCCAGATCACGTTCAGCAGCGAGTCCTGACCTTCACCGCCGGCGAAGGCCGTTTCGCGGCCACATCCGACCAAAGCCGCCGCGCCCGTTGTTGTCGCGGCAAGGAAGTCTCGACGTTGCATCAGAATTCTCCTGAATGTCCGTGGTCCGGCGCCGTCCGCGTGGTCTTCGCGAAGTCGCCTGAGGACCGGCTTGCTACTGAGTCTCCGGCGACTGCGTTGCCGCCGCGTCTTCCTGTGGCGGATCCGCCGCGGCTGCGTCGGCGGAATCAGTGGCGGCCGCAGCGTCGGGTGAACTGGCTGCGCTGGCTGAGTCCGCTGCGTTTGCAGTGGGCGCGGAATCGCCCGCGTCCTGAACGCTGCCGTCAGCGACCGGAGCCGGCGCCGGTGATGCCGTTGCCTTTGTTTTCAGGAACCACGCGTGTTCCGGCCGAGCCAGCAGTTCATCAATCACGGCGGTGACAGCATCGGCCTGCGCGGTCTTACCTTCGGCCCGGGCATGTTCCGCAATTTCCTGAGCCTGCGGGATCATTTCCATATAGAACCGTTCGGCGACTTCGTACATGCCGTGCCAGTGAGCATAGTCGGGAGCCATCATCGACGCTCCGTGGCGAGCACGACGCCCTTCGTGGTGCCACAGATAGAACCACGTCCATTCAATTTCTTCGTCGAAGTCCTGTTTTGTGATCAGTTCCTGTTCCCGCAGCACGGCCATCAGCTTCGTGCCGGGCTTAGCGAACTTCTCGTTGTAGTTGACCACAAAATCATCGTACTGCTGATAGAAGGCGTTGACATAGTTTGGCGTGTGGCAGTGCAGGCAGACGTCTTTCATTTTCTGACGCTTGTCCTGCCACGAGCTGACGATCAGCTTCTGTCGTTCGACCGGATCGGCTTCCTTGATCACGTTGCCGTCGATGTCTGTGTCCATGGTCAGACTGACGGGAGGACGGTTTGTCCACGAAATCCGCTGTCCCGGATCGTGAGTCACGACGCCTCCGTTGCGGGAATGGCCGGACATATGACACGTGGCACACGTCGGAGCCTGCGTATAGTCTTCGCCCAGCACCCAGTTGTGAGCGTCCAGGTTCATGTGATCCTTCAGGTCGCGGAAGGCGACGCCGTGCTTGGATTCCTCATAGATTTCCTTTTGAGGATGGTCGGGGCCGAGATGGCACTTACCGCAGTTTTCCGGCTGCCGTGCCCGTCGCGGAGAAAAGTCGTGCCGCGAATGGCAGGCGGAACAGGAACCGCGGGACCCGTCCAGATTCAGACGGCCGATGCCCGTGTTTGGCCAACTGCTTTCACTCAGCACGGGGCGGCCGTTGTCATCCTTCCGAACTCGCGCGAGTGCTTCGATGTTTGTGGGAACGCCGTCCTTGTCCGGCTGCAGGTCATCCACAGTGATTAGTCCGCCGTCGGTGGCTTCCAGAGCCACTTTGCTGCCGTGGCACTGCTTGCAGCCGACGTTGACACTGGCCATACCGTTGACCATATCGACGTTCATGCCGGGAGTCGGCGAATGCGGATTAAACGGTTCCCGAGCGCCCTCCACGGTTTCCGCCAGAAAGTTGTCCAGCGACGCAAGGATGTTTCCCGCCTTGGCGTGATGGCTTGCCAGAAACTCTTCCGTTTCCGTCTTGTGACAGCGACCGCAGTCCTTTGGCGTCACGATTGTGGCAATGGTTGCCCCATAGTGATCGAACGCATCGATGTCGCCGTGAGCGGCCTGGTGGCATTCCACGCAGCCCACGCCCTTGATCGCATGCGTGCTGCCGCGCCAGTGGTCAATGATGCCCGGAGAGGATTTGGCATGGCAGTCCACACAGGATTTGGAGTTTGCCGGCACGGCAATGTGCCGCGCGATGCTGCCGGATTCTTCCCGCCGGCGCAGGACTTCCATCGCCTGCACAAAAATCAGTGATGCCAGGAATGCGAGTCCCAGAAATCCAATGATGAACTGTTTTGTTCTGACGGTCATGACACGCTTCTTGCTGTTGTTATTGGAGTTTGTCCCGGCCGGATTTCCTGAACCGGATTCCGGGGACCGGACCACGGACCTGTGGCCGCCGAAAACGGTCTAATGCGCTACGGATGCTTCCCAGACGGTCAACCCGATCAGCAGAAACGTGGCCACGATGCCGACGTAAACGCTGATGTCCTCAATGCCGGTCAGTCGTCTCAGTGCTCGATCAATCCACGGCCAAAGAAACATGGCCGCGACGATAAATCCGGTGCTCAGCACGGCAAAAGTCAGTGAGAACAGCTTCAGCCAGCGGAACGACACATAAAAAAACCACTCCGGCTTGATCAATTCGGGCGTCGTCTGCGGATCCGCCTTCGGTCCCATCGTCGCGGGGAAGATCGTGGCCAGAGCACTGAGCAGGATCATCAGCACCAGCCCGATCGTGATTTCTGAAAGCAGATGGTCCGGAAAGAAATTGAAGTGAGCGGGCTTGTCCTTCGGTTCATCTTCGAACTTCAGTTCCGTGACGCCGTGCAGCCGAATGAAGGCAATATGAACGCCCACCAGCAGGATGATGGTCGTCGGCAGCACCGCGGCGTGAAGAATGTAGAACCGCGAAAGCGTGCGGGGGTTGTAGGAATCACCGGCCAGCAGCATCTCCTTTGCAAACCGTCCCACGACGGGAACGGCGTCGCTGATATTGGCCGCGACGGTGGCTCCCCAGTAGCTGAGCTGTTCAAACACCAGGCTGTATCCCGTGAACCCCGTCAGCAGAGTACACATCAGCAGGCACATGCCGATGACCCAGTTCAGTTCGCGAGGCCGGCGGTAGGCCGACGTGAAGTAGACTCGCATCTGATGCAGAATCACGGCTGCGATCATCAGAGTCGCGCCCCACTTGTGAAGGCTGCGAAGATACCAGCCGAACGATGCTTCATTGGTGATGTAGCGGACCGATTCGTACGCGGTTGAGGCCGCCGGCTGATAATAGAACGCCAGCAGAATTCCCGTGGCAACCTGCACGACAAACAGGTACGCCGGAGTTCCGCCCAGGCAGAACCACCAGCGCTTCAGGTGATTCGGAACGGGTTCGTTGGTCAGTTCCCGCAATTGGTCGCCGGTGATCGGCACACGTTCTGCCAGCCATTGCTTCACGGTGCTCATGCGGTCTCCTCACCCGTAACCTGAATGGCTTCCGTGGGCACTTCAATCATCAGCAGCCCATTTTCCACCGACAGGGGGTAACGGGTCAGCGACTGACCGGCGGTTGCCGGAGGACCTTCGGTGGCCACGCCCGCCGCGTCGAAGGCACCATTGTGGCAGGGACAGAAGAACCGATTGTTGACGGCTTCCCAGTGCACCTTGCATCCCAGATGCGGACACACGCTGGACAGCGCGATGAATGCCTCGGCTTCGTCACCTTCGGTCTGGCGGGCCACGACCACCTTCGCTCCGCCGGGCAGTTCAAAAGACAGCGACTGCCCGATCGCGAGGTCGGCAATGCGACAGACATACTGCCACATTCCCGCACCGACGGTGGTGGGGTACAGAAACCGAATCGCATGTGCGCCCAGCATCCCGTAACCGGCGACCAATCCTCCGGCCATCGTGGCGGCTGCCGCCTGGTCCAGAAAGCCGCGCCGGTCAGTGACTGCCTCATTCGCCCCGGTGGACTCCGTTGCCACTGGCGTTTCGTCGCTCATCGATGAATGACTCCCCTCGTTACCGTGTCAGCATTTGCACAACTTGTTCCATTCACCTGCGATTGCCCGTCGCCAGGGAAGTTTCGGCCGCTCGAAACCAACATGTGCGATTGCGGAAATGTGTACTGCTCCGGACCGCACATGTGTGACCTTCCGCGCACTGAGTGAAGTTCGACGGCTGGACTGCACGGATCACGCGGGCTGCCGAATGGAAAACGTTGCCAGCGCCACGATGACGGCTCCGGACACCAGCAGTACGATCAGCAGGCCGACTCCGTAGATCGTCCGAATGCCGTCGTCGGGCATTTCCGTTCGTCCCAGCACTCGCCGCACAACCACGCTGCACACCCATGTCCAGTGCAGCATGACGTGCAGCAGCACACCAATTCCCAGCAGCGACAGCAGGGCGAACTGAACGCTGCACCACTGGCCATAGTTCATGTTCCAAAGTCGCCAGCCGCGAGCCGCGACGCCGGGAGGAAAGACGAACTGCACAATTGTCGCGACGATTCCCAGCGCCGCCAGGACGACCAGCAGCGTCGTATCCAGCCAGAAATTCAGCAGAGTCCGTGACATGCGGCCGGTTGACGCGGCAGTCTTTGTCGACGGGGGCTGCTCGCGCATGTCATCGGGCAGCGATATCTTGCTTTCCCGGCGTATTGTGTCGAGACCTGCTGGGTTCGGCATGGTGAAGAATCAACGGGTTCGGTTTCTTGAAAGAGTGTCGTGGCCAGCGCGCTTCCATGTGTGGCACTGGCCGTGCCAGTGCGTCTGCGACACGGAATCCACTTCCACAGCCGGTGCCAAACAACTCATCAATTCCGTGCTCACAAAGCACGCGGGGTGATTAACGATTGGCTGTTCGAAAGTCAGACTGGACAGCGGCGCGGGACGGCGGACATACCGGAGTGCGACGTTTCTTCGCCGTTCCTGCGAAGTTCACACGCCCGGACCGTTCGGCGGAGCTTCGGTGCTTCGTTATTCGTTAAAAAAATCCTCTACCATGGGGCTGAAATCGGCACAACGGCAGTTACCCTCCCACCGCCAGGCGCGGTCAGACGGCTGGCCATTGCGATTCGGAAATCTCATTCACTTCCCACTTCAGAATACATTGATTCCGGCCGTCAGGGAGCCGCATCGGTTCCATCGCCGGAAGCGATGGCCTCGTGAGGCACCTCGCCAGCGGCGGCTCGGGCTTCGCAGAACGGACAGGCTTTTTCCGGCTGCCTGGCCGCCGCTGTCGACGCGAACACGATGCCGCGACCGACGGTCAGCAGGCCCGTGGCCAGCACACAAGCCGCCGCCAGCCGCGTGAGTCGGCGTCGCGTTGCCAGCGATGCGACGGACAATCCGGTTCCGGTCAGCAGCATCACGGGAATCGTGCCCGCTCCGAACGCCAGCATCACCAGACTTCCATGCAGCAGGCTGCCGGTGCTGGCCGCCAGAGCCAGGAACGAATACACGAGTCCGCACGGAAGAAAGCCGGTCAGGACTCCCGCCACCAGAACAGCCGACGCCGACCCACCCTGCAGAAACTGCGAGAACAGCTTCGCCGTCAGGCACGGCGACGCGGACCGACGCACGCGCCACCGCAGCCATCCGGCCGCATGCAGTCCCTGGACAATCAGCAGCAGGCCGGCGATGACGGCAAACGCGGCCTGCAGGGGAACCGCGTTCTCCTGAGTCGCCGAAAACCGCACACCGGCGAATGCCGCGGTCAGGCCAAGAAAGACGTATGTGAATACTCGGCCGCCGCTCCACAGAAGCTGTCGAGCCAGAGCGCCGCGAATGCCCGTCGTGCCGGCATTCATCATCGCGGAAATCGCGCCGCACATGCCGATACAGTGTGCGGAACCGAGGACTCCGCTGACAAACACCAGCGGCAATTCAATTCCGGCGGGCGTCATCTGGTGCCTCCCGCGCTTTCAACAAGGCTGAACCGAGCTGACGTTTTGCACGAACTTCGCAGGACATCCTGAACGTGATTCGACGCGACCGGTATAGCGTTCCGCGACTCCGCCGCACCCCCAGCGCCGGTTTCTTCGGTGCCGGAATTGGACGGTGTCTGAGTGTCATCGTTTGCCATGTCGCCGTTTTGCATCAGTCTCAGGCTGTTGGAAATCACCAGCAGGCTGCTGCCAATCATCAGCGCGGCGGCGATGGCCGGGTTCAGCTTTCCGGACGCCGCCAGCACGACTCCCACGCTGTTGTACGCAAACGCCCAGAACAGGTTTTGGCGAATAACAGAGCGAGTCCGGCGGGCCAGATCAATGGCCCAGGGAACTCGCGTCAGGTCGTTGGTCAGCAGGCAGATGTGAGCCGAATCGCGCGACACGTCGGCTCCGCAACCCATGGCGATCCCGGCATCGCTGGCGGCCAGAGCGGGTGCGTCGTTGATTCCGTCACCGACCATCACGGTCGTGCCCTGCGTCCTGCGAATGTCTTCCACCGCCGCGACCTTATCTTCGGGCCGCAGGTTGCAGCGAATTTCCGTCTGCGAATTTTCTTCCGAGTTCGATTGCATTTGTCGACTGAACAGTGCTTCTCGCAGGCGATGTGCTTTTGCTTCTCGATCTCCGGTCAGTACATGCACGGGCAATCCCAGACCGGATAGCCGCTCAATCGCGGCGGGAGCTTCGGTTCGAATTGTCTCAGCCAACAGAACCGCGGCAGCGGGCACTCCGTTGGTCGATACCATGACAACGGAAGCCGCCTGCTGGTCCGCTGCCAGCCGCAGTCGATCCATCTGCATTCGCAGTCCCAGCGGAAGTTTGTTGCGGCACTGAGCACAGAATCGATCGGCATCGGTTGAAGACGGAATGGGAATCACAGCGGGAGCGCCGGCCGGGACGTGAAATTCGCAGCAGGCGAATTCCATGCTGCCGAGTCGCGACAGCCGTCCGTCGGACGCGATGCCTTCGACACCGCCGCTTGGAACGGTCCGAGTTTCGTATCGTGTGGACGACACCCGCCGCGCGACCTGCGGCCAGCGGAGTTCCAGGTACCGGGAGACAGCTCGCGAAAACGGATGAGCGGACGCCTGAGCCAGCTCGTGGCCGACTTCCGCAACGGACAGTGCCGCCGCGTCGCCAAGCAGCGTCATCTGCATGACTCTCGGTTCGCCGGTTGTCAGCGTGCCGGTCTTGTCGAAGCAAACGGTTTTCGCCGCGGCGAGCCGCTCAATGGCCTCGCCGCTTCGAAACAACACCTGATTGCGTACCGCGGTGCTGAGCGCCGTCCACACCGCCAGGGGAGTCGCCAGTCCCAGTGCGCACGGACACGCGATCAGCAACACGGCAAGACTGACCTGAATCGCTGTCCCGATTCCGCTGGAAAAATGCATGACGAATGCCGTCGCGGCGACGAGCGTCACAATGGGAAAGAACCACGACGCCACTCGATCCGTCAGCCGCTGATAGTGCCCGCGAGTCTGTCGGGCCTGTTGCAGAACAGCCAGCAGCCGTCCAAACGCTCCCGCCCGCAGCGCGGCGGTGACCCGCACGACGACATCGCCGTCCAGGTTCACAGTCCCCGCAAGAACCTCATCGCCGATCGCCTTCGCCACCGGAGTGCTCTCACCCGTGAAGACATGTTCGTCGACGGAGGCCGATCCCTTTACGACGACAGCGTCGGTGGCAAATCGCTCGCCCGCCCGCACACGCAGCCGGTCGCCCACTTCGATCACGGCGGAATCAATCTGTTCCTCAGTCTGTCCGTCAGCGTTGTCCGCCAGGCGGAACACATGAGCCGGCAGCAGTCCGGCCAGACTGTCCAGCGCTTCGGTGGCCTTCTGTTTGCCGACCGCTTCGAACCAGCGGCCCAGAGTCACCATCACCAGGACCATGGCACCGACTTCGAAGTACGTTGTCCCGGAGTCGCGAACGACGTTGGCCGCGGAAACCAGGTAGGCGGCGACGACTCCCGTGGCAATCAGCAGGTCGGTCGAAAAAATGCGGTGCTTCCAGCCTTCAACGGCACTCTGCAGCAGTGGCATCCCCAGCAGCAGCAGCACCGGCAGGCCAAGGACCAGACCGAGCCAGCGAAAGACTTCGAACAGTTTCTGCTGGAACGGGTCCGGCTGAACGTCGTAGACATCCAGAGACCACCTGACCATCGTAAACGCCATCAGGTTCATCGTGAAAAAGATGGCCAGACCAAGCCGCACCATCGTCCAGCGAACAGCACCGGCTGTCCCGCGTTCGCGCACAATTGTGTGAGCAACGCGACAGCCGTAGCAGCAGTAGGCATCCTGAGAAGCCGTGCTCGGCGGATGAGCCTCTGTTCCGGCGACGGTTACCGTGCCGCCGGTCGGCAGCCCGCAGTACACGCAGTATTCCGGCTGCGTCATCGCCCCCGACAACTCCAATTTCTGATTTTCGCTGTCGGGGTTCACGGGCATCATGGCGGAAGCAGCAACTCCACCTGCATCGCGGGGAAGAAGTACCGGATGATGTAGACCACCGCACCGATCCAGAAGCCGACCCAGATCAGTCGCACGTACCACGGAATCACGTTTCCGCGGTAATGATGAAACGTATGTTCTTCACGAGGCGACGGCTGTTCCACATTCGATGGCAGATTTGTATCAGACATTGGTTGGCGTTTCCTGCTGATCCAGTTCTTCTTCGTTTTTCAGCATCCAGTGTTTTGGCGATTCCAGATCTTTGAACATTCCGTTGACGGCGGCCCACAGCAGCAGGCAGAAGAAGCCCATGCTGGCCAGCAGGTAATTGACGACCGGTGTGATGGCAAAACCGCCATCCACCTCGCCCTCGGACAGAGTCACCAGTTCGGCAAACTTCATCACGAACCCCAGCATGCTGGGAATCAGAATCAGCACGGCAAACACGATCGTAATGGTCCACGCCCAACTGCGATCACCGGGTGACGAGTCGGTCCATGTGTCCCGCGTTTCCGGGGTTGATTGAGTCGTCAGGCTGCTCATTCGTTGTCCTCCGTCTGTTCGTCGTCGTTCGCAACCATCGACGGCTGGTAGGCTTCGTAATACGGATAACTTTCCTGCCACGACCCCAGCCATTGAATGTAAGTGATAATGGCCAGGCCTCTGGCATTGGGCTTGTCGGCAGAACCGTCAAAGAACCACGGGTACTCCGGCATCGGTGATCCTTCCGACAGGTCCAGTGGCCGGAAAAAGTGGACAGCGTGCCAGTCGTTGCTGCGCCGGCCTCCTTCACGGCACAGGTCCGGCCCGACTCGCCGGGTTCCGAACAGGACCGGTCGCTGCAGTTCATTCTGGTACTCCCACGAATGTGAAACCGGGCCCCAGCGTTCCTCTTCGTTTGATACCGGGCGAATGAACTGGCTGTGGCAGTGCCAGCACCCTTCACCGACGTACAACTGATGACCGTACTCCAGAGCTTCGGCGCATTTTTCGTTCCACCAGTCCTGATCGGCTTCTTCACCGCCGGGCGGTTCGCCATAGACGGCATTGAACGAGTCCGGGTACCTTCGGGCCAGGTCTTCAAACTGATATCGCAGATTGCTGTTAATCAGTTCGGCGACCTTTTGTTCCGGCAATTCGTCATACATCAGGGCGGGGACCATCGCATTGGACACAAACGCCAGCACGAAGAAGCCCAGTCCTCCGATGAACAGGATGCCCGATTTGCTTTCAAACATTTTGGAAACTCAGTCAGTGTTAGTGAAATATCCACCGCATCAATTTGCACGCGGTGAAGGAACCGGCCGTTCCGCTACGCAGCCTCAGCTTCGACACGGCCTGCGTGGCTGCCTGTCGGAGCCAGACTCCATGTTTTCCAGATGTTCCAGAGAAACACCAGCAGTCCGGAGAACATGCACAGCCCCGCCAGGGCACGCAGTACCCAGAACGGATAGGAAAAGTCGACAGACGCGTCCCAGGGTTCCAGAGCGGCCCAGGACCAGCCCTGAAAGACTCCCAGCAGAGTCAGGTCGCCGGCCATCACAAGCACACCGATCGTGCTAAGCCAGAAATGCCATTCACACGCCTTCGCGCTGTACCAGTTCCGGTTCAGCATTCTGGGGAACAGATAGGTCATCACACCCATGATCCACATCGAAAACACACCGAACATCACCAGATGAGCGTGTCCGACGACCCAGTCACTGAAGTGGATAATCTTCTGAAACGTCAGCGTCACCTGGAACGCACACTGCAGACATGTCAGGAAATAGAACACCATGCCGGTGTAGAACCAGCGAATCGGCAGGTTCGTTTTGACAGTGCTGAACGCCCCCCAGATCGTGCCGAAGAAGTTGATGACGACGGTTGTGACCACCAGTTCCACGGCGATCGTGGACACCACGGCACCGTACTGCAGAAACATGGGAATCGGCGTGTACAGAAAGTGATGGATGCCCTGCAGCGGATAGAAGAAGGCCAGACCCCAGAATCCGACCAGCGACAGACCGTGACTCCAGATGGGGCGCTTCAGCAGGATCGGAACGAAGTAGTACATCATTCCCCAGCCCAGCGGAGTCACAAACAGGCCGACCAGGTCGTGAATGAATAGTCCTCCGACAGCTCCCGCACTTGTGCCGGTCACAAAATACTGCGGCACAAAGTTGCCCATGGCGTATGTCAGAAATGTCCAGACAAACATCGCCATGAAGTACCACAGCGTGACATACAGCGGTCCCTTCATCTTTGCGATGGGCGTCATGAAGTTGATGGCCACCAGCAGAAGCCCCAGTTGAGCCACCGGGTCAATCCACACCGGAGTTTCGCCCCACTCCAGACCCTGAGCCTGGCCGATCAGCAGTCCGACGGCGGTTGCCAGGACAACGCCCTGCCAGGCAACAAAAATCGCCACGGACAGACGCCTGTCCAGAACAGGCTGCAGCGTCAGGCGAGGTACAATCCAGTGCAGAATGCCCAGAAACGCGTTCGCCAGAAATCCGTAGGCAACGGCGTTGGTATGCAGCATTCGCCAGCGTCCCGGTGAAAAGAATTCAATGCCGGCCAGCGGATTGTGACGAATCAACTGCATCGCCATCAGCAGTCCCGCAATCATGGAG
This sequence comes from Planctomycetaceae bacterium, assembly GCA_041398785.1. NCBI lineage: Bacteria > Pseudomonadati > Planctomycetota > Planctomycetia > Planctomycetales > Planctomycetaceae > Planctomycetaceae bacterium. The sequence continues at coordinate 206,141 of JAWKUA010000007.1, read as the reverse complement.
ATCGTCAGGAATGTCAGGGCGGCGAGAAAATACGCCTTGACCAGCGTCTCGTCGACAAGTTCCGCGTGAGACCGCAGCGATGTGCCGCCGGACTTACTGTTGTTCGCTGAAACGGTTGCTTCGCTCATATTCTGTCAGACTTCTTCAACAGTCCGCTGTGAAATTGATGAACCGAGGCCGGTGTGTCACAGGTTCCGTGCGTCGGTTCACCATCGTCAGAAGCATCGAACCCCGCTGCCGGAACGGACCGGCGGAGACTCGGCCACCACAATCCATCATTTCCATTAAGCCGGCTGATCCGTCGGGCGCGTATAGGGAACAAACGCGCCCAGGGGAGCCATCAATGCCATTGTCCATCCAAATACCAGGTGAGTTCCCAGGGCAACCCACCACGGAAGAATGCTGTTGTCTGTGATCCAGGAACCGCGGAACAGCAGCGGCTGCAACCATGCCAGAATCAGGTAGAAGTTGACGATCCAGACGACCACCGCCAGAACCGTGCCAACCGCCAGACGAGTCACCAGCGGTTTGTTCAGCGCCAGTCGGCAGATGACCCAGTGAAAGACAATGCCCAGCACCATGCCGGTTCCGATATACAGGCAGCAGCCCAGAGCCAGGATCACTCCGTCGTTAATGACGTACTGACTCTTTTCGCCGGACGTCAGACCCAGCGCCCTTTCTCCCAGCGGGAACGTCAGGTAGACGCGGATGATTTCCAGCGGGTGTTTGCCGGCGATGGGAGCGGCGATGACGTTCAGCAGCAGGCTGGCCATCGCCGCGATGCCGCCGTAGACGAAACCCACGGTGGCGTAGTATGTGGAGTAGAACTTGTCGTAGTTCCACTGGTCGGACAGCCGCGACGACGCAACCTCCGATTCCAGCGAAGCGACCTGCCGCCGCAGCGAATCCAGTTGCTGTTGTTTTTCCTGAATATCAGACGTTTCGGTCATGGCAGTTTGTTCTCGCACCTGCGATTCGTGTGGCGACATCTATTCGCGAACTCACATCACCCTCAGCCGCTGGCCTGTTTTCGTCCGGCCCGACTACTCACCTGCTTCGGAATCGGACGCATGGCCGGTATCGAACGGTTTCATCAGTCCCGCCGGAATGGCTTCTCCTTCGCGACGGCGGTTGGATACGTGCAGGACATAGGCCACCAGGTTCCAGATCGTTTCCGGCTCTTCCTGCAGCGAACTCCTGAACCCCGGCATTGGAGTTCCGTTGATTCCGTTCAGAATCCGGCGATAGATGTCGATTGGTTCCTGACCGCCGTGCAGCATTCCCGAAGTCAGGTCGGCGGCGCGCGTCGAGTAGCCCCACGAATCGCGGCCGATGTTGTCTTTGGTGTGTCCGCGTCCGTCGTCGCCGTGACACTTGCTGCAGCCCTTGCTCAGAAACGCCTTGCGCCCTTCGGTCACACGGTCGGGAGTCAGCTGTGGCTGAGGAGTCAGCGGCTGTGTCAGATCGGCTTCCGCCTCATTCCAGCGGCGCACCACGTCTTCCACGAATTCCGGTACGTATTCCGGATCCAGTTCCTCCGAAACGTCTGCTTCCATCGCCAACTGAAGTTCCAGTTCTCCGCGCTGAGACAGCACCATCACATAGTCGACAACGGCTTCGATGTCTTCCTTCGGCAGGATGCTGAATGACGGCATCGACGTGCCGGTGATTCCCCGGCGCAGAGTGCTCACCAGGTCCTCGCGACGAGGCTTGCCGCCGTATTGCGTGGACGTGAACTTGAAAATGCCCTTTGTGTAGTCGCGGGGACGCGGATACAGAAGATCAGCGGCCGGTCCGTCGCCGGCACCGGAGACTCCGTGACACTGCACGCACCGACGCATGTAGACCGCCTGGCCGTGTTCCAGATGCAGAGTGAAGGCCAGCGGCGCATCGGGTTTGCTGACGAGTTTCGGGTTAACGGCACTTCCCGAATGCTCATGCACGACATCATTCACGGCCTGCTGCAGTTGTTCGGGCAGAGCCTGCACTTCCCTGCCTGACGCCCACTGCAACGGCTCCGCCCGCTCGCATCCGACGACTGCCAGAGCCGCCATGGCTGCCACCGCGAACCGTGTGTCAACGGCACTGCGTACAATCATCCGGAATCCTGAAAGCATTGGTTCTCACACCGGAAAACAGGGAGAAGGTCGAGAATCTCATGACCTGAAGAACGGACATGCGTTTTTCAGGCCGGTGCCCGCAACGAGCGACCGTGTCGCACGCACCGTGGCTGCACGGTGCGGCCGGGCTGAACGGCGTCAGCAAACGTCGCTACTTTGCGGGAAAGCGATCGGAGCCGTACTTCAGCGTGACCTCTTCGGTCTTGCCGGCCGCGACGTCCACTTTCAGGCCTTTTTCAAGCACATCACCGCGTTCGTGCCAGACACGAAATTCGTGCTTTCCGGGCGGAAGGCCGTCGATCTGGAACTTGCCGTTTTCGTCGGTCACCGCCATGAACGGGTGATCCAGCACCAGGTGATACGACGACATCCACGCGTGAATGTCACACTTCACATTGAAGGGTTCCGCTTCGGCAAGCCGGTACTCGATTTCCACTCCATCCTGCTCATTCGGTTTGATCAGCAGGTTCGTCGACTGATTGCGTTTTGGCACGGTGTGCAGATTGTGCTGAATCGCATCGCTGCTCTTGACCAGCACCTTCTGGCCCGCCTGAATGGTCATCGCGTGCGGAACGAAAGCACAACCCTTCTGGTCGATGACCACAGGCTCTTTTGGAGCTTCACCCTTGTAGCCCTTTGGCGCGCGGCGGAGATACACGAAGACGTTTGCGATTCCCTTGTTTTCCCCCACAACAAGCGACTCGTCCGCGACCGGTTCCGCAGAACAAACTTCCGCGTCCTTGACGGCAGCCCCGGCTGCCACCAGCGGCGGCAGTTCCACAACGTTGCCGTCAAACAGAATGACTCCGGAAAACGACCCCGTATCCGCCGCCAGCGCGCCGCCGACGCCAGTGCCGGCCAGAATTATGGATGCCGCACCCGCCATTACCCAGAATCGGCAAATTACTCGCTGCGCAGACCTCATAGCTGATGTCATCACTCTTGCACACTCCGTGTTGAAAACGTGTTTCCCGGTTCCTTCGGAAAACGAACCGAGCCACATGGTTGGGAAACTGACCGTGTCATGAATGTTGTGCCTGAACGGAAGCAGGCGGTGTGCCAAAGAGTTGTCGCGAGAAAGCAGCGCCACGGGCTTTCTTCAGACCTGGAAAGAACTTCCCCGCAACGCAACAGGGAACCCCTCAGAAACGCCAACCGGCACATTCGCTTCAGTTGCGTTAGTCGGAACTTCCACAAATGGCACTGTGCCGAACAATGCCGATCGACCGGATGAAGATCGAAGTGACGTGCGAGTCCGCACGGTGTGTGCCATAAGTGTGCGTGACTGCGCGTATGGATCGGGCTTTTGAGCATGCCGTGTCCGGATCGAGGCACACTGATCGAGTCGCTGCACACATTTTCATCAGGTCTTTCCCTCTTGGACGTCGACGATCGCCGCACACGCGGTTCGGCGTGAGGGACAGTGGTGACGTGTCGCTGCACTCGAAACGATGTCGCTCGTTCGACGGTCAATCACAGCCAGTTGTCAGACTCGCACCGGCGGTGAGATGACCGAGGCGTGCCGCACGGTTGCCTCGCTGCGGGCTCGGATCAGCCGGAATGGTTGCACATGGCACGAAGTGCTGCGGACGTTTGGCATGCCGGTGCGACGGAATCGGAATTTCTGCGGAGCCTGTCTGAAACGCCGCCGTTCCGGCTACGATGGCAGCCAGTTTCCATCGTGAACGGCGACAGTTCTGCAGTGTGCCCCTGACTTCATCAAGGCGATGCGATGCGACCATTGGCACGACTCCTTCATCCGGCTGCGTTTTTGTGTGCGCATCTTCCACATGCCGGCGCGGCGCTGTTTGCGATCGTGCTGATGACCGCTCGGCCGTTATCGGCGGAGCCACCGGAACCGGTGCGTGTCAGCGACGACGGAACTCACTTCGTCCGCGGCAGTGCCGGCGAACGCTTTGTGGTGTGGGGCGTCAACTACGATCACGATCATTCCGGCCGGTTGCTTGATGAGTATTGGGTTGACGAATGGGAGACCGTTGTCGAGGACTTCCGCGAGATCAAAGAACTGGGAGCGAACTGTGTGCGGGTCCATCTGCAGTTCGGCAAGTTTATGGACTCACCTCAGCAGCCGAACCGCGCGGCGCTGGCTCAGCTTGCGAAGCTGGTGACGCTGGCCGAACAAACCGGGCTGTATCTGGATATCACCGGGCTGGCGTGTTACCACCGGAAGAACATTCCCGAATGGTACGACGACTTGTCCGAGGAAGATCGCTGGACGGCTCAGGCCAGGTTCTGGGAATCGGTGGCGGAGGTCTGCAAATCAAGTCCCGCCATTTTCTGTTACGACCTGATGAATGAACCGATTCTTCCCGGAGAACCGTCAACAGACTGGCTCACCGGAGAGCTGGCAGGCAAGTTCTTCGTGCAGCGGCTGTCGCTCGATCTGAATGGTCGCTCGCGGGAAGAGGTCGCGGAAAAGTGGGTGAATCTGATGGTCGATGCGATCCGTCGGCACGACGAACGGCACATGGTCACCGTCGGTGTGATCCCGTGGGTGTTTGTGTTCGGCGGCGGGAAGCCACTGTTCCATTCGCCGAGCGTCGGCAGGCGACTCGACTTTGTCGCGGTCCACTTCTATCCCAAATCCGGTGAGATCGAAAAGGCCCTGACCGCTCTGAAGGCGTACGAAACAGGGAAGCCGGTTTTGATTGAGGAAATGTTTCCGCTGAAATGCAGCATCGACGAACTGGCGGAGTTCATCGACCAGTCGTCGACGCACGTGGACGGCTGGATCAGCTTTTATTGGGGAGCCACCGCGAGCGAATTGACGTCGAAACCGAACGCCTCACTGGGCGAAGCGATTACCGCGAAGTGGTTGGAGAAATTCGCGGAACTGGCGACGCCGAAACAAGTCGCTTGAGCGGCGAGTGAAAATTCAGCCACAGCCACAGATTTCACAGATTTTCACAGATGACGTGGACGTGGTGCGCTGTTCCTGGCCGGAATTGATCTGTGTGAATCTGTGAAATCTGTGGTCAGTTCACAACGATGGGAGCGGCGGGTGCGCAGTCGCCGGGTTCCCGCCACCCGCCTGCGCGGGTGCAGGCTTCGCGGGAATGACGGGGCGGGCGCGGGAATGACGGGGTGGCGGCGGTGGCGGGGGAATCACGATGGTCGCGTCGGGACGCGGTCGAGGATTACGATCAGGAATGTGGCGATCGGGCCGAGCAGCACGGACAGCAGGAACCAGACCAGGCCGCTGCGGTTCTTGCCCTGAGCCAGTCCGGCGTTGATGAGTGCCAGCGTTCCCCAGCCGATAGTTACCGTTGGTTGATGCATAAAGGTGGTCCTCATCGCTGACGGTGGCGCAATCGCGGCCGGGTGGCGGACACGTTTTTCCGATCAGTCGTCCAGGCCCCATTTTCCATCCCACCGCACGAAGCCTTCGATGGCTTCGTATTCGGCGAGTCCCAGCGCGTCGTACCGTTCGGCGGTATGAGCGTTGCGTGCTTCGGCTCGCTGCCAGAATTCCCTCATGTCCGGACCGGGAAACAGAGCTCGGTCCTTTTGTGATTCGTGTTTGAAAATTGCCTGACGCTTGCGGCTGACTTCCAGCGGGCTGAGCGGCACGGCCATTTCAATCTGATACACGGGCCATTCCTGCCACGCTCCCCGATACAGCCAGACTTCTGAGTCCCGGAACCAGCTATCGTTGCGGCACAGGTCGCACGCCAGAATGATGGCTTTCAGACAGGTGCGATGAGTGCCGTGCGGGTCCGACAAGTCACCGGCCGCATAGATCTGATGTGGCTGCAGATCTCTCAGAAGTTCGACGATGATGGCGATATCTTTGTCGCCCAGCGGCTTTTTCTTAACGCGTCCGGTTTCGTAGAAGGGCATGTCCAGGAAGTGCAGTTTCTCATTGGGGATGCCGCAGCAGCGAGCACCCGCTCGCGCTTCGCCGCGGCGGATGATGGCTTTGATTTTCTGCACGACGTCGCTGTCCACCTGGCCCGGTTTCTTGTTCTTCAGGAACTCATCGACGTGAGATTCCAGGTCGGTAATCTCACGTGAGTTGACGTTAAATTCCGAACAGAACTCCGCGGCAAATTCGGCAAAGCGGATGGCGTCATCGTCGAAGACAGCGATGTTGCCGGACGTCTGATAGGCGATATGAATGTCGTGCCCCTGCTTCGCCAGCCGGATCAGCGTGCCGCCCATGGAGATGACGTCGTCGTCCGGGTGAGGGGAAAAGCACAGGATGCGTTTGGGAAAGATGTGGTCAAAGCGTCCGGGCCGGTCTCCGGGACGCTTCGCATCCTGCGGCTTTCCGCCGGGCCAGCCGATGATCGTTCCCTGCAGATGGCGAAAGACTTCGAGGTTGATCTCGTACGCCGAACCGTATTCGACCAGCAGATCCTGCAGCCCTTCTTCGTTGTAGTCGGAATCGGTCAGCTTCAGGATGGCCTTGTTCATTTTTTCGGCCAGCCAGATCACGGCTCGTCGAACCAGAGCGGGTTCCCACTGAACGGTGCCCACCAGCCACGGAAACAGAGTCCGCGTCAGCCCCGCGGCGGCGGCCTGGTCCAGCAGCATCTCGACATTTTCGTGCCGCTGCAGGTACGTCGCGGGAACGGCGGGGCTTGGGTCGCCTTCAACCGTGCGAGCAACGATGGGCGCCTTGTTTTCGCCGAACGCAAGGATGAAGATTTTTCGAGCGTGCAGAATCGTTCCCACACCCATCGTGATGGCTTTGCGAGGAACGTTTTCGGCCCCGAAGAAATCGCTGGCCGCGTCGATCCGCGTGACGGTATCCAGCGTGATCATTCGAGTGCGCGAAGTTTCATCGGATCCCGGTTCGTTGAAGCCGATGTGTCCGGTGCGGCCGATCCCCAGCAATTGAATGTCGATTCCCCCGGCGTCGGCGATTGCCTGTTCGTACTGCTGGCAGTATTCCGCGACTCTTTCGGCAGGCACGGTACCGTCCGGGATGTGGACGTTTTCCTTCGGGATATCGATGGCATCGAACAGATGTTCGTTCATGAACCGCACGTAGCTCTGCAGTTCATCGGGCTGCATCGGATAGTATTCGTCTAGATTGAACGTGATCACGTTGCGGAACGAAAGACCGTCGTGGCGATGCATGCGGACCAGTTCGTCATAGATGCCCGTGGGCGTCGAACCGGTGGCGAGTCCCAGGACGCAGTTCTTTCCCTCAGCGGCCCGGCTGCGAATCAGATCGGACATGGCATTCGCCACATGCCGAGCTGCCTCGGACGCGTTTGTGAACACTTCGCATTTCAGATGCTCCAGCTTTCCGATGTCCTGATTGACAGCCATTGACTCAGCGTTTCCTGCAAGAAGTGGGGATGAGCGAGCGGGGATTCTATCGATTCGCGCGCGGTTTTCGATCGATGCCCGGCGGCTTCGTTGCTGTACGGCTGACGGCATTCCTGGGAAGATGCCGTCCGGCCCGCGTCCGTCTGTCTGGTCGGCGTGGCGTGGGCGAGTGGCCGAAGAAGCCGAAACTCACTGATTCGAAGGCGGAGTTCAAAATGCCCTCCGGCTGGCTCTGGAAACCCGTTGCTGCCGTCGTTGCCGGCGTCGCGATCATGCTGGCGGCGGGATTGTCGGCTGTTCCCGCGTGGTCCGGCGCGTTCGTCGCGATGATCGCCGGAGCCGCGGTTGCTGTGGGAAGCCTCGTGCTGCTGCGCAAGCTTCCTGAAGACAACCTGCCCGAATCCGAAGCCGCGCAACTCGATCGGCAGCGAACCGAATTCGAACAGTTGCGGCTGCGAGTCGCCGGGCAGTTGGAAGAAGAAACGGCTCGACTGGAAATACGGCAGCGCGAGCTGGCGGATCGGTTCGTGAGATTCCACGAATTCCTGGAATACCCGGACGTGACTCAGGACGCGCATCTGAGCCACGACACCGTCGCTCGGCTGTCGGAGCAGGATCGTCAGGTGCAGCGAATTCTGGAAGCGGAGGCTCAGCGAGTCTACGAGAAGATTCGCGCGAACGGCTACTGGGTCGCCGAGCGAATCGACAACGATGCGATCCGCAATGAAGTCTTCGATCTGATTCAGCGTGTCGCGCGAGTCTACAATCCGGGCAGCCGGAATCCGCTGCTGGAAACCAGCTTCGAACAGCTCGCGCGAGCCGCCAGTCGGGTCTGTCTGCACGTGCTGGTTGTGCTGGAACAGCTTCCGCTGGACGTTCAACAGTACAACATCAATTCGCTGTACAGCTACGTTCGCCGGGCGATTACCAGCTATGGAGCGTATCAGAAGGCGTCACCGTGGCTGTCGTATCTCAGCCGCGGAGCGTACCTGGGACGCTTCGCCGCCGGCGCCAATCCGCTGACCGTCGGCGCGTGGTGGCTGGCGACGGAACTGGGAAAACGCGGAGCCGCGAAGTTCGTCGAAAACGTCGTCGATCGTCAGGCCATCGCCGTGCTGCACGACGTGGTGACGGTTTTGGGTGTGGAAGTTTCCAACGTCTACGGTCCGGGTCATCGCCAGCGAGATCCCGCGTGGGTGCTGGGCTCGGAGATCGCCGAACTCACTCAGCGATTTCCGCTGTCCCGCGAATCTCTGAAGGAAGCTCTGCGGCTGGTGACGTCGCTGCCGCTTCGAAGCGAATACGACCGCATCTATCTGTATCGCTGCCTGGCCGAACACCGCGCCGCCGGACTGCGCATCAATGATCCCGCCATGCTGACTCGCGAACAGCGCGAACAGATCGCAAAGCAACTGGAACACTTCTTCACGCACTACATTCACGGTGCAACCGAAAGAGACACCGCGAAGTGGAAGGCGGACGTCGAGCACCGGCTGGACCTGCGGTTGTCTCTTGCGAACGACCGACCAAAACAGGCCGGCACCGATCCGATTCGAGGCAGCGTCGAATCGATCCATGCGTTTCTGACATCGGTGACCGCAGTTTCGGCACAGCAGGCGGAGAAGCTGATCGAACAAACGGCGCTGGTGCGCAGGCTGCCGCCGGAACAGCGGGCGTCGCTGTTTCAGTCACTGACGCGCGACGGTGGCGGTGCCGGGGACGGAATACGGTTTGAACCTCCGGATCTGGATCCTGCCGACGAGTTGACCGAACTGTTTCTGAACGACCTGGTTGCCGGCGTCGTTGCTACGGACCAGTTGACTCCCATGGTCGAATCGGTGCTGCTGGAAACCGGAGCGTACTTTCGCCGCACGGCCGTCGACATGCAGGCGACCATTGATTCGGCCAGCGTCGCTCGCTTCCGGCAGCGCTGTGCGCCCGCGGCGCCGCTGGCGGACGTTGCCGGTCACGCGGCTCGAACGGTCCTGAACCACATGCAGCCGGGCGAAACGATCACCGGGTTCTACACAGCCATCGACGTTATCGAGTGCGAAGGTTCCGATTCGCTGACCGACATCTTTCTGGTCTGCCTGGCGGACAGCAAAGCAGGCACTCGCCGCGCGATGCTGCTGCAGTCGGACGCAGCGGAACCTGTGGTCTGGTCGTCCGATGATTCGGTCCGTGTCGCTCGAAAAGATGGTTATCTGATTGACGATTGCGCGGTTTCCGGCGGGCTGTGGAGTTCGGCGCTGACTTCGCCTGGAGTCGGCTTTGTGGTTTCCGGTATCTTTCGAGGCGGCGGGTACGAAAAATGGTTCGCACCGCTGATCGCGTTAAACCCGAGCGAAGAGACGTAGGAACCGTGTCCCCGCTGCCGCGTGACAACTCGAAACCCGGGACTTCGTGGCGTTTTCGAAGGCCGTGCGAAGCGACGTCCGGCCGGCGAATCGGATTCCATCGACAAGCAGTTCTGGCCGGGATCGCTGCGGTTCTGTTCCTGATGCCGACGCGCCTTTTCGCGCAGACGCCGCAGGCTCAATCGAACGATGCGCCGGTCCCCGAACTGTCCCACATGCTGGAAGAAATCACGGCGGTCATCGGAACGGAAGAACGGACGCTGTCCGGACGACTGCTGGCCACCGACACGGCCGGCACGCATCTGTTTGAAGAACGCAACGCGACGCTGCACCAGATTCCGTCCGACGCGGTTCGGCGCAGAGAAACGCGGAATGAACCGTTTCGCTATCTCAGCTCCGAAGACCTATCCGCCGAATTGCTGAAACAGCTTCCGGGCGGCTTCGAAGTGACCTCCGCCGGGCCATTCCTGGTGTGTTCCAACGGGTCATCCGAGTACGCGATGTATGTGGGAGAACTGCTGGAACGGGTTGCGGCCGAGTACTTCGAATTCTGGAAGGAGTCCCCCGTCAGCGTTTCCGCTCCGGCCGTTTCGCTGCCGGTGATCGTTTTTCGCACGCCGCAGCAATACCTGGAATTCGCACACGGTCAGCATCCTGACATCGAATTCACCGACGTGCCGGGGTACTACTCCATTCGATTCAACCAGATGCTGCTTCCGGAGGGTATTCCGCAGGACGCTTCGTCGAATCGCCGTTCGCTGCTGCAGTACCTGCGGAATCAAACGCGTATGGTTGAGACGATCGTTCATGAAGGCGTGCATCAACTGGCGTTCAATACGGGCCTGCAGGTGCGCTACGCCGATAATCCGCTGTGGATGGTTGAAGGTCTGGCGGTGTACTTCGAAGGCGTCAGCAACCGGGGCACATTGTTGTGGAGCGGTCCGGGGCTGCCCAGCCGCACGCGTCTGCCGGCATTCACAACGGCCGCCGAACGCGGGACGCCGGCGCTGCCTCTGGACGACCTGATTTCGTCAAACGCGCCGTTTCAGACATCGGACCGGGTTGCCGAAGCCTATGCCGAAGGCTGGGCGCTGACGTTCTATCTGGTTCGGCGAAACCGGGAAGCGTTTGATCGGCTGACGATGTCGGTGCAGCAGCGAAAGCCGGTCGTCAGCGTCAGCGGTGATGCGTGGCGAAAGGAATTCGCCGACGCCGTTCAGCAACCGCCGGAGGAACTGGAGGCCGAACTGATTCGATACATGGCTCGCATCCGTCCGCCCCGATGAAGTCTCGCTGCGCACCGACCGGCGTCGAGTGCGACGTGGCACCGGTGCGTCGCGGAACATCGTCGTCCGCCATCACCGATTCTCAGCGATCATCGGCAGTCAGCGAAGTGGAGACGCCGAAGCGGACGGAGTCGATATCGTCCTCGGAAATCTCATCGTCGTCGTGGAATTCCCGCCGGTGATATTCCACCTGTTCACCCGGCGTGTTGTTGCGAACTTCCTTGTCGCAGAGCTGATAGTCGCCGACTTCCGAGCGTTTGAAGAACATTCGAAACCACAACATCTGTTCAACATTGGGCTGCGGCGAATGCAGATGGATGTGGATTCCGTCTTCGTACCATTCGTAAAGCATTCCGAAAAAGCCGCTGGGAATGTACTTCACGGACGCCAGGTCGACTCCGATTGAGCGAAATCCGTTAATGGCGATCAGTTCGGTCAGCACTTCGCGAAGCAGAGCCAGGTCGGCTCCGTCCCAGATTTCGATGCAGTCCAGTCCGACTGTTGCCGTCTCTCCGTCCGTTTGGATGTTGAGTCGCTGACGTTTCTTTTGGTTCATAGCGGAGGTGCCGTTCCTGCAACGAGTGACAAACGCGTGTCTGTGTTGAGGGGGTCCTTCGAGGTGAGGATGGGAAACGTAAGTTGCAAAGGTCGCACCGGAACAGGACGAACCAGGCCACGAAATCTAATTGTCGCAGCAAACGGCTTTGCAGACAGGACTTACGGAAGCCGTCAGGCACTCAACGTCAATCCGGCACGGAAGTGTGCGTCGGTTTTTCGCATCAATTTGCACTAGCGAGGATGCCGAAATGCAACACTTTGCCATGCCGCGACTGCCGCCGTGTTCACGGTTCTGAACAGCACACACCGGGGAAAGCAGGGTTCCGGGCTGTGAATGCCGCCGATCAGCGCATCGCTGCTCAGGCAGCTTTCTTCTGCTGCTGTGGCTGCTGCTGCTTCTTCGACGACTGATTGCTGTCGTCGGACGCGGCGTCGGCGGATTTCGGCGTTCTGAGCAGGACCGGCTCCATCGATGCCGGCTGATGGCGGGCCACCAGCGTCAGCACTGCCGGCAACGGAATCAGGGCCACCGCCATGCAGCAGGCCACGCCGATCGAAAGAACTGCCCCGACGCTGAATAATCCGTGGTGCCCGGATACCAGCAGGCTGCTGAATCCCACGATTGATGTCAGCGACGTAAACAGGACTCCGCTTAGCGTGTCCGCTGACGGCACGTATGATTCCGCCGCAGCGGCGACCTGCCGGCGGCAGTCATGAACCATGTGAATGCCGTTGTCGACGCCAATGCCCAGAACCAGCGGCAGCACGATCAGGTTCAGCGGATTAAAGTGGAACCCGGCCAGCGCCATGATTCCCAGCAGGATGATTCCGCCGGCCAGCGGCGGCAGCAGTGCCAGCAGTGTGTCCCGCAGGTTGCGGATATCCAGCACCGCCGCGACGAATCCCACCATACCCAGGTACAGAATCACCAGCAGGTCGACGTTCACTTCTCCCGCTCGGCGGAACATCGTGTATCCGATCAAACCCACGATCACCATCGGCGGAACCAGCGTCAGCAGTTTCTGACCCGGACGCAGAAAATCGAGCAACAGGAACAGGGAAATGATGCCCAGCGAATACAAAGCGATCGCCTTGTAGGACCGGTGCAACTGAGTCACGGATTCGTAGTTCTGCACCGGGACTCCCGTGACGTCGGCCTTGACGGTTCGAAGGTCGCGAACGAAAGCCGCCAGTTCCACATCGTTCCAGATGTCTTCCCTGGGATAGACCTTCAGCAGCCACGCTTCCTGATCGTTGTCGGCTCGCAGATAGCGATGCCGCCACTCCGCCGGAAGGTCGGCCATGCCCACGGGAGCCAGCTCTGACGCGCGGGCGGCCTGGTCAAATTCCTTCAGCAGCGACGCGGCCATCAGGTTCTGGTACGCCTCCAGAAACGCCGCCTGTCGGGCGGGTTTCAGTTCCGCGAAGCTGTCCAGGAAATGATCCAGCAGAGCCGCCGCGGTCCTGGCTTCCGACGTCGACGACCGCTTCAGTTCCTTCAGCAGGACTTCCATCTGTCGGCCGACACTTCCGGGACTCAGCGCAGCGAAGTCCGGATAGCTCTGCGGCAGGTTGCGCAGCTTTTCGTTCAGGCTGCGAATCAACTGCTGATTCGCCGCGGAAGGCGGATCCGGCAGGCGGCTGGCCAGCTCACCGACTCGCCGGACCGACGGCAGTGCCGCGAACTGCTGTCCCAGTTGCAGAGCTTCGTCGCGGGAATGAGCGACGGCGACCGCGTACAGCAGAGATTCGTCGGCGGCGTCTGTCAGCGTCTTTTCGGCCTGAACACTGGGCATCGTCGCGTCGTGCAGGCGCAGCAGGTTTGCGTCGTAGCCAACGCGGCAGGCCAGAGTCTGATTGTTCAGATAAAACGCCTGGCTGCTGATTCCGCCGATTGCCAGCACGGAAACTCCGATCACGACCAGCGGAAAGCCGGCCACCGCGGCTCGAAACCAGCGAGCATTCAGCGGCTGCGGCAGTTCATCAATTTCGACTTCCGCGTCCGACAGCGAAATCAGAGCCGGCAGGAACGTGAAGGTTGTGAATGCGCAGATCAGGATTCCGCCACCGGCGATGATTCCCAGTTCGGCAAGGCCCGGAAAACCGGTCAGCGCCGCGCTTCCGAACGCCAGCGCCGTCGTCAGCGCGGACGTCAGAATTCCCGGACCAACGGATTCCGCAGTCAGTTCCAGAGCTTCCTGCAGTTCGTAAAGTTCCTGGCGAAGGTGCAGATACCGCGACAGGAAATGGATTCCGAAATCGACGCCGAGCCCGATCAGAATCGCCGCAAAACAGATGCTCAGTATGTTGAGGTGACCGATGGCCAGTGTCGCCAGGGCAAACGTCCAGCACAGTGCCACGACCACCGTCAGCAGCAGCAACAGCGGGTGGCGAGCCGTTCGGAAGCCGAATGTCAGCAGCAGCCCGACGCAAACGAACGCGATCACTGCGGCCTTCAGCATGTCGCGGCCCGATCTGGCCAGTTCGTCATGCTCCAACACGGGAACTCCGGTCAGCGACAGTTTCAGGTCGGGACTGGACGGCTGATATTCGGCGACAATTTCCTGAATGTGGTTTCTAAGCTGCCGAATGGAATGTTCGTTGGCGTTGAATTCCGAATCGCTGGCGACCGGCTGCACATGCAGCAGTCCGACCGTGCGTTCCGGATTCATCAGATAGGCGACTTCCGCGTCTTCGGCCGTGGCTTCGATGTCCACTCCGATGATCTGCGGCCAGGGTGACTGGAAGGAAGCGGTGTCCAGTTGCCGGCCGTTCGGATCTCGCTGCAGCAGCGCTAGGAATCGGTCCAGGCTGATGGCGAACCGTTCGGCCGACGCGTACGCGGAATTCGACGATGGATCGACTCCGGACTGCGTCTGAAGCTCCTGCGCCAGGCTCGCCGCGTGCTGGTCGACGCGAATGCGGTCCCACTGCTTCTGAGCAATGACTGGTGCGTAGCGGTCGACGGTTCGAATCGCGGATGTCAGTTCCGCTTCCGACAGGAACTGCAGCCCCTTTCGACGCAGCGTTCGCTGATCAATGCGATACAGCACGTTGGAAAACACGTCCGGTTCGCGCTGAAGCCGTTCGCCCAGGTCAGTCAGCACCTGTTGCAGAAGCTGTGGATTCGGGCTGCCGGTCTGAGCGACGACGACGAAGTCCGAATCGGAACCAAACACCTCGGAATATTCCGTCCATGCCCGGGAAAATTCGGTGTCGGGATCAATCAGGTCGGCGCGGCTGGTTCGCAGCCTGAGTTCCAGCACCGTGAGGCCGACCGCAGCGCAGGCCGGAATCATCACCATCCACAGGGACAGTCGCGGTCGCCGGGCGACAAAGCCCACCACGCTTCGAAGAAGCCTTCGCAGCAGGCCGGTCCGTTGATCTGTTTTCGCTGACACTGAAATGACCGTCCATGGTCAAACCGTAACGACCCGCCGGTCGCGGCGGAGAGCCCGCTTATCAGAGTAATCGTCACCAGCCGGATAACTGCTGCAGCCGAATCCCGGTTGCCGCGCAAAGTTGGTCCAAGTCCGGCGAACACCCGGGCCCGGCGGACTTCCGCAGCTACGGTCGTGCATCTGTCCAGCGCCGGGAAAACCCGCACTCACGGCCGCCACAGCCGGCTTGAAGGAATTCCAGGGGAATTGTCGCAAATTCGGTTTTTTTCACGTCCGCCTGATCGGGCAGATCCGATTCAAACAGAAGGCGGGTCAGAAAAACCCGCACAGTGCACTCAGCAAAAATACCAGGAACGCCGGGAATCGTGACCGTAGCCTGGTTCTCTATGTCCTTTCTTCCCGGTTGGTTCACAAGCAGGAATGGCACCCATGATTGGCACCCGAATTTGCAAAGATGTTCTGTCGAATTATTTCCCTGGCCGGAAGACGCGCCGCCGTGCTGTGATGTCGGTCGCTCCACAGCAACTGGAGTCAAGGCAACTGCTTTCGGTCGGCGGCCTTGGGCAGCCACCGTCCGTCGAGATTGATTACTACGACGCATTCATCATTCGCGGCTACCTCCGGAATGATTCCAACCTGGCATTTGACTACATCAAGGTTGTGGAACAGCAGAGAAACGCAGGGCCGTCCACCTATTCCTTCACGGATGTCAACGCCGATGGCCTGTTTGTCATCATGATCTTTGACAACCTGGCGCCCGGTGAAACGAAAGATTTTTCCTTTACCCCAATTGAGTTTGGGTTTGATTCAAGCATGTCGATGGTTCAGCAGGTCGGCGAGACGGTCTCCATCACACTGGTGGGAGTAGATACAAACACCGCGCCGCGATTTGACTGGATCGGAACCGATTCGGAACTGATTAAGGGGCGCGTGATCGACCCTGATCCGCTGGATGTGATTCAGATTCAATACCGCGGAGCAGATTCCACAACCTGGCTGACCACCAGTGAAGGACTTTCCGCGATCGGCACCTTCGCGTTCAGTCCCTATGACGTGGTGCCGTGGAATACCTCCGGAACGGTTGTCGTCCGAGCCACCGATGGCCGCAAGTTTACCGCGGAGGTAGCGCTGGAAATGCACATGCCGGACAACCCGTTCATGACTCCCGGACCCGGCGGTGGCGGCACCGGAACCGGCACCGGCACCGGAACCGGGACAGGAACTGGTACCGGGGGGACCATGGCCAGTGTCGTCGACGCCGACAGCAGCGATGCTGGAACGACCGTTGTGACGTCGCCCTCGGAGGAGCCGTCCGACAAGCTGACCGTCACCGGGACTCAATCAACCGCGCCGAGCACGATGGCGGCATCCGTCAATGCGGATTCGCTGTTCACACCGGATGACGACCTGCTGTTCTTCGACCAGTTCTTCTCACAGTTCGTTTAGCCGCCATTCGCAAAACAGCTGCTGCGATTTCGCAGGGCTGCGGTACGGCCGGCAACGAGCGGATACCCCTCCAGCGTCCCTGCTCCCGATTCAATCCAGACTTCACCCTCCTGTGCCTGAGCTGGAGGGTGAAGTCGGTTCGATTCCTCCGGGAAACGCGGGTGTCGGTCCAAATGCGTTTCAGGCCAACTGGGCCGACATAACGTAAGCCGATGGCGGGAGCCACCGGATTGGCACCGGGAGCTTTGTCGAAGCCCCGGAAGCGCGACACAGACTCACGCAGCGTGCATGTGTCCACACGACTTCGCCTCCGCGACATTCGCTTTCCAGTCTGTGTTCAGGGGATCAACCGCCGCGGAAGGCCATGCGGGTTCCCGGTCTCCCAGATGAGCCGCATTTGAACGCCGTCGAGGGAATCTCCCGAATTCCGGGGGAACCCAGATTCGCGAGCAGATCGCGGGGATACCAACGATGGGGAATGAGCGAGTGGAGAATAGGGGATGGGGAATTCGTGCAGATTCCTCCATTCTCAATTCGCTCATTTCCCTATCGTTCTAACGTTCTATTGTTCGAATGGAAAAAAGTCATCTGGACCTGATTCCGGAGTCTGACTACCCTGCCGCTCCCTCCGGCCGCATCGAATTCTCACCGTTTGCGGCCTTCACAGGCTGTTGAAGCAGCCGGTCGAAATAAGTCGTCCGGGAATCGCCCGGTCTGCATCGTCCTTCGCGGAACGACCACGTTCCGGGACTCTGCGCACGAAAGTTGTTTCGATTGGTGCTGTTGTCGGCACGCCGTCAGACCTCTCTTCTCTCGCCAGGGACAACACGGATGTTTTCCTTTCGCCCACGTCGTCTGACGTACCTGTTGTTACTTTCCGCCACGCTGCTGAATGCGGCTTCCGCTGTCGCCAAGGTTGAAGCCGTCAAGGGAAAACGCTATTCCCTGGACAAGGTGCATGGCCCCTGGATGGTTATGGTGGCCAGCCTGCGTGACGTTCCCGAAGACCTTCGCAAGACCGACGGCCTGAGCGCCTGGGAAGCGGCTGACGCGTTGGTCTATGAACTGCGCCTGAAGGGAATTCCGGCCTACACGTTCCTGCAGCAGGAAGAATTCGGCGAACTGCGGTCCGCCGGCTATACCGCCGGGCACTCCACTGGAAAATACATCGCCCGACAGGAATTCATTGCCGTGCTGGCCGGAAACTTTCCGACCGCCGAAGACAAAGACGCACGGATGATCCTGGATTTTGTCAAGAACAGGTTCGAGCCTTCATTCCTGAAAGACAAACGCAACGGAGGCATTCTTCCCAGCACTCCCGGTCGTCGGCGAGCACTCAGCCGGGCGATGATTGTGGCGAATCCGCTGCGGTCATCCGAAGATCTCGGCAACAACACGATCGATCCGGTGGTCAAACAACTGAATTCCGGAATGGAGTACTCACTGCTGAAGAACAAGGGCAAATACACTCTCGTGGTCGCTTCGTTCTCGGGAAGTTCCGTCATGCAGGTCGGCCATGAGACCAACTGGAAGGCGATGAACCACTTTGACGAGTTCTTCGGCGATAGCCTGGACGCCTCAGCCAACGACGCCTGGCAGCTCTGTCAGGCTTTGCGGATGGCAAGGAAGTTCGGTTACGATCAGGACTACGATGCCTGGGTCTACCACGATCGCTTCAAATCTGTCGTCACCATCGGCTCCTTCGACAGCGACAGCGATCCCCGCCTGGTTGCTCTGGCCAGGGAATTTACTTCCAAACCGAAACCGCATCCACAGACGGGCGAAGTCATCGACACGGCCGAAATCTTCTCAATTCCCCGGAACGGCCCCCCGGATAAGTTCTGGGTGTTCGACATCAAGCCCACACTGATGGAAGTTCCCCAGATCCGATAGCCCCGGATGTTCTCCCGTTCGTCACGCAGAACGGGACTCTGCTGAAGCGAATCATGCAGGCACTGTCCGGTGACGCGTATCAAGCTCGGTCCTGCGGTTTTCTCGGGACGTCAACAGTCGCGCGCCGGAGAAAGGACCTCCGCACGGAGTACGCCGCCACAATGGGTACCCTTCCGCTTCGTGAGCAGTTCGGCGTCGCGCGAGACCAGTTGGCAGTATTATACGGGCCGCGGCGGACGCCGATTCTTTTGCTTTTCTTACTCCCGCGAGCCCGAATGTCTCATTCTGCCCCGCCGCGGCATAGGCGAGCGGCAGATGGGCTGTCCCCGCCCGCAAGCGGTTGTGTTCGCTGAGAACCGGGGCAGCGGCGCCTTCGGCTGGCGGTAGATTCTCATCCGCCGCACGCCTTAAGTCGCGATCCGAGCTTTCACCCCGGCACCGGCATTGTCACCAGCGTTCGCCCGGAAGTCGCCGACAGCCCGCCGGTGCCGCGCTGCCGCGAAAGCGGACTCACGTCGCGCTGCTCGCTGGTGCCAAGAGCCGGTTGCATGGTGCATGATCGACCTGCCACGGCTCGCTACCTTCGCGTGCCCCCCAGTGCTCAGCCCGCGCGAGCCGCATCGGCGGACGTGAAAGTCGCGTTCGGCACAGGCAGCGACGCGTTGCCGCAGACGACGGCATTTCTCAGCCGGCCACGGCGCCGAACACAGGTCCCGCAGGCGGCCTGCCGGGAGAATTTGATTGACGTGACGAATTCTTTCGCTACATTGTGCCGGAGTGGCGAATTCGTTCGCCACCGTGGGTGCCCGTTGACAGGAGAATTTCGTGATGGCTCGCCAGGCGTCGAATCAGCCGACAGAGGTGGAACTGCAGATCCTGCGAATTCTGTGGGACCAGGGTCCGTGTATCGCACGACAGGTGCACAACGCTCTGCAGGGATCGAAGCAGACTTCGTATTCGACCACCGTCAAGATGCTGTCGGTGATGCTGGATAAGGGACTGGTGCGACGCGACGAACAGGCGTCGCCACAGGTGTACCGAGCTGCTGTGACGCGCGATTCCGCCGGCAGGAAGCTGGTGAAGGATCTGGTGGACAAGGTCTACGACGGTGCGGCCATGAGTCTCGTGCTGCATGCTCTGAAGTCGGCGAAAGCGTCACCGGAGGAACTGGCGGACGTGCGTCGGCTGCTGGATGAACTGGAGGGGAAGTGAGATGACTTCTCTCGAAACCTTCACAGCGGCCCTGGAACCCACGATCGATCGACTCGGCTGGACGCTGGTTCATTCGCTGTGGCAGTTCGCGGCGATCGCCGTCGTGGCAGGGATTGCGTTGCGACTGCTGAATCGGCAATCCGCTGCGGGGCGGTACCTGACTCTGCTGTCGGCAATGGTGCTGATGATGGCCGCCCCGATCGCGACATGGTTTGTGATTCCGGAAGCCGAATTTGTGGCATCGGTGGAAATACCGATCAGCCCTTCTGAATCGCAGGCACCGCCACTTTCGGTTGAAGACGGAGCGGTCTTTACATCGCCGCCATATTCCGGGGCATCGCCTGAGTTCACCGAACCTGAACCCGCGGCGCAGCCTGCTGTTTCCGCATCTCCAATTCCGTTGGCTCCGACTTCGCAACCGTCGTGGCATGAACGCGCCGCCCGAGTGCTGGAACCGTGGTTGAACATCATCGTCGCGGTGTGGTGCTGCGGAGTGCTGTTGTTTTCCATTCGGCCGGTATGGAGCTGGCTGAATGTGCGGCGGTTGCGGACGGCGGGCACATCACCCGTCTCCGAATCCGTGCAACAGGCATTGCACCGCGTTGCCGAACGGTTGCAGGTGAACCGGCGAGTCAACGTGCTGGCGTCTTCGCTGGTGACGTCGCCGATCGTCGTGGGGTGTTTCCGCAGCGTGGTTCTGCTGCCGGCGAGTTTTCTTGCCAACATTCCGGCGTCGCAACTGGAAGCCATTCTCGCTCACGAACTGGCTCACGTTCGCCGTTACGACTATCTGGTCAACCTGCTGCAGACCCTGGCGGAAACACTGTTTTTCTATCACCCCGCTGTCTGGTGGCTGTCCAGTCGTATTCGCGAAGAACGAGAAAACTGCTGCGACGATCTGGTCGTGGCTGCGCTGGGCAACAAGGTCGAATACGGTCGAGCACTCCTGGCCGTTGAAGAATTCCGATCGGCCGGTGTTCCGTCAGCATTGGTGCTGGGTGCGAAAGGCGGATCACTGCTGAGTCGCGTTCGTCGATTGCTGCCCGAACCGTCTCCCGACGAACAACGAGGCAACGCTGGTCCAGCCGCTTTGGCCGTTGTGCTGACAGGACTGCTCCTCGGCGCACTCTGGGCATCGACGACGGCCGACGCCGACGAATCAACGGCTGACGACGCGGCCGAAACGAAATCTTTCGTGGCGAAAATCAGTGACGACATGTCAGTCGAGTTGCTGGCGATTCATTCACACAGCGATCCTGCCGATATATGGCAGGCCAACGGAACTCGCTTTGCAACGCCGCCGGAGATCCAGAAGTGGCGTGACACGGCAAATCGATTCAACAGCGACGCACGGCATTTGATTTTTCGCTGGAAGGGAGAAGCATTCGCGAGGTGGAACGGTCCGGACAACACTCCCGGCCTGACGTACCGTGTCCCTGGCCTGCGAATGTACCTGATTCCGGACAAATCCGGAGTGGCTCGCGTCATTGCCGAACCTGCAGACGACGGTGATGTGGTTTCCGCGAAAGTCGGCGTCACGGATGTCGATTGGGGTCCGTGGCAGAAAGTCGATGGCAAAGGAATGATCATCGGCCCGGTCGATATTCCGCCTGCCTGCCGCGATGCCTACGAACACATCAAACCGGATCACATGGAAGAACGAGTCGGCTCGTGCCTCTTCTGCTGGTCCGGCCTGGAAGGCTTTGACGACAGGGCTCAGTCACAGCTTGTCGCCGTCACGGCTGACGGCGAACGCCAGGACTACGACGGCCGCACGGCCTGGGACGGCCCGTCCGGCCCCGAAATCGCCGAAGTCTTTAACCTGCCGCTGAACGACATCGATCACTTCGAATTCCGCCTGCGGCCGTATCGTCACTGGGTGACGTTTGAGAACGTGTCATTGCAGCCGGAGAAGAAGTCGAATGTGAAAACTTCTGTGGAATCGATTCCCGTTCCCCCGCCGGACAGCTACGTGGCCGAACTTCTTGACGGGCGTTCCGTGGAACTCGTCGGCATCACAAAGAACACTCGCCCGGCCAGGGAAGGCTGGAAGCCGGATGGGCGCCGGCTTGATGAAAGTGTCGGTGAGTGGCCGAAGGGGTTGACTCTCCATGATGGGAATACGACCAGTCGGCGTGATCCGAAGAGTGTCTCCCTGGACCCAGACGCTCGCGATTTTCTGTTTCGCTTTCGCGGACTGGCATCCCAGCCGTCGCTGAGTTTTGAGTTGCCCACATCCGGCAGCAATTTTTCGCACGACCCGGTCAATGATCCCTACCTGCTGCGCGTTTCCGGCCGACTGCGGGATGAAACGCAGTTTCCTGGAAGCAGTTCTGATTCGTTTGAGGAAGTTGCAAAAGTCGCCGTAACCGACCGCCCTTGGGGCAGATGGTTTCAGGTTTCGGCCGAAAGCGGCGAGGTCCTCAACCCGCTGGCTGACGACGACGCGTACCGCTCTTTCTACGACAGAATTGTCATCAAACACGTAGGAACCATTCCTTATCCCCAGGTTCCTGACGGACCGGCCATGGTGTTGCGGCAGCCGATCAGTCATCAGAAACAATATGACTTCCAGATTCGTGGTTTCGATTCCGACGGCGAGGAATGCTGGATTCTTGGCTGGGAAGGCAGGAGCAACCAGGAAGTCAGCGACAAAACATACCGACTGGGTAAATCACTTCCTGCCGGCCGCACTCTCGAACGCTTCGAATTCCGCCTGCGACCGTACCTGTATCTGGTGACGTTTGAGTACGTGGTCACAGATGGTCCTGCGGATGAACCTTCGGATGTGAAGATCACCGTTGAAACTCTGCACGATATAGACAATGCTGACACCGTCGACGCTGCTCCTGCAGTTCCGAACCGGATCGAACTTCTGGCGACGTTTGCAAAGGAACTTCGAACGGCGGCGCCCGTGGACTGGACCGTCGAACAGAAGGACCGGGCGTTTCGCTTGCTCGGGCCGGAGGCGGAGGACGGTGAAGTGAGGGCTCGCATTTTGATGTGGTTCGATGACGTGTCAATCAATTCCAGCGATCTGGATAAGCGAGACAAGTCGGACATGGACATCGGTTGTCTCGACAACACGCAGATCGGTCGGCTGTACATCACTCGCAATCGTGCGGCTATCGAACTCTGGGAACACGCCTACTCGGCCATTCGAGCCATCCAGCCCGTCGAACATATTGCGTTTGCCGATCTGGATGACCTGCGCAACATTGCCTGGTTTGATGCGGCGTATGTGCGTGACGTGAGCATTGATGCAGCGGGGGATCTTCAATCGGGAACCGGCAGTCCTGTGGGAGCCGGCATCACGGCGAATACAAAGTTTCTTGTGATCGGGCGAGTTCCCGAAGCCACCGAAGAGTCCTCTGCCGCAGAACGAAATGCCGGAGAGAGGTTCAGCGCGAATCTGGAATTACTGAAAGCCGCGGCGGCGAAACACAACGTGGCCGCAATTTCCATCGCTGACTTCGAACGTTACACCGAGCGTCGTCTGAAAGAAGGTCGCGGTTTTTCAACTCGCTGGACCAACGATCCCAACCAGATTCAGCCGCCGGAATTTCTGCTGACCGGTGAACGCCCTCGGTGAGGACTGGCAACAGGAAATCATCCGACTTCATTCTCGGAGGAGTTCATGTTCAGCCACAGATTTCGCAGATTTTCACAGATGACGCGTCCTCGGCTCGCTGTTCCTGGACGGAATTGATCTGTGTGAATCTGTGAAATCTGCGGACAGTTCCTGCGGTGGGAGCGGTGGGTGCGCGGACGCTGGGTTCCCGCCACCCGACTACTCGGGTGCAGGCTGCGCGGGAATGACGGGATGTTGGGGGCGGAAGAAATCTGTGTGAATCTGTGCAAATCAGTGGACAACTTCCTGGGGGACGCGTGAAGAGCTACGCCAGAATTCCTGTGACCACGTGTCCGCCGATGTCGGTCAGCGATTCTTCGCGGCCCTGGTGGAAGTAGGTCAACAGTTCGTGGTCCAGGCCCATCAGGTGCAGGATTGTGGCGTGGATGTCGTGCAGGTGGACTCGGTCAATGACGGCTTCGAAGCCGAATTCGTCGGTTTCGCCGTATCGCAGGCCTCCCTTCACACCGCCGCCGGCGAACCACATGCTGAAGCCGTACGGGTTGTGGTTGCGGCCGGGAGCGTCTCTGCCTTCGCTGAATGGCATGCGGCCGAATTCACCGCCCCAGACGATCAGCGTTTCTTCCAGCAGACCGCGTTGTTCCAGATCCGTCAGCAGAGCGGCGATGGGCTGGTCAACTTCGGCCCCGTGGCGGCCGTGATTTTTTTCGATGCTTTCGTGAGCGTCCCAGGTTTCTTCCAGATGTCCTCCGCCGGAGTACAACTGAATGAAGCGGACGCCCCGTTCGACCAGTCGGCGGGCGATCAGGCAGTTGCGGCCGTACTCATCGGTCGGCTGCCGACCGATGCCGTACATGTCCAGTGTTGACGGAGTTTCCTGGGAAAGACCGACGGCTTCGGGAGCCTGCGACTGCATGCGAAAGGCCAGTTCGTAGGTGTTCATACGAGACGCCAGCTCTGATCCGTCCGGGCGCCGGCTGAGATGTTTCTGATTCAGTTGAGAAAGCAGGTCCAGTTGTTCGCGCTGAACATCGACGGTCACATGTTCGGGGCCCTTCAAATCGAGAATCGGATTCCCCGATGGTCGAAACAGGGTGCCGGAAAATGTCGACGGCATGAAACCGCTGGCCCAGTTCGGCTGCCCGCTGATCGGTCCGCCCCGCTTATCCAGCATGACGACGTAACCGGGAAGGCTCTGGTTTTCGGTACCCAGTCCATAGACGCACCAGCTTCCCAGCGACGGCCGGCCGATGAACGTCTTGCCGGTGTTCATGGCGACCAGTGCGGATCCGTGAGCGTGGCTGTCGGTATGACACGAATTGATCACCGCCAGTTTGTCGGCATGTTTTCGAACGTTCGGGAAGTAATCGGAAATCAGCAGACCGCTTTCGCCGCCGGGCAGAAATCGTCTCCAGTTCGGCGTCAGGTATCCGACCTTTCGGCCACCGGAATTGATGTAGTTCTTGCCTTCCGGAAGCTGCCGGCCGGCGTATTTGATGAGTTCCGGTTTGAAGTCAAACGTATCGACCTGACTGGGAGCACCATTCATCATCAGAAAGATGCACGCTTTCGCCTTAGCGGAAAATCCGGATGGCTGCGGAGTCAGCGGATTCAGCGAAGCGGTTTCCGCCGCAGCGGCGCTGCGGTGGAAGAAACCATCACCGGCCAGCAGACCTGTGATCGCGGTTCCGGCGAATCCGGCTCCCATGTTCCAGACGGCTTCGCGTCGCGACTGACCACAGGGGAATTGTTGTGAGGGGAAATGTCGTGTCATGGCCGGTCCCTTTGCACGTGTGTCCGCGGCGGCGCGATTGCGCGCACGCCGCGGCTCACTTCGTCACTCGTTCCTGTATTTCAGCGACTTCACGGGACGGAAGCCACTGAAGTCCGGCTGCGCCGCGGTACTCAGGCGGGGCACGGCAGCAGGCTGCGAAATTCCAGGCCGAGTTCCGGGCAGGAGATTTCAACGCACCGTCCTGCACTTTCGCTGCGGTCCGCCAGGCTGACGATCTTCATTGTGAAGTCCGGCACGTCGCCGAGTCGACCGACGGTTTCCGCAAGGCGATCGACGACGCGGCTGCGCATGAACCTGCGAAGAGCGACACCGCGTTCCACGCGAGACAGCAGTTCATTCGCGGAGATGCCTTTGGGAATGAACTCCATCGCGTGCCGCTGACTGCCGAGTTCGCGTTCTCCGTCGCCGGCTCCCGACAGCATAAATCTCAGCGTGTCGGGGTGGTCTTCGGCAATGCGGCTCAGCAGCGCGTCGCCTCGAAGTCCGGGCATATTCAGATCCGTCACAACAACATCGACGGCTTCGCGGTCCATCAGTTCCAGAGCCTGCTGGCCGGATGACGCGAATCGCAGCTCCCATTCCGGCCTGCTGCGGTGAGTGGAGCGTCGCAGAGCATTCAGCCATGCCGGGTCGTCATCGATGAACAGGATTCGTAGCAGATCATTCATGTCCGGTAGTCCCCCTTTCATTGAACGCACAATCGGAACAATCGGAATTCCGCCGGGGCCGGCCGCAGACAGCGAGGGAATCGCTGACACAGAAACGTAGGCCACCAAACAGTCACGTGAGTCAGAAAAGTCACGTCAGTCACAAATTCCACGAAGATCGGATTTGACAGGAAAGTTCCGTGAGCCAGGTTGAAGGTGTGCGGCAGCGAACTCTCCGCTGCGGCGGGCCGGGAAGAATGAGAGGTTGTCCCGGCAGGTTCTGAAGCGTCGAATCGATCAGGGGAATGACATGAATGCCAGGAACGTGCTGACCAGTGGCGAAGTGGCCAAGTTGTGCAACGTCAACTTTCGAACCGTCCTGCGATGGATCGAACGCGGAGCACTGCCCGCTTACAAGCTGCCGGGACGCGGAGACAACCGGATTCGAACTCAGGACTTCCTGGATTTTCTGGCGTCGCACCAGATGCCGGTCCCCGAACAATTCCGGCCGAACAGCAAGCGGATTCTGGTTGTTGACGACGAAGCACACATGGCTCGCAGCATCCGCCGGGTGCTCAAGAATGAAGGCTATGACGTCAAAACGGCGGAAGACGGATTTCGCGCCGGCACGCTGCTGGGCACGTTCGCTCCGGCATTAGTCACGCTGGACCTGCAGATGCCGGGGCTGAGCGGCTTTGACGTGATGTCCTTTATTCGACAGACACCCGGCCTGGAACAGGTGCGGATTGTGGTGATCTCCGGGCTGGATTCCCGAAGACTGGAGCGGGCACTGGAAGATGGTGCCGACGCCGTACTGCCGAAGCCCTTCGACAATGCGGAACTGATTGAAATCGTGAATCACCTGGTGGACTCGCACAATTCCGCACGCGCCGTGGAATGTGCCTGACGCTTCGTAACGAAAGGGGCACGCGTCATGAAGGGCATTGCGTTTACGCTGCTGAACGAACTTGTGGAACAGAAATTCGGCATGGAAGTCTGGGATTCGCTGCTGGAAAGCACCGGTCAGGACGGCGTGTTTACCGCGGCCGCCAGTTATCCGGATCAGGCGATTCTGAATCTGGTCGCGGCGCTGTCACAGCATTCCGGGATCGCGGCGGAGGATCTGGTGCGGGCATTCGGCGAATTCATGTTCACCGGATTCGCTCAGCAGTACCCGTCCTTTTTTCCCGACGGCATCTCCGCACGCGAACTGCTGAAATCCGTCGACGGCATTATTCACGTGGAAGTCAAGAAGCTGTTTCCCGACGCGCTGCTGCCGCGATTCGAATACGAGGAACCGTCCGCCGACCGGCTGGTGATGATCTACCGTTCGGAACGACAACTGTGTGCTCTGGCAGAAGGACTGATCAACGGAGCCGCCGCGTGGTTCGGCGAACCGATTCAGCACTCGCAGACAAAGTGTACTCACCGCGGCGACGACCATTGCCGCTTTGAACTGACATTCGGAGGCCGCCATGACCGTGACTGAAATCCTGCCAGCGCAGATTGATCCCGGCGTGCTGATGCGCACCGTGGAACGAGAACGGAAGGCTCGCCGCATCGCCGAGCAGCTTCTGGAAGACAAGGCCCGCGAACTGTATCTGGCCCGCGAAGAAGTTCGCGAACAATACAATTCGCTGAAGCAGACGCAGGGACAGCTTGTCCATTCCGAAAAGATGGCGTCGGTCGGCCAGTTGGCGGCCGGAGTGGCCCATGAGATCAACAATCCCATCGGGTTCGTCACCAGCAACGTCCAGACTCTGACCGACTATGTCGACGTTTTTTCGAGTCTGATTTCCCTGTCTTCGGAACTGGTCACCGCCGTTCGAAACAGCGACGCGACTGCTGCGCTGCGGCTGGCGGATCAGATCGACGAACTGCGAAGACGTGAAGATGTCGACGACATTCTGGACGACACAACGGACCTGCTGCAGGAATCGCTGGACGGGCTGGTTCGTGTGCGGGAGATCGTGCAGAACCTGAAAAGCTTTGTTCATCTGGACAATGCCGAAGAACAACTGGCGGACGTGAATGACGGCATCGACGCGACTCTGAAGATTGTCTGGAACGAACTGAAATACAAATGCCGCGTCGAAAAGAATTACGGCGATCTGCCGAAGATTCGCTGCTTTGCCGGTGAATTGAATCAGGTGTTCCTGAATCTGCTGGTGAACGCCGCGCAGGCGATTGAAGACAGCGGCGTGATTACGATCGCCACCGAAGCCACCGAAAGAGAAGTGCTGGTCAGGATTTCAGACACCGGGCGAGGGATTGCTCAGGAGCACCTTAACCAACTGTTCGACCCCTTCTTCACCACCAAACCAGTCGGCCAGGGAACCGGCCTGGGGCTGTCGGTTTCGTACGGAATTGTGCAAAAGCATCGCGGGACGATTTGCGTCGACAGCACTGTTGGTCAGGGAACCACGTTTACCGTCCGGCTGCCGATCGACGGCAGTGAAACCGGCGGTCACAACTGAAGCCGCCGACATTTGCCGTCTTTCAGCGAATCGAATTCCGCCTGACGCCCAACCGGGAGCCATCAACGCCAATGAATCAAAAGACCGTTCTGTGCGTCGACGACGAAGTCAACGTTCTGAAAGCTCTGAAGCGACTGCTGCGCCGGGAACCGTTTCGGCTGCTGACTGCGGAAAGCGGTCCGGCCGCTCTGGAAATTCTGAACTCCGAAGAAGTTCACCTGATCGTGTCCGACTTTCGCATGCCCGGCATGACGGGAACTGAGCTGCTGTCGGAAGTTGCCGTGCGGTCGCCGGAAACCGTGCGAGTCGTGCTGTCCGGTTACGCGGACGCGGCGTCGATTGTCGAAGCCATCAACAAGGGGCACATCTTCCGGTTTCTGGCAAAGCCGTGGAACGACGACGACCTGCGCGCGAACCTGAAGGTCTGCCTGGAACAGCATTCGATGATCGTTCGCCATCGGGAGTTGACGGAGGAACTGGCTCAGCGCAACGCGGAACTTCGCAGCCTTTCGGAACGCCAGCAGGCATTGATTGAAGAGCGCACGCGGTCGCTTCAGATGGCTCAGGAAATTGTTCAGGTACTGCCGCAACCGCTGATCGGTGTCAGTCGCGACAGTATCGTTGCTTTGTCCAACCGACAGGCGGACGAACTGCTGGAGTCTCCCGTGGGCTACGAGATCGATGAGGTTTTCCCTCCGGAACTGGCGAGAACCATCCGCCGTTCACTGCGAGATGTCGCGGACGGAACGGAATCGGAAACCGTCCGCATCGGCGACACAGAATTCGCAGCGACTGTCATCACACTTCGTCAGGGCGGCTCCGTACGGGGCAGCCTGGTACTACTGGAGGCCGTGCCATGCGCAGTCTGAACATGACCAGCGTTCTGGAAATGATCCGGGGGCTTCCCGCGCTGCCTGAAACGCACGTGCAGGTGATGCAGCTGTCGAGCGACCCGACCAGCAGCGTCGCGGAGATCGCTCGTGTCATCAACACCGACGCAGCGCTGGCCGCCAGGGTGCTGAAAGTCGCCAACACACCCTTCTATGGAATGAACGGTCGCATCGAAACTGTCTCGCGAGCGGTCGTGATTCTCGGATCGCGCACGGTGTACAGTCTGGTGCTGGGCGCCGGCATTGTGGAAGTTCTGAACAGCGAAGATCCGCGCACGGAATGCGGCATCGATGTCTGGCAACATTGTCTGCAGACCGCGATCGCCGCGCGAACTCTGGCGGAACACAACGGAACGCTGGACGCTGATTTCGCGTTTACCGGCGGGCTGCTGCACGACATGGGAAAACTTGTGCTGGCGTCGATGTTCCCGGAAGGGTACCGCAGTGTGCTGGAAGAACATTCCGCCACCAGCGTGCCTCTACAACTGCTGGAACAGCAACTGTTTGGCATCGACCACGCTCGCGCGGGAGGCGTGCTGTGCCGAACCTGGAACCTTCCGCAGACGCTGCGAGTGATCGTGGAGAACCACCACTGCGACGACAGCGTACAGTCTGTGGCTTCGGCAGTCGCGAACGGCAACGTTCTGGCGCGACTGGTCGCTCCTCGCGCCAGCGGAGAAGTGTTCGTGTCCGCTGCGGAACTGGCGCGACTGTTCAGCAGGCAGAATCGGGCCGAACTTCTGCGCCGGCTGGTCGTGTCGCAGTCGATGCAGCCTCCGGTGCTGAACGAAAATTCGCAGCGCTGTGACAGTGTTGTGATCGATGTCAGTGATCCGGACGTGCGCGAAGCTGTCAGGCTGGTGGCTCTGGCGTGCGGACACACACCGCTGAATCGCGATGACGCGGCCGATGCGGATCTTGTGATTTCGGAAACCGGTACACTCGATGAAGCACGGCCTGCATCGGAGTTGCGCCACATTTCTCTGTCGACCTGCCTGAGCGACGCCGGCGGCGTGACGGCTCTGAATATCGCCGCGCTGCACCGTGCGTTTCTGTTCACGACCGGACCGGCGCTCAGACCGGCAGCAACACCGGTTGCGGATCCGGCCCGGCCCGCATCAGGAAAACTCCAGCACAACACCGGCTGCGACAACGGTTACCACAACGGCTTTGACGAACACATCTCCGGTGTCAGTCCGATTCTGAAAACGGTTCCGGCGGAACGATAATTCACCATCATCGAATCACGGACGATTCTTCAGCAGTCGCCCCTCGTCAACTGTCAGCGGCGCGGAATGCTTCCGCATCGCGTCCCGAGTTCGGATGTTTCGAACCGGGAAACCACGGACATCGAGGAGACCGGCCATGTGGATTCCGAAGATTCTTTTCGTCGACGACGAACCGAACATCGTACGAGCGTGCAAACGCGTCCTGCGGAACACGGACAGCGAAGTCTTCATCACGACGACCGCCGGTGAGGCTCTGGAACTAGCGAAGGAACACGAATTCGCGGTTGTGGTTTCCGATCAGCGAATGCCGGGCATGGAAGGCACAGACCTGCTGGAACAGATCCGCCGCATCCAGCCCGATGCCGTGCGAATCATTCTGACAGGTTACGCCGACATGTCCGCCGCGGTCGACGCCATCAACCGCGGCGCCGTGTATCGGTTTCTGATGAAGCCGTGGGACGACGAACAGCTCCGTTCGACAATCTCGCACGCCGTGGCCCAGTTTGCTTTGATTGAAGAAAACCGGCGGCTGCACGTGCTGTCCGAAGCGCAGAACGAACAGCTTCGCGAGTTGAATGAAGGGCTGGAACGTCGCGTCGCCGAACGCACCTCGCAGGTCATCGAACTCAGCGGACGGCTGGATCAGACGCTGAAAGGCGCACTGAACGTGCTGGCTCAGCTTGTCGAAATCAGCAGTTCCACCATCGGAAATCACTCACGCCGCGTCGCCGATCTTTCGCTTCGAATCGGCCGCGAACTGTCGCTGTGTGACGACGAACTTCGCCAACTGGAAGCCGCCGCGCTGTTCCATGACATCGGCAAACTTCATCTGCCGGGGGCCGTGCTGAGAAAACCGCGCAACCAGCTTTCCAAAGAAGAACTGGCCACTCTGCAGCGACACGCCACTGACGGCGAAGCCATCGTGAAGGCAATTCCGTTTCTGGATGACGCCGCGGCTTTTGTCCGTCATCACCACGAACGCTTTGACGGAACCGGCTACCCGGACCGGCTCAGCGGCAACACCATTCCGCTGGGCGCCAGAATCATCGCCGTGGCGGACGCGTTCGATAAACAACTGAACGAAAAGGTCACCTACAGGGACCGCACGGTTACCAGTGTCATCGCCGACGTAAAGCGCCGCGCGCCGGAATGGTACGACCCGACGATCGTTGCGGTTCTGGCCAGGTGTGTTGGCGATTCCGAATCCGCCGGATGCGAACTGGAACGTGTTCTGGAAGTCAATGCGGACGACCTGGTCCCCGGCATGGTGCTCGCACAGGATCTTCTGACCGATTCCGGTGCGCTGCTGCTGAGCCGCGATACGGAACTGTCCAACGAGAGTCTCCGTCGCCTGAAATCGATGACGGCGCTGTCACTGAAATGCGGTGTCAAAGTGTACCGAACAATTCAGCCTGCGGACCAGGAAACCAATGTGCGAAACAGATCGGCAACCGTCGGCACGCTGGTTTCGGGAATGGTGTAGTGCTGTGTCAGCCGAGTAGTGATGGATTGAACGGGCGCTGTCAATCGGCGCGATTCGGGAGGGTGAGGCTCCCGTCGAGCCGCTTGTGCCACAGGACATCCGTTGCGGCAGCGGCCTGGCGGGAGTCTCACCCTCCCAAACGTTCGAACGCACACCTGCACTCTGCCATGACGCCCGACAGACCAGGCGTGCCTGGCCAGCAGGGAATTGAGGAATTGTGTGGCGCTGGCTGAGCCGGTGCGTCGGCGCTGCGGCAACCACTGGCACAGCCCGTGCCACACAGCAGGACACGTTGCCCAGAGCATTCGTTGCACCGGATGGCGGTCGTGCAACGTTCGCAGGATTCCAGTTCGCAGTTCGGTAATCCCGTCACCGCCCGGCGGTAGCACGCAAATGAGGTGTTCGTGGTAGATCGGCACTTCCGGCGAGCGGCACTACCGGCGAGCGGCACTACCGGCGAGCGGCACTACCGGCGAGCGGCGCGGGCGGCGGGCGGCGCGACCTGCGCTCACGGAGCAGATTCCAGGAATCGATTCGTGAAACAGTCTGCTGCCTTCACGCTGCCCGCTTCGACAACCTGCACGGCTTCGATTTGTTCGACCAGTTGCTGCCAGCGTTCTGTGGTCATGCTGCCGAAGACCTCACCATCGGCCGTCCGGCAAAGCGGCCGCAGCGAATCGACGGCGTATTGCAGGGCTTCGATCGAAATCTCTTTGTTCTCCAAATTCAGACGCTGGTTCGTCGCTTCGGGAGATTCCAGATACTGCTGCCAGCCCTGCTGACAGGCGATGACCAGATCGCGGACCAGTTCCGGCTTCGCATTGATTACGTCTTCGGTGGTCACCAGCAGGCTGGCATACGGGTTGAAGCCGATTTCCGACAACATCAGAACTTTGGGATCCCCGCCCTTTTCTCGTGCAACGAACGGTTCGCTGAACACGTAACCCTGCTGAGCGAAGTCCGGCTTGAGCAGGAATTCGCCGACCAGTCCGTTGTAGGGAATCATGGTCACACCGGTCAGCGGAAGCTGTTTTTTCATCCACAATGCGAAGGGTCGCGCTTCACTGATCGCCAGCTCGACGTTCTTCAGTTCCTGCAGCGATGAAATCCCGGACGATTCATGAACCATGATGCAGCGCGGTGTCTGTTGAATCGGAGCCAGCACGGCAACGATCGGAACGCCTCGTCCGCGCGCGGTGACAACCTGGTCGGCCGTGGACACGGCGAATTCAATGCGGCCGGCGGCAAGTTCCTGAATCACCAGGTTCGGCGCCGTGGAGCCGCCGGGAATGATTTCGACGGCCAGTTTTCGGTCCTGGAACAATCCCAGTCCATCGGCCGCGACAAATCCGCCGTGTTCCGCTTCCGGGTACCAGTTCAGCGCGAGCGTCGTCTGCCGCGTGCCGTCCTGCGAATTCGCCGACGGACTTTTCTGGTCGCATCCCGTGGCGAACAGCAGCGTTGTCAGCAGAAGGAAAGCAGAGAACGGAATACGTCGTTCGGGGAAATCGGAATAGCAGGACATAATGCCGAAGATCCGGAGTTGAGAGATCTGGCGAATGGGAGACACAGAGTCAGAACCCGTAACAAAAAAGCGGTTGTTGAATCGGATGGGATTCAACAACCGCCTGTCATCGAAAACTCAGCAGTCAGTACCGGCTTCCCGGCCCATATTAGGCGATCGGCAGATAAGAGTTTACCAGTGCAGAGCGGCAACTGCTTTACCCTCCCGTTTGAACGGGAGGGTCGCCGATCGAATGCCGTTCAGGCGTTCGATCGCGGGGAGGGCTGGGCACAGGGCACTCCCGTTGCGCGGCCGACCCTCCCCTCGATTGATCGGCTAAACGCCGATCATCCCCGACCCTCCCGCGGTCGGGAGGGTATATTCTCATCTGCCGCAGGCCTTATTCGGAATCCTCATCGGACTGTTCCGAACTATCGGCGTCGGTGTCAGAACCAGGCGTGGACATACTGAACAGCGGGCCGGCTCCGGAACCGGTGCCACCCTTGAGTTCTTCCCGCTGCCTTGGTGCGGCGGCTTCTGTTTCACCGGCGGCTTCGGCCGCGGCGGCTTCCTTGATTTCCTCATCAGAACGACAGCTCAGGCCGATCTTTCGATCCGCAGTGTCGACTCGCAGGATGCGGACTTCCAGCATGTCGCCGACGTTTACCATGCTTTCCGGATGTTCGACTTTGTGGTCGGCAAGTTCGGAAACGTGCAGCAGGCCTTCCAGTTCGGTTTCCAGCTCGACGAACACGCCGAAGTTGGTGATCTTGGTGACCTTCCCGGTGACGGTTTTTCCGGGAGCGTACTTTTCGGGAATGGTCGTTTCCCAGGGATCGTTGTCCAGTTGCTTCAGACCCAGCGCGATTCGGCGCCGGTCTTCATCGACGGACAGAATCTGGCATTCGACCTCGTCGCCCTTCTTCAGCATTTCGTTGGAGTGGGAGATCTTTCGGGTCCACGACATGTCGCTGATGTGCAGCAGTCCGTCGACACCTTCTTCCAGTTCCACAAAAGCGCCGTAGTTGGTGAGGTTGCGGACGGTGCCTTTGACCTTTGCTCCCACCGGGTACTTTTCGGAAACATTGTCCCAGGGATTGGCCTGGGTCTGCTTCATTCCCAGCGAGATTTCCTGCTTGTCCTCATTGATGCCCAGCACCATGACTTCGACTTCGTCGCCGATGCTGACCAGTTCGCTGGGATGATTGACGCGGCGCGTCCACGACATTTCGCTGATGTGGACGAGCCCTTCGATGCCGTCTTCCAGCTTGACGAAGGCACCATAGGACAGGACGTTGACCACTTCGCCGGTGATGCGAGTGCCAACGGGGTACTTTTCGCTGATGTTTTCCCAGGGACTGGCGCTCTTTTGTTTCAGACCCAGAGCGATCTTTTCCTTGTCGTAGTCGATGTTCAGAATCATGACTTCGATTTCGTCGTCGATCTTCACCATTTCCGTGGGGTGATTGATGCGTCCCCAGCTCATGTCGGTGATGTGCAGCAGACCGTCGATGCCGCCCAGATCGACAAACGCACCAAAGTCGGCGATGTTCTTGACCGTCCCCTTGCGCAGGTCGCCGATGTTGATTTTTTCCAGAAGCTCCTTCTTCATCTTTTCGCGGGCTTCTTCGATCAGACGGCGTCGCGACACGACGATATTGCGCCGCTGTTCGTCGATCTTCAGGATCATGCATTCGATGTCCTGACCGATGTAGTCCGCGATGTCAGACGGTCGCCGCACGTCCACCTGGCTGGCCGGCAGAAACACGTTGACGCCGATATTCACCAGCAGGCCGCCCTTGATCTTGCGCACGACGGGGCCTTTGACAACGTCGCCTTCGTTGTGCGTGGAGATGACCTTTTCCCATTCCCGGACGCGGTCCGCTTTCCGCTTCGACAGGACGATCAGGCCGATGGAATCCTCGAATTCCTCCAGCAGCACTTCGATTTTCTGGCCGGGTTTCGGCTGCTCGTCACCTGGTTCCCATTCGTCCCGCTGAACAACGCCTTCACTCTTGTACCCGATGTCCACCATGACTTCTTCGTCGTCAACTTTGACGATCGTGCCCATCATGATTTCGTTGATGTCGTAGGTCTGGGCTTCCGTTTCGTACATCGCGGCTTCGTCAAGAAAGCCGGAATCGTCGGTCGGGAAAAGTGAATCAAGTTCCTGTTCGTCTACGGAAAACTC
Organism: Planctomycetaceae bacterium; assembly: GCA_041398785.1. NCBI lineage: Bacteria > Pseudomonadati > Planctomycetota > Planctomycetia > Planctomycetales > Planctomycetaceae > Planctomycetaceae bacterium. Next base: position 170,759 of record JAWKUA010000007.1, on the reverse strand, counting down.
ACGGAGAAGGTTACGATCAACCATTATTGAAACCACCTGAAACTGCCGCCTGAGCCACACGGTGCCGACTCAGAACGAGCGTAAAAAGGGCCACGACCGGGACCAGGAACGACACGCTGCCATTCGCACGAAGGGGGAGTCACCAGTTCAGGACGCGGCGTTATATCGGCGACCCGCGAAAAAGTCCAGTTGAGCATGCGTGCGGACAAAAGGCACACACCGGGCAATTCCTGTGGCAATGGCCGGAAAACGCGGGTCACAGCAGTGCCTGGAGGAGCGGCTATTCCACGCCCTGAGCGGCCAGCCAGCGTTCGGCATCCAGCGCCGCCATGCAGCCGGTTCCGGCCGCCGTGATGGCCTGCTTGTAGTAGTCGTCGGCGACGTCGCCGGCCGCGAAAACGCCTTCCACACTGGTGTTCGTGCGGAATGGAACGGTCCAGACAAGATAGCCCTTGCTGTTCATCTTTAGCTGGCCCTTCAGGAAATCCGTATTCGGAGTATGCCCGATGGCGGCGAAGTAGCCGGTCGCCTGCAGTTCCTCCGTCGCATCTCCGGAAGCGCTGCGAATGCGAACGCCGGTGACGCCGGCTTCGTCGGTGCCGAGCACTTCATCCACAACAGAATTCCATTTCACTTCGATCTTTTCACTTGCCAGAGCACGGTCGGCCATGATCTTGCTGGCTCGGAACGCATCGCGGCGATGCACGATGTAGACCTTCGACGCGTACTTTGTCAGAAACGTGGCTTCTTCCATGGCACTGTCGCCGCCGCCGACGACAACCAGCGGCTTTCCGCGAAACCGAGGCAGCGCACCGTCGCAGACGGCGCAGGCGGAGACTCCCATGTTCTTGAATCGCTCTTCGGATTCCAGGCCCAGGTAGTTCGCGCGAGCCCCCGTGGCGACGATGACCGCGTGCGATTCGAACTCTTCACCACCCAGACTCTTCAGCCGGAACGGCCGGGTTGAAAAGTCCACTTCGGCGATATCGTCGGTGACGATTCGTGCTCCGAAGTTTGTGGCCTGCTGCCTCATCAACTCCATCAGTTCCGGCCCGGACACGCCTTCCTTCGCGTGCGGAGCCATGTACTTTCGCTTGCTTTCGTCGATGGAGCTGTCCAGGTAGGCGGTCATGTCGCCCGCCGGGAATCCCGGGAAATTCTCGACTTCGGTTGTCAGTGCCAACTGCCCGAGCGGCAGCGTTCCCTTCAGGCGATTGTCTTCGTTAAAAGCGCCCTCGAAGACCAGCGGCTCGAGATTCGCGCGGCCGGAATAGATCGCCGCTGTCCATCCGGCCGGGCCGGAACCAATGATCGTGATTCGCTCTGTCATGCATCTGTCCGAACGTCTGGTGCTGTCGATGAAACGCGGCGAACCTTAGCGTAGTGCCGTCAGTGGAACAACGGTTCCGTGATCGCCAAACTCGGGTGCTCCGGGGAGAATTGGCTGTGCCGATTCAAACACGGCTTCTTCCGGAGGGACGTCAACTGCGGACCAGGACGCGTCGGGCGTTTCGGACGCTAAGGCGTGCGGCAGATGAGAATCTACCCGCCAGCCGCAGGGCGGTAGTGTTTTGTCAGGCATAAATCGATGGGTCGAACAACGAACCGGCAACACGCCGCAGTTCCCGATGAACCTTTTTCCGGCATATCCGTGACGTCGGCAGAGTCCATGTCAGCGGATTCCCCTGGCCGTCGGTTGCAGACAAACGAGGCGATCCGGTCGCCGACGCCGGCGGAGTGGCATTCAGTCCCGGTGTGCCGGCGCGTCAGCATTCGCGGAGTTTCCGTCTTCCTCCGAATGCCGGGAATCGTACTCTTCCATCAGGACCGACGGGCAGGTTTCTTCCTGTTCGCACTGTCGGCAAATGATGCGAATCAAGTCAGAACCGCCGAGTCTGAGATCGTGCGTTTCGCACAACTGGTAGAGATCCTTCAGATGCGTGCAGACCATCGCGGTGACTCCGTGGGAACGTGGCAGTCAGTGAACCTGGCAGCCGGGAAACGTCGCTGCCGGCACACCATCTTACTGGGATTCGTCGCCGACCGACGATTCTCGACAGTCGCTGTTCACTCCAGGAAATCGTGATTCTACGCCGGCGCGGACGGATTTTGCGCGATTCCTGCGAAGTCCGCCATGCCGCCGCGGAGTGACTGAGGATTTCGCAGGATTGCCGTTCAGCCACAAATGCTTGGCGGAATACAGGTTACGCGATTCCGCCGCAGGTGACCGGCGTTGACGGCATTTGTCGGTCAGAATTATACTCGCTCCACCGATCGACGGATCGATCGTTTTCGCCGGCACGCGCGACGCCGGCCGTGGAATGCAGGCACAGGAATCAGGGACGAATTCCATGCAGTCAGATGGCTCTGACCGGCGCGAAGTTATTCCGTTGAGTGACGACGAGCAGGTGCGCGAAGCTCAGTCGATCGTGCGCCAGGAAGCCGATGCTTTGCTGCGACTGGCGGACGGACTCGACAGCACGTTTTGTGCAGTGATCCGGTCGATCCGGGAATGTTCCGGCCGCGTGATCGTGACCGGCGTGGGCAAGGCGGGGCTGATCGGGCAGAAGGTTGTGGCGACTCTGGCGAGCACCGGCACGGCCGCGTTCTTCCTGCATCCCACGGAGGCCGTTCATGGAGACCTTGGCTGCGTGCGCTGCGGCGATGTCGTCGTCGCGTTTTCCAACAGCGGCGAATCCGATGAGGTGCTGCGACTGGTGCCGAGTCTGCGTCGGATCGGCGTCACACTGATCGCTGTGACTCGCGACACACAGAATTCGCTAAGTCGGCTGGCTGACATTTCGCTGCCGCTGGGGAATCATTCCGAAGCCGGACCGCTGCAGTTGGCGCCGACATCCAGTACCACCGCCATGCTGGCTCTGGGCGACGCGGTCGCGATGGTGTTGAGTCGCCTGAACGGATTTTCCGAACACGACTTCGCATTGTTTCATCCGGCCGGAAGTCTGGGAGCCAAACTGCGACCGGTGCACGAAGTCATGCGACGCGGCAGTCAGCTTCGCATTGCGGACGCGTCCGAAACGGTTCGACAGGTGATGATCGATCACAGTTGCCCGGGCCGCCGCACGGGAGCCGTCATCCTGACCGGCTGCGAAGGCCGCATCGCCGGGATCTTTACCGACAGCGACCTGGCTCGACTGTTTGAACAGCGACGTGAAGATCAACTGGATCAGCCAATTCGCGAAGTTATGACTGTGAACCCGACCACGGTGCGAAGCCACGTGCTGCTGCCGGAAGTCATTCAACTGATGTCCGACCGAAAACTCAGCGAACTTCCTGTGATCGACGACGATCGCCGACCAGTGGGCCTGGTGGATATCACCGACGTGATCTCCATGCCAGTGGAACCGTACGCTGCCGCAAAGAACCAACCGATCAGACGAACGGGTTGAGAGTTGAGAGGCCAGAGTTGAGAGTCCAGAGGCCGGGCGTCGAACCGCCATTCTCCATTCTCAATTTCCCATTCTCTATCGTTCCCGTCCCCTTGTTCCTGCACTTAACGATTGACAACAGAACGTCTGTCGCAAACTTCCCCCATGGCATCCGGTAACTCAGATTCCCGATTCCTTCGCAGCATCGTGGTCGCGGTGTTGCTGGCGGGAACGTACGCCGGGTATTCGGCGTTGCTGTCGCCGGTGCTGGACGTTGCCAGGAAGGAGCGGCGATTGTCGCGTCCTGCGGCGAAGGAAAGTTTGCCGTCGGGAGCCAGAGAACTGGCCGTTCGATGGTTTCCGGCCGATCCGTGGGTGGCGGAATGCGGCAACGATCTGCATGACGGCAGGCGGTTTCTGTATTACGAACATTCGGAAACGATCGACGACGGGTACACGCTGAAGGCCAACCCGGTGGCTCTGCTGTGGCTCGACAATCAGTCCGATCGCGACAGCGTGCCGGTAACGGTGGTTGCCGAACAGGCACGACTGCGGACGTCGGAAAAGCTGTCGGTGCAGAGCAGCGGTATCGGGCGAATCGTGGGGGGGGTACTGGACGGGTCGGTTCGCATCCGGGGGCCGCGAAACCTGAGAATCGACGGTGATACGTTCAGCGTCTCGGAAAATTCTCTGACGCTTTCGTCCAGCCATCCGGTGTCGTTCGGATGGGAAGATCACACGGGCGAGGCGTCCAAGGGAGTCGACATTGCGCTGCGGGCTTCACGCGACGAAGATGGCGGGCTGATGTCGGTCTCCGATGTCAGCGAAGTCCGGCTGAACGGCCGTGTCACGTGCCAGATTCTGATTCGTGCCCGGCGAGCGGACGAGGAAGACATCCGCCTTGAAGTCACGGCGGCGGACGGTTTCAAGTATCACGTCGACAGCCGCATCGGAACATTTCACGGGCTGCACAAGCGGTCTCAGTCGTCTGCGTTCCGGCTGCAGGACCAGGTGCTGGTGACGCGGTTTGCGAAGGACGGCACGAAGGATCAGTTGGTGTGTTCGCAACTGGAACTGGATTTTCGACCCGAAGTTTCGCCCGTGACCGGCGTGGAGATTTCGAATCGCCTGCGGCTGGAACGCGTTGTCGCCGCCGGTGAACAGGTCGTGTTCTATTCGCAGGCTCAGAACCTGACGGCCAAGATGAGCGAACTGACGTATCTGGTCGATGAACGCCGGGTGCTGATGCGCAACACCAATCGCGACCCCGGCGATCGGCCGCTGCCGGTGGAAGTGTCGCAGCAGGGCAGCCGGCTGCTGGTCAGCGAATTGCAGATTCTGCACGCTTCCGACGGCCACGTTCAGCGGCTGGAATGTCGCGGTCCGGGAGGCATCCGTCATGCGGAATCCGTGCAGTCCGGAGTCCTGGCGGCTCACTGGCGAAACGCTCTGGTCGTTCAGGAATCGGCTGACCAGTTGCTGCGAACCGTCACGCTGACCGGCGACGCCGGTGTGGAACAGGAACAGGACGGCTTCGAACTGTCCGCCGACGAGATCATCATGAAGCTGCGCAATTCGCCGGCGGATGCGGCTGTCATCAGCAAGCAACCGGCGTCGGGTTCCGCTGCTCTGGATCTTCACAGTCTGCAACCGGAACAACTGACGGCTCGAGGCCGCGTGTCGCTGATTTCTCCCGACGCGACCGGCACGATCCGCGATCAGTTGACCGTTACGTTTGAACCGGCGGTGCTGTCGTCGCCCGAAGACGGGTCGGCGGCGGGAACATCACCAGGAAATCCGCTGGCTCACCGCAGCCGCCAGCCGGAATCGTCGTTGGGCGGCGATTCGAACGAAGCAGCCGTTTCGTTTTCCGCTGACATGCTGAAGGCCACGATTCGGCACGGCAGCGATGGTTCCGCCGACGAAGGCGGCCGCAGGCGCATGGAACTGGCGAACGTGTGGCTGACCGGACAGGTGGAACTTGTTCGCAGCGACACCGATCCGGGAAAGACCTTCACGGCGTCCGGCAACAGTCTGGAAGCCGCCAACGGACTGCACGACACTCGGCAGATCCGGCTGTTCGGCGATCCGGCCAGTATTGTGACCGGACTTCGGCGGCTGGACGGCAAACGCATCGACGTGGAACAGAACCCCGATACGCTGACCGTGGATGGCAGCGGCCGGCTGAGAATCGTGACCGACAGGGGCATCGATGGAACGGTGTTGCCGCGCCCGACTCCGCTGGACATTTACTGGAGCGAATCAATGTCGTTTCAGGGCCGCGTCGCGAAGTTTGTCGGCAACATCCGCGTTGTTGTCGAAGACGGAGCGACGCAGGATCTGGAACTGACGTGTGCCGGTCTGAAGGTCCACTTCAATCGTGATATCGGACTTCAGTCGGATCGGAACGGCAACACGATTCAACTGACGTCGCTTTCGTCGTCGCCAGGTTCTGACAGCAGTCCGCCGATTGAAATTTCCCGCATCGAATGTGAAAGCGTCGTGACGGTGCGTTTCGACCAGCTTGTCGACGGTGCCGTTCACGCTCGCCATAGCGCGCGAGTTGTCGATCTGAGCGTTGATACCGAAACGGGTGACTGCCACGCTCTGGGACCGGGCTGGATTTCGTCCACGTCTCCGGATACCGAAGGGCCGCTGCAAACCACAACCGCCGCGTCCGCGCGAGCGAACGTTCCGGCGCGAATCAGTGACAATGAATTTGTGTTCGTGCAGGCGTCGTTCATCGGCGAACTGAGCGGAAATCTGCAGCAACAGAATGCCACTTTGTCGCAGCATGTGCGCGGCGTGTTTGCTCCCGTGCGGGACATCAATGGTCAAATCACGGTCGACACAATTCCAACCGATCAGTTGCCGGAAAATGTCGGCATTCTGCGAGCGGAGCGGCTTGTGGCCGCGGCGATTCCGGCCGTCAGCGATCATCCGGCTTCGTTTTCACTGACCGCCAGCGAGAACGCTCGAATCGAATCTCGCCCGTTTTCGGGCAACGCCGATGTGATTACGTACGATCATTCCAAGCAGCAGTTCATCCTTCGCGCGGAAGGCAGCGCGTCGGCGAACGTGCGTTATCGCGACGGAAAAAGCGGCGGCTATTCGAACACCAGCGGCCAGCGATTCGTCTACAACCGAGCGACCGAACATCTGGCCTTCAATTCGATCTCCGGATTGTCCGGCGGAAAGTGATTCCGTTCGGGGTCAGGGCGATCGGTTACCACGTCTTCGAAGCCGTCGTGTCGCGCAGCGATCGGAAACCGCTTACGGACACTGTTCGGAAATGTGACGGACGACATCGGCGGGGCGCCGGACACCGCTTTCTGACGGCGGTGCCGCGCAACGTCGTTGAAGATGTGGTACCCCGCGGGGCATGCGATCAGTGACGCATCCGTTACCAGATCTGAATCCGGTCTGCCGGTGCCTTGTACAGCTTGTCGCCGGGCTTTGTCTGGAAGGCTTCGTGGAAGGCGTTCAGGTTGGTGATCGGACCGTTTGCCCGGAAATGGCTGGGAGAATGGGGATCCGTGACGAGCCGCCGAATCAGTTCCTCATCGCGGTACAGTCGCCGCCAGATTTGCGACCAGCCCAGGAAGAAACGCTGCGGGCCGGTGAATCCGTCAATAACCGGAGCTTCCTGGCCGTGCAGCGACAGCAGGTACGCCTTGTAGGCAATCGCCATTCCGCTCAGGTCGGCGATGTTTTCGCCCAGCGTCAGTTCGCCGTTCAGCGTTCGTCCCGGCATGGCCTCATACCCGGCAAACTGATCGACGAGCTGCCCCGTCAGTTTTCTGAACGCCGCTCCGTCTTCGTCGGTCCACCAGTTCTGAAGGTTGCCGTCACCGTCGTACTTGCTGCCCTGATCATCGAAACCGTGGCTGATTTCGTGACCGATCACAGCTCCGATGCCGCCATAGTTGGCGGCGGCGTCGGCTTCGGCGTCAAAGAACGGCGGCTGCAGAATCGCGGCCGGAAACACAATCTCGTTCTTGCTGGGGTTGTAGTACGCGTTGACGGTTTGCGGCGTCATGCCCCATTCCGTTTTGTCGACGGGAGTACCCAGCCGGTCAATGTCGCGCTGATGTTCGAACTTTGCGGACCGCATGATGTTGCCGATCAGATCGTCGTCGCGAATTTCCAGTTTCGAATAGTCTCGCCACTTTTCCGTGTAGCCGATTTTAGGCGTGATCTTGTGAAGCTTTTCCAGCGCCTTCTGCTTTGTCGTATCGGTCATCCAGGTCAGGTCACCGATGCTGGTTTCGTAGGCTGCCAGCAGGTTGGCGACAAGTGCGTCCATCTGCTGCTTGGCTTCCGGCTTGAAGTACCGGGCCACGTAAAGCTGACCGACGGCGTCACCCAGCACACCGAAATCTCCCGCGCCGCCTCCCGATGTCGCTTCGACACCACGCTTCCAGCGCGGCTCCTGCTCCGGCACACCGGCAAGTTGCCGGCGGTGCAGGTCGAAGTGAGCATCCACAAACGGAGTTGGCAGGTAATCGGCATAGGCATCCAGCAAGCGAAACGTCAGATACTGTTTCGCGCGATCCAGCGGCAGCGTGCCGCCAATCTGCTGCAGTTCTTCGAAGAAGCTGGGAGTCATCACGTTGACCTGCTTCAGGTCGGGGACTCCGGCCGCTTCAAAGAAGACCGGCCACGGCAGATCAGGAGTCAGTTGCGGAAGGTCGGTGACAGCATATTTGTTGTATCGCTTTTCCGCGTCACGAAGCTCCGTTCGCGTCCACTGAGCCTTCGCGAGCCGGGTTTCGAGTTCCAGAATGGCTTCCGCCGCGGAAGCGCCGTCGGGTTGATCCGCCAGTTCAAAAAGGCGTTCGATGTATGTCTTCAGGGCCTCACGAGCCTGCAGGTACTTTTCCTTGTCTTCCAGATAGTAGTCACGGTCGGGCAGAGTCGTGCCGCTCTGAACGATCGCGGCCAGGTAGCTGTTCGAATCCTTCGCGTCGGTGGAAACAAAAATCCCGACGGGTCCGCCGACGCCGATCGTCTGCAGGTAACCCATGTGTCGAAAAACGTCTTCCATACTGCCCAGCCGCTGAATTCGCTTCAGCTCGTCTTCGATCGGCTTCAGACCATTGGACTCGATCAGTGATTCGTTCATGAAGCTTTCAAAGAACTGTCCGACCTTGCGGCCGTTATCGTCCTGAGGATCGCGGGCCGCTTCTTCGATGATTTCGCGGATGTGTTCCCGCGCCGCGTCGTCCAGAGCACTGAATGATCCGTAGTTGGACTTGTCGGAAGGGATCTTTGTCGACAACAGCCAGCGGCCATTCACGAACAAGTACAGGTCGTCCTGTGGCCGAACGGACCGGTCGAAGCCATCCGGATCAATTCCGGAAAACAGATCTTCGGCAGAAACGGGAACCCACATGGCGGCGACACACAGCGACACGGCAGCAAGCAAACGAGACATGACAAAAACCCGAACGTATCAGAGAAAGTGATATCCAGCAAAAGACGCGAACTCGTGAGCGGCGATTGTCGCGCATCCGGATCAGGTTTTCCATCGCACCAGCGACGAAGCTGCTTCAATTGAGATTGCGGCGGGTGAGTCCCTGAATTCGATGACACCGGTTTCCGACGGAGATCCTGCCGCGGAGCAAAGTCCGGAGTTCTCGCAGACGATGATTCGGGCGACCGATGCAGAATCAGGCTTCGTTCGCTCCATCAATCAAAGCGGACGTGATTTGACCGGTGCCGTGCGGTTCGCGGCGGAGAGCCCCGCACCTTCGCCAACGCTGCCAGGCGTTGACCTATGTTGTGCGAACGACGCTCAGTTGTGTGAGACCTGGTCGATGGTAGAATCGACCGCTGCGCGATGTGGAGCGGAGTTGCAGGAGGTTGACATTTTTCAGCTAATCAGATTTTAAGATTGGGGAGCCATGCCGAAGAGCATTCCAAACGACGGCGAAGAGACAGCGGTGGCCAGCGAAGCGGCGGTGAATCCTGCTTCGGGTCTGATCGGAGGACACGCTCTGGTGATATCACCGCTTGTGGGCATCGCTCTGTCGGTTGTCGCCGCCCTGGTGATCTGGGGAGTGCTCGAATCCATACTGCCCGTGTTTGAATTGTCGGAACGCCTTCGGGAACTGAGCGGTAACGCTCCCGAAGAACAGCAGCGTGAACGAATGGAAGCGTCGATCGCGGCGGCCAGCAACAACGCGACGCTGTCAATGGCGATGCTGGCGGCCACGATTGCATTGTTTCTGGCGGCCGCGGAAGCAAAGTTCCGACGGGCGGGTCTTCGCATGATGTGGGGAGGCGTGCTGGCTGCGGGGGTCGCAGCTGGATTTGCCGTCGGTGCCGGAATTCTGCGTGGTGAGCTGGACGCTTCGTCGGCAATGCCGGAAGACCCCCTGACGGAAACCATTGTTCTGCAGACCATTGCCTGGGGTATCACCGGACTGGGAATCGGGCTGGGAGTCGCTCTGGGAGTTTCGCTGCCGAATGTGTCGTCAAAGTTGCTGGGAACGTGTCTGTTTGGCGGACTGCTGGGAGGAGCATTGGGTGGTCTGATCTACCCGCTGGCGTCCAGCGTGCTGCTGCCGAATGCCCGCACCGAAGTTTCCATGCCCGACCCGGGATTGAGCCTGTTTCTGTGGCTGGGGCTGGGTGCCGTCATCATCGCTCTGACGGTCACCGGAATGGGACGCGAAAAGAAGAAGGCCGAGGCATGACGCGGCCGTGGTCGTTACGTCGCCGGTGAGACCCGGACGGACGCACGAAGCGAGCCTTGTCGAGTCAGTTCGGGCGGCGGTTGTGCGGGATCCAGTTCCATGAAGCCAGCCGCATTATTCGGACGACCGATGGTGCTTCTGTGCGTCGTGATTGCCGCGGGCCTTGGCATTCGAGCGGTGCTGCGGACGGCGGGACCGGAACAGAATCCGTCAACAAAGTCGCAGCAGTCGCAGTCGCAGCTACAGCCGGAGCCGACGTCAGAACAGGCGTGGTCGCCGACAGGGCTCGATGGTCCGATTCAGGTCAAAGTCACCGGACACGAATTCTTCTGGCGTTTCCGGTTTCCCGGTCCGGACGGCGAATTTGAAACGGAAGATGATGCTGCCGTGGAAAAGGTGATTCATCTTCCGATCGGGCAGGATGTTGAGTTCCTGGTGACCAGCGACGACTACGTTTACACAATGGCAATTCCGGAACTTGGCCTGAGACAGATTGCGGTGCCGGAACTGACATTTCCGCTGGAATTCAGGACCGCGCAGGAAGGGACGCTGGAGATCGCGGCGGATCCGTTGTGCGGAGTTCGTTTGCTGCATGACGAATTCATGGGCCGCATCGTCGTTCAGTCAGCTTCCGCGTTTGATTCGTGGTACAGGGAGATTCCATGACGCTGTCGTCCGGCACGTTCCTGTCGTGCGCAGTGGGACTGTGCCTGCTGGCTGGTTGCGAGGGCGACGCGGCTCCGGGCCGTTTTCCGGCGATGTCTCCCGGCGATGACGGTATCTACCACGTTCATCCGGGTGAAAGTATTCAGGCCGCGATCGAAGCCGCCGCTCGCGATTCCGCCCACAAAACTGTGAAAGTTCACGCGGGAACCTACCGTCCTTCGCGCGCGGGTCAGGCATTGATCTGGTTCAACCGCAGTCATGACGGAGTGATTCTGGAAGCGGAAGGCGAGGTCGTGCTGACGGCGCAAAACCCGGAAATTGCGGACAAGTCAGCGGCCGGTTACCCGGCGGTCGTCAACCACGTCATCTATTTCGGCGACGGCATCACGGGCCGCACGGTCGTCCGCGGCTTCAGGGTCACGGGAGCCAACAACTTCGTCACGACGACGGAAGGAGCCGGTTCCGTCGAGCCGGAACCTCTCGATCCGATGCTGACAAAGGGACTGTTCTTCTATGCCGACGGCGGAGGCATCAAAGTGTTCGGACGTTCCTATCCGACGATCGAACACCTGGAAATCGTCGACAACTACACCAGCCCCTGCGGTGGAGGAATCTCCATCGAACATGCCGGTTTCAATCAGGATTCGGTGACGATCAGGGACTGCGTGTTTCGAAACAACCGCTGTCAGATCACGGGATCCGCGGTGGATGTTCTGGTGGGAAGTTCGGCGACGATCAGCAACTGTCTGTTCGTCGGCAACGTTTCGAACACGGGCGAAAACTACATCGGCGGCGCGGACAATCCGTACAACGAAGAACACGGCTGCGGCGCTCTGACCGTGTTTCCCAATTCGCAGGTAACCGTCGACCGCTGTACCTTTACCGGCAACTGGAACGGTGCCGACGACAAGGGCACCGGCAATTCCTACACAAACTGCATCTTCTGGAAGAACACAAAGGAAGGCGGCATATCGCCGGAACATCGCTACGAACTTGACATCCTTGACGGGGCCGGAGTGAAGGGCTGCTTTCTGGGCGGAAGCACCAGCGATCTGCGGGGAACCATCGACGCGGCGGCGAATACGCTCAACGCCTCCGATCCGGACTTTGATGACTTGTTCGTGCCTCAGGCCATAGAATACGCCGGCGTCGGTTATCGACCGCCGGATCGGCAGCAATGACGTGTCTGCGCGGCGAATCGTGGTTGTGCGTGGAAGTCGGTGTCCGGAAAGTCACGCCAGTGGTTCGTGATCGTCGCCGATCGAAGCGTCGACAGGACCAGACGTCGTCCCCATTGCGGCAGATTCTCATTTCAGACGCCGAACACCGAACGGGCATAGTGAGGTCCCCATGAAGAAAGTCATCGCCGTCTGCCTGCTTGCGGCGTTCAGCGGATGCGAGTCAGACACGACGCCCGTGGACTCAGTGGCGTCCACAGGGAACGCAGTTGCGGAAGAAAAGGTGCACAATCCGCCGATCCTGATGCGCGCGCCTGACTTCGAGTTCACGGACCAAACCGGCCAGCCGTATGGTTCTGACAATATCCTCGGCCGAGTCTGCATTGTGAACTTCATCACGACGCGCGGGGAGAACACATCGCAGGCTCAGACGTCGCGGCTGGCGGAGCTTCAAAAGGAATGGAGAACCAGCCGGGCGTGGAACGATATTCGGATGCTGAGCATCACGGTCGATCCCGACTACGACACGCCGCAGATTCTGAGCGAGTACGCCGCGAAAGCAAAAGCGGACCCGGATCACTGGAAGTTTCTGACCGGCCCGCGAGATGCCGTCGTGGAACTGTCGAGCGTCGGGTTTCAACTGCAGGTCGACGAAACCGCGCAGGCCGACGGTGCTTCAGTCCCGCACAGCCCCGGACTTGTCCTGATCGATCCCGAAGGAGACGTTCGGGGAATCTACGACGCCGGTGTCGCGGAAGACATCGACCGGTTAAAGCTGGATCTGGCAACGACACTGGAAGAACGGCTGCTGATTCACGCCGACCTGCTGGATCCGTCATGGCTGAAACGCCGACGCGACGCGCAGCTTGCGACGGTGGACCGGTTTAGCGTGTTCCACGATTTTTCGTTCACCGACCGCCGTCGCGAAAGCGGGATTACGTTTCGAAACCGGATTGTCGACGACGCGGGACGCGAACATAAGCCGTGCCACTACGATCATGGAAACGGACTTGCCGTGGCCGACGTGGATGGTGACGGATTGCTCGACGTGTACTTCGTAACTCAGGCTGGCGGCAACGAACTCTGGAAGAATCGCGGCGACGGAACGTTCGAAAACGTGACGCAGGCAGCCGGTGTGGCGGTCAGCGACCGGATCGGCGTTTCAGCTTCGTTCGCGGATATCGATAATGACGGCGATCCCGATCTGTATGTCACCAACGTTCGCAGCCCCAACGTGCTGTTCCGCAATGACGGAGGCGGAAAGTTCACGGACGTTTCCGCGGCGTCCGGCGTCGACTACAACGGCCATTCGTCGTCCGCTGTTTTTTTTGACTATAACCGCGACGGGCTGCTGGATCTGTTTCTGGTAAACGTCGGCAAGTACACGACGGAAGAAGTCAAAACCGTTGTCCACGACCGCTATACCGGCCCCGATACCGGTGACTATCCCTTTTATGTCGCCAACCCCGATGCGTTCATGGCACACCTGAAGCCCGAACGCTCAGAAAGCAGTGTTCTGTTTGAAAATCGCGGCGACTGCCGGTTTGACGATGTCACGCAGAAAGTCGGCCTGGACGATCGATCCTGGTCGGGCGACGCCAGCGTGCTGGACGGCAATGACGACGGCTGGCCCGATCTGTACGTGCTGAACATGCAGGGCCATGACGAATACTACGAAAACGAAGAAGGCCGGCGGTTTGTCAGGAAGAGTCGTGAACTGTTCCCCGCGACTCCCTGGGGAGCGATGGGAGTCAAGGTGTTCGATTTCGACAACGACGGACGGCAGGACATGTATCTGACCGACATGCACACCGATATGGCGGATCCCGTCGGCCCCGAAAAGGAAAAGCTGAAGGCGAAGATCGAACAGTTTGCACCCGGTGTCTTGAATACGGACGGCAATCATGTGCTTGGAAATGCGTTCTTTCAGAAGCAAGCGGACGGCGGCTACCGGGAGATTTCCGACAGCATCGGAGCGGAAACGTACTGGCCGTGGGGAATCAGCACGGGCGACCTGAACGCCGACGGCTTTGACGACGTGTTTGTTGCCGCCAGTATGAACTTTCCATTTCGCTATGCGGTCAACTCCGTCCTGCTGAACAACGAAGGTCACGAGTTTCTGGATGCGGAATATCTGCTGGGTGTCGAGCCGCGGCGAAGCGGACGCACGGCGATTCCCTGGTTCGAATTCGACGTCACCGGGAACGACAAGGAACTGTTCGAAGCGTACCAGGCACGAGGTTCCCGTGTGACTCGCATCGTCGCATGGGGCGCCCTTGGGACACGCTCGTCGGCAATCTTCGACATCGACAGCGACGGCGATCTCGACATAATTACCAACGACTTCAACTCCGAACCGCTGGTGCTGGTCAGCGACCTGAACGATCGAATTCCGGAACTTCACTTTCTGAAGATTGACCTGACCGGAACAGAATCGAATCGTGACGGACTCGGCGCTATCGTCACTGTCAGGACAGCGGACAAGACCCAGGTGAAGGTGAACGACGGCAAGTCAGGATATCTGTCACAGAGCAGTTGTCCGCTGTATTTTGGTCTGGGTAATTCCGGCAATGTTCAGGGGATTGAGATCCGCTGGCCGTCGGGGACACTGCAGAAAGTTGAAGGGCCCGTGACAGTGGATTCGACTCTGGAGGTCCAGGAAGCCGATCCGCAGTGAGCGGCTGCTGCGTTCGACCGGCTGATGGTCGGTGAGTTGAATTGCAGTTAGCTTCTGACTCTAATGCTGGCCGTTCTGAAGGTTCCATCCGTTGGTGGAATCCTTCTGTGATTTGTGACGCTGGTTTCAAAGTTCTGAGGTAGTGTTCGATGGCTCGTTATTCATGGTTGCTGGTGCCGTTTGCCTGTTTCGTCTTCTCAGGATGTGCTGAAGAAACTCTTCCGGCACCGGATGAAGCGGAAACCAAGACGACAACCCCCATTGAAGATGACTTGAAGGATGCCGGTATGGGCAAGATGACCGATGCCGAGTACACGAGTGGCGGCAAGAAGTAGTCATCGGTTGTCGACAGCATTCGCGACGCCCCCGGCAGGTTGCCGGAGGCGTACTTTGCTGTGCTGCACACTCAGGACCGTGCTGCGATCTCAGGCTAGTGCTTTGTCAGGCGTGGATCGGTGGGTCGTGTGCCACTGGCTGTGCCAGTGTTTTCCCGAGCACAGGGCACTGGCACAGCCAGTGGCACACATCAACTTACGATCGACAGGACACCAGGCCAGCGCAAGTGGCTGGGATTGCCGATGCATGGCTGGCACGCATCGTGACGGACCCGCCTTGTGAGCTGTGACCTGAGCCGCCGTTCACGATGGACGTCATCCTCCCGCGCGCAGCGGGAGGATGGTTGTTGTTGATCTGTGTGGAATGGATCAGGCGTCGGGACGGCGGGCTGAGCGCTTTGCTGCTCGGATTCCCGCGACGCCTGGCTGACTCCGTCCCACCCATTCGCGCGAGCGGGACGTTTCTCCGGACTCCGCGGGTGCTCGACACACGATGTACCTGCGCAGCGGCGATTCAACGGTACTCCCAAAACCCCCAGGAATTCAAACCATGAAACACATGTCGCGCTGTCTGGCGTTCACACTGGCCATTGGCATTGCTCTTTCCGCATGCGCCGCGGAGAAGACTCAGCCGGTGCGGATGGGTTGCGGGATCATGACGTTCGACACCGTCCCCGGATGGGCTCTGGGCGAAGACGGGAAGTCCGTTCTGGGACCGACTCACGGGGCGGTGGTGATCGACAAGGCGGGAAACATCTACACCAGCGCGCAGATCGGCGTGTTTGTGTTTTCTCCCGACGGCAAGGTGGTCCGCCGATTCCTGGGTGACGAATACTCCAACATCCATGACATGGAAATCCGTGATGAGCCCGATGGCGAATTCATCTACGGTGCCCGCAACGCCAACGCCGAAGGAATCAAGTTCAGCGCCGAAACCGGTGACATCGTTCTGAAACTGCCGTTTCCGGAAGAGTCCGGTCTGAAGCTAGACAAGTTCAGCCCGACGGCCATCACGGTGGCTCCCAACGGAGACATCATTTTGTCCGACGGATACGCCAGCAATCACATCTTCAAGTTCGACAGCACCGGCAAGTATCTGATGCACTTCGGAACAAAGGGCAACGGGCTGAAGGAATTCAACACGGCTCACGGGATGACGCTGGACACGCGCTACGACCCGCCGCGGCTGCTGATCTGTGACCGCAACCACACTCCGCCCGGATTCGATAAGCCCCGCGGAAGACTGCTGCACTACAGCCTGGACGGTGAGTACATCGACGAAGTCATCACAGGTCTGGGAATGCCCACATCAGCGGCGGTTCAGGGAGACTTTGTATCGGTTCCCGACCTGAATGGCCGGCTGGTGATTCTCGACAAGACGAACGTCATCATGGCGGTCCTGGGCCACAATCCCGATCCATCGAAGGGCACCAACTTCAACGTGCCGCAGGAAGAATGGATCGAAGGCATTTTCCACGGGACACACGGTTCATACTGGGACCGTGACGGAAACCTGTATGTTCAGGACTGGAACGTTTCCGGCCGCATTATGAAGCTGGTGCGAGCCGACGCGGGGCTCCACTGAAAACAGCTCGCATCAGAATTCGGCACCGTCAGCGACACAGCGGCAACGCTTCACGCGATGGTCAGCGGGTTACGTCGTCGACGGGACGGCGATCGGACAGCAGCCGCAGCAGTTCCATCCGCAGGTTTGCCCGGGTGTACGACGGCGGCAGCGAATCGACAAACTCACAAAGTTCTTCGACGCGATCGTTGCGGATCATGGCCTGAGCGAACCCCTGCTGTCCGAGTGCAAAGCACGAGCAATCGTCGCCGTTCAGGATCGCCGCTGCCGCTGCGTTTTTGTAGGTCCGAAAGGCGTCTTCAGTCAGACCGGCTTCCGCCTGAAGCACGGCGACTTTGGGAAACGTCGTGCAGTTTTGGAAATGACCGTAGTGCCGGCTGTTTAGCTGTCGCAGGCATTCGTGTGCAACGGTCTGCGCTCCATCAGCCGATCCGTTTTTGGCCTGTTCGATCGCAATTTCGACCCCGGCACACATGGCCTGTTCCGAGTCGCTGATCAGCCGGGCGGTTTCCAGCGCTTCCGCGTACTGTCCCGCTGCCGCTTCAGCGACGGCGATGTCGCGGAAGCCGACTGACTGAGCACTGTCGTTGGCGATCGACCGAACGGTTGCCTTCGCCTGGCCAAACAGTTTCGACTGCGTTTGCAGGTGAGCGATCACGGCCAGCGTCTTGATCGAAAGCGAATCGTTGTTCATCGACCGGGCCGTCGCGAGTGCCTCCGGAAACATGCCCAGTTTTGCCTGAGCAACCGCGATGCTCCACAGCGCGAAGGAACTGCGATATTCGTCTCTGCTTTCGCCGACCAGTTTCGTCGCCTCAACGATCGCGATCGACGCCTGATCCGGGTCGGACGCTTCCGCTCTCGCGTCGGCGACAAGTGCCAGAGCGAGTGCTGTCCATTCGTCGCTGCCGATGGAACGAGCGGTCTCAAGTGCCTGCGGAAACATGCCGACATGTGCCTGGGCTCGGGCGATACCGCTGAGTGCCGAGTACCGCGATTGTTCGTCGTCAATCGATTCCGCGAACCCGCGGGCTTCCGCGATGGCGGCGCACACGTCGTCGTGAGCGGTATCTTCGGGCAGTTCGAGTATGACCTGTGACAGGATGAACGCCTGTTTGTATTCCTCACGCACCAGTCGAACGGTTTCCAACGCATCTCTGTACATTCCCAGGCTGGCCTGAGCCTCCGCGATGTCGTGAAGTGCGTGCGATTGCTTTTCACTGTCCTTCACCGTCCGTGCCGACTTCAGGACATGCCGCAGGTCGTCGATCGCAGAACGTCGCAAGGCGGCCAAATCCGGCTGCTGAATCAGTTCGCTTACGTCCGCCGGCAGCGGAACAGATTCTGAAACCAGCGACTGCGTGTTTTCCGCTTCCGCTGCAGCCGTCGACGCGGAATCTGACGTCGTCGGCGACGCCTCATTTGCCGCAACCGCCGCGGCGGTGTCGGTTTCGGGAACGATCTCAGCGTTTTCGGACGAACGGTCATCGGAAGGTTCCGACACGCTGGCGTCGTCGGGAACGGCATCCGGTTCGTTGATTGCCGACAACAACTGCGCGTCTTCCTCCGTCGTGTCCGGCACCACGGACGATACTTCATTAACGACCGAAGGTTCATCAACGGACGATGATGCTTCGACGGCGGTGGTCACAATGTCGGTCGACTGATTCCGGACGACTTCGCCGGGATCGTGAACGTCAACTGCGACGCTGGCTTTGTCGCGCTGGTCGAAGACGGCAGCATCTTTTTCGCTCGGTTGTTTGGAGTTCTGAGCGTCACTGGTTTCGATCTGTTCCGCCAGTGAGTCTGTTCCGGACGTCGGACCTGGCCCGGCTTCGACTGCGGTTCCGCTGTGATCCGTCGCACGGCTCAGCCAGCCGCTCAGCCGGTTCCGGATGAGGTTGTCCGGAACCACGGCCAGCAATGCCAGCAGCGTTCCAACCAGGATGACGCCGGTCACCCAACGGACGACATGCCTTCGGCGTCGGCGTCGATGCCACGACTTCGCGTTCGGCCGACTGCCCGGACGAGTGCTCTGGCGGCGGCGATGTCGCGGTATCGCATCGCTGCGGGAGCTGACGATTGCCGGTTCGCGGGTACCGGCTGCCGCGAGCGGATCGTTCGAATCCGGCAGCAGCGTTCCAGCATCGGCGCGCGGTGCCGGCATCGTCCCGGCGGTCTGACGATTCGCCGCTGCGGTCGCCGAGTCTCTTGCTGAGTCCATGGTCGCGGCACGCAACTGTCGCGCGAACTCACGGCAATTCGGCCAGCGGTCCTGCGGATTCTTATGCAAAGCCCGGGCGACGATCGGCTGTTCGTTCTCCGGAAGTGATGACAGATCCGGCGCGAGCGACAGGTGACCGTACATTACTTCGTGAAAGCTGCCTTCAAACGGAACGTGACCGTGCCGAAGCTGGCAATAGGTCAGCGCCAGGGAATACTGATCGCTGTGAATCGACACTTCGCCGCGAAACATCTCCGGCGCGGCGAACAGGGGCGACATGGCTCCCGTGTGACTGGCTCCGGACGGCCCGACCGCCTTGGCCAGGCCGAAATCCGCGAGTTTTACGGAACCGCCGACCAGAAAGATGTTCTGCGGCTTCACGTCGCGATGCTGCACTCCAGCGCGAACTTCGCCGCCGGAACCGCACTGCGGATCGTGCAGAAAATCGAGTCCCATGGCGGCCTCGTCCAGATACCGCAGCAGTTCCTCCAGCGGGATGCCCGGCAAATGCTGTTCGCGGCATTCGCGGAAGCGGTCCCACAGGCTGCGATCGCACAGCGACGTGGCGATCACCAGCCAGTCGTCCACCTGCACGACAAAATGCACGTCCAGCAGATGCGGATGTCGGATTTCGCGAATGGCCGTCAGAGCACGATGTTCCGGACCCGTGTGCCCCTGCTTCGTATCGATAAACTTCAGCGCGACGTGCAGCCCGCCGGGCGCTTCGGCCTTCCAGACTTCGCCGAAGGTGCCCCGACCGAGAAAGTCAACCAATTGATAACCAGGGATCGGCCTGGCGCCGGCACATAAGCTGAACGGCATGACCAATTCCTTCAGTCACAGTCACGGTTGTTGCGTTCTATCGATGACGGGCCATCGGTTTCGCCATTCGCGCTGCCGGTTCTGCCGGTGGCGGCCACCGTTCGAACGTTTTCCGGCTGGCCGGCACCGGATTCGTCGAACACCACCTGCAGCGTTTCCCCGGACAGCCGCAGCGCAGCACCGCCCGTTGTCCGATTCGGCAGCGAGCGAGGCTATACCCCAAGCGGGGCGATTTGAGGTATTCTGGCTCGCGGCATGAAGAAGTGCGAAAAGTATCAGCGTTCGCCGCGGCCAGTATAAAAGCCATTGTCGCCGTGGTTGACGACCGGTTGCGTGGATTTCTGAACGAACCCTGCACCAGGCGCGACACGTGCCGGGACGCCGGGAAAGGGACCAGCTACGATGCTCCCCGTCGCACGCGCCAGGCGACGCAGCGGTGCGACAAGTGGAATCGGGCGGCGCGGGATTCCGTCACCGGATCGCCCGGCGACGATCCCGTTTTCTTCTGAATTTTTCCGGACCAGTGGCAATCGCATGAAGATCGAACATACAGCTTTCAATGTGGAAGAACCGGTGCTGATGGCGCGCTGGTACGTGGAACATCTCGGACTGACCGTCAAGCGTCGCACCGTCGACGCTCCGTACGCCCATTTTCTGGCGGACGACAGCGGTTCGGTGATGATTGAAATCTACGGAAATCGCGACGCCCCTCTTCCCGATTACCGCAACAGGAATCCGGCCGAACTTCACCTGGCATTCGTTTCCAAAGACGTCTCCGGCGACGTACGCCGGTTGACCAATGCCGGAGCAACCGTCGTGGCCGACACGCATTCGCTGCCGGGCGGAGACACGTTTGCGATGCTGCGCGATCCGTGGGGGCTGCCGCTGCAACTGGTTCAGCGAGCGTCGCCGATGATCTGAGCACCGCGCGCGGCGATGGAAATCGGCGGTGCGCAGACATCGCGGATGTTCGGGAGTATCATCGCCTGCGGAAGCTCCGCCGTGGCAGGAGTGCCTTGTCCATCGTGTTTTGATGCGTGCCACTGGCTGTGCCAGTGCTCTGTGCTCAGGAAAACACCGGCACAGCCAGTGGCACTCATCAATCTGAACCCCGTATCCTGACGGAGCTCTCTCATAATGAAATCGACATCAAAAACTGGTGGGTGCATCGACGCCCGAATCGCGGAGCGCGTTGCTGTTCGAAAACACAGTTTGGGAAGTCTGGTCTGTGCCGGCGGACGTCTGACGTCGCGTCGCAGAAACCGGGATTCGACCGATCGGGGATATTCTTGTTGGAAGGGCTGATCTAATGAAACCACTGACTCTGGCAACCGCCGTGATGTGCGTGCTGACTGGCGGTATCGCCATCGCCGACGACGCAAAGGAAGCCACTGACGTTACTCTGACCGCCGGAACGTGGCAGGATCTTCAGGCGTATGTGGCCCAAAACCGCGACAAGATCGTGGTGGTCGACGTCTGGTCCACGTCGTGTCTGCCGTGCATGAAGGAGTTCCCGGGGCTGGTGAAGCTTCACGAATCCTTTCCGAAGGACGTGGTCTGTGTCAGCTTCTGCGTCGACTATGTGGGGATCAAGTCGCGGCCGCCGGAACGATACCGGGAAAAGGCGGAGAAGTTTCTGGTCAAGCAGAACGCTGCGTTTCGCAACTACCTGAGCACCACCGCATCGGACGAGTTGTTTGACGAAATCAAACTCAGTTCCATTCCCGCGGTGTACGTCTATGGCCGCGACGGAAAATTGGCAAAACGCTTTGATCCGTCGCTGATTGAGGACGGTAAAGAAGAAGCCTTTACCTACGCCGAAGATATCATTCCGTTCGTCAAAGCGATGCAGAGGACGAAATAGCCCCGCCAGAAGCTTCGGTACAGAATTCTAGCCGGCTGCCCGAAATTGCGCCCGCTGCATGGTGAACGCCCGATCGCCTTTGGCCGCGCGGTTTGGGGAGGTCGTGGCTACCGGCGGCGGTGTCGGCACGGACTTCGGCAAAAACTGCGGATTCGTCTGGTCGCGATTTTGTGAATCGGCTAAGTTCCGGCAGAATCCGCTGAAAGTTCGCGCGGAGGGGCTCCGCACAGAGCGGGTTCGTCGCGCAAATTGTCCAATGCAGGGAGGCATTGATCATGGAAATTCGGTTTCTTCACGCGGATCATCTGCGGCTGGCATCGTCGGTTCGAGGCATCGCCGACGCTCCCGGATGGCTGAAGACTCTGGCGGCCGGAGCGTTTCGCCAGGCGACTCGCAACCTGATTGAGCAGGCGATCGCCACGAGGGCTCACTTTGTCGTGATCGCAGGTTCGATCACGGATTCCGACGCGGATCTGGAGCCCGTCGTGAGGTGGCTGGACGGGCAGTTCGACTCGCTGCGGAACGCTCAGATTCCGGTGGTTGCGTGGGCTGCGAATGAGACTCACCGTTCGGCGCTGAGTCGAATCTGTTCGGTGGTCCTGACCAGCGATCAGCGGCTGGACGTGTGCTGCGATTCGCTGACGTCAGCGGGACAGCTTCGGTTTTCCGCGAGGCCGATGACGGCTGACACCCGATCCGATCTGACGATCTGCGCCGGGCAGTCGTTTGCTGATCGGTGGTCGGGGAATTCGCTGCGGTATCAGATTCAGCCGTCGCGGCAACATCAGCACGCAAATCGGCTGACGGCGGGTAATGGTGTTCTGACAGCCTCCGCCGGAGCAACTCAGGCGCAGTCGCCGGACGAACGACATGCGTGCGGCTGCCTGCTGGTCACAGCCGACACGGCCACGCAGTCTCTGACGGCGAAGTTTCTGGAGACGGACGTTCTGCGGTTTTCACAGCAGCATCTGTCGCTGGATTCCGCGGCCCTGCATTCCGGGCTTCGCGAATGCGTGGGGCGAGTGCTGTCCGGTGTGGGCGTTGACAACGAACGAACGCTGCTGGTCGACTGGGTGGTCAGCGGTGCCGGACGATTCGGCGGGCCGTCGCTTCACGAGTTGTCGGAAGCGCGCCTGCTGAGACTGATGCGGAATGACCTGCAGTCCGGACATCGCGGAGCCTGGCCGCGATCCGTCCGCTACCAGGAAGACCTGGTATCGGTGGAAATCCCGTCGCTGACGCTGGCCATGCGGGAATTCCTGAGTGTTGTGCGAGCGGACAGCGGCACGATCCGTACGCGATGCGGAGAAACCTGGGCCGGCCTTGAACTTCTGTCACGAGCCGCATGATCGGGGGGTGTTCGTCGTCGGCCGCCGGCGGTGGCTCACGGCGGCAGGTCACGGCGGTGTCCGGTGAGAACATTTCACTTCGCGAAACCGGTCGATTCGGCCAGACGGGGCGCAGGCCATCGTGACGGTTCGCACAACAGACCCGGCATCCTGATATTCCAATTCGGCACTGCGCTGCCGCAATCAATCGGTTTCCTGTCCCTGTAGTCGAAAGCAGAACTCATGCAATTCAACGAGTTTTCAATTGACCAGTTCGGCATGTTTCAGAACTTTCCTCTGTCCGGTCTGGCACCGGGGCTTACCGTCATCTACGGGGGCAACGGGACCGGCAAGACGACGCTGGTTCACTTTCTGCGCGGTGTCCTGTTTGGTTACCACGCGGATTCGGTCAGCGAGGGATTCCGTGACGTCCACAACCACGGCTACCTGGATATCGAATCCACAGATCGCCGGTTTCGACTTCGCCGCCGCGCGCGGACGAGTGGCGTCGGCGGACTGAACGACGATCTGGAAGTCGTGGATCGCGGCACTGATGCGCGGCTTTCTTCCGTGTCGAATCGTCTGCCGGACTGGGTGTCCGAAGACGTTTACCGCGAGATTTTCAGTGTCGGCCATCAGGAGGCGGACCGCTTCGATCTGTTGACGCGGCTGTGTCTTTCCGGTCCGCTGGGCGGCAGCGACATTGAGGCCGAAATTCGCCGCGCGGAGATCGCTCTGGATCAGGCGGTTCGTGAACGGACCGGCGACGCAACTGCGATCGGGCTGGTCCGGCAGATTGAACAACTTGCCGCGCGCCGCCGAGCGTTGCAGGACGAACTGGCTGCGATGCGAACTGTGTCGCCTTCCGTCCCGGCGCGCATTGCGGAACTTGAAGGTGAACTGGCGGCGCTGCGGCAGGAGCTGCTTTCCCTGGCAAATCAGATTGCCGAACTGCAGGCGGAAATCGCACGGCTGGAGGCTCGGCGCAGGGAACTGCTGCAGCGAAATCTGCTGGCGCTGGACCGCGATCGCATCCAGGCGGAATTGGTGCAGATTGACAAACGCATGGAAACGTGGAGCGCCGTGCAGGCCACCATTGAACACCAGGGGTTGTCGACGTCGACCATCACCGGCAGCAAGCCTCACACTCACGAATCCCTGCGTTCGGTGCGAGCGCTGATCAGTCGTCTTGAACACCGGCTGAACGACCTGGAACACCAGGGTGCCGCATCCGGTTCAGGCGGACTGCCGGTCGCGACGCTGCAGAATCATCTTCGCGACGAAATCTTCGCGCTGTGTGATTACGCCGCCAAACACGAAGCCGCCGTCGTGGCGCATGAGCAGGGTCTGGAAGCCATGTTCGCCTCGCGGGCACTGCAAAGCATCGCGTCGCTGCAGGACGTCATTCGCGGTCGCCGCGACTGCCTGCGTGACGAGCTTCAGCGGGCTGACAACATTCTGGCCGCCAAACATTTTTCGTCGGCGACCGCTGACTGCAGTCTGGAAGCTCATCGTCATTACCGGCGCACGGATTCTCATTCGCACGATGCATCACTGCAGGAACTGGATGCCAGGCTGCGGCAGTTGCGGCTTCAGCTTGACGAACTGACCGTCCGTCGCGAACGCACGTCAGAACGAATTCCGGTCCTGGAACGCGAACTGGACGACCTGCGACGCCAGCTTGCCGCAGCGGCGCGGCTGGAAGATATTGATCGTCTGAATGCTGACATCGCCGAAATCGATGCTCAGACGGAACTGCTGAAGGCTCGCCTGAGTGTCATTGAACGGACCGAAGCCAGCCTGCGGGAAGTCATTGCCCGGCTGAAGAGTCAGCGAAAGCCGGCGGTTCTGGACCTGGCGTCGAAGTATCTGCGGCGTCTGACCGAAGAGGAATGCACGGGATTCGGAGTGACCGGAAACCGGACAGGGCTGACCGTTCACACCCGCCGTTCGCCGGTGCCGGTGCCGGTGTCGCAACTGAGCCGCGGGACTCGCGATCAGGCTGCTCTGGCGCTTCGGCTGGCTCTGATTCAGATCAAGGCGGCCGACAGTGATCGAGTGCCGCTGGTGCTGGATGACGTGTTTATTTCCGCGGACGATGACCGGGCCGAAGCGGCCGCCGACCTGCTGATGGAAGTGGCGTCGTCCGGCCAGCAGATCCTGCTGCTGACCAGTCAGAACGATGTCCGCGAACTGTTCGTGCGTCGCCGCGCCGCCATGCGAACTCTGGAAGAACTGCCCGCTCAGCAGCCGCAGCAGGTGTTTATTCCTCAACCGGTGGCGGTCCCTGTGCCGACGCCGGTTCCCGTGCGCGAACCTGTCATTGACGATCAGTCGCTGGTGTTCAAGGCGTTTGACGGCGAGGCGGAGGAATTCCCCGGCGAAATGGGTGAGCGGATTGCTGACGCGTCGAACGAAACGGATGCCCGGTGGCTTTTCTACCTGGAAACGGATAACCCGGTCGAAGACCTTGCCGGGCTGACCGTAGCGGAAATCGCCGCGCTGCAGTCCGTTGATATTCAGACGATCGATGAACTGCTGCAGATCCCCGCTCCGGAACTGGAACACCGGTTTCGCGACCAGGGATTTCTGATCGACAGTGAGCGAATTCATGCCTGGCAGGGTCAGGCGGAATTGTCCTGCCGGATTCCGATGCTGCGGCGACGCGACGCGGCTCTGCTGTATGCCGCCGGAATTCGTTCCGTCGAACAGATGAGCCGACTGAGGCCGGAAGCGGTGTTCGATCTGCTGACGGCGTTTCAGTATTCGGATTCGGGACGACATTACCTTCGGGCCGGACGAGCGATCGATCGTCAGGAAGCCATCAACTGGACTCGCTGGGCGCTGCATGCACGATCGATGGAAGACGCCCGCCGGCACCGCCATGAGTACCACAGTCGTTCCGGAAACGGGTCGTCGTCACAGCGGTCGTCGACGGTCATTCATTCAACGGGCCGGGCACGGAGTAGTTCCGGAACGGGTTCCGTGCGCCGACAGCGACGGCCGGGATACAGCGGAGAGTCTCAGCGGACGCGATCCGAACGCTTCTCGCGGCGCCGGCGTCGCATGGAGCGAAAGGCGGAATCTCGCCGTACCACTCGCGTCGCCAGCCGGCTGATGGATCGCGACAATGACCGGCGGTCCCGCAGTCATTCGGAAAGTTCCTCCGGCGCCAACGGCAGCTCAAACGGAAACGGAAATTCCGGCGGACACGGCGGCACGGAATGGAAGTTCTACCTGAGCCGCAGCAGCGACGTCGAAGCCGCACCGTCCATCGGTCCCAAAACCGCCGAACGCCTGGCGAGAGCCAACATTCTGACGGTCGATGACCTGCTGAACGCGTCGCCGGAAACTGTCGTCGCTCAACTCAACAATCGCCGCATCACCGTCGAAGTTGTCGAACAGTGGCAGGCGCAGGCCGCGATGGTGTGTCAGATCCCGCAACTCAGGGGACATGATGCACAGATTCTGGTGGCCTGCGGTTACGGTGAAGCGGAAGAAGTGGCGTCGCAGCAGCCGAGCGATCTGCTTGCCGAAGTCGCGCCGTTCTGTGAGTCCGCCGAAGGTCAGCGAATCGTCCGCGGCGGAAAAATGCCGGATCTGGAAGAAGTCACGAACTGGATCAACTGGGCACAGAATTCCCGTTCGCTGAAAGCCGCTTAGCAACGCCGGCTGACCGTTCGACGGCGGCGTTCGGTTTGTTCGACGACACCGGATTCGTACCCCGGCACCGCGGTTTCGTGTCCCGGCACTGCGGTTTCGATCAGTGCCGAAGACACGATTCTGAATTGCGGTGGCGTCTTCGCGTCAGTTGTCGATATCCCGGTACGGATCTGCAGAATCCTTCGCGCAGTGCCCGCCTGACAGTTGCAATGCCGGCAAAATCGCGAAGATACAGGGGCGAGTGTGTTTCGCCGGGGTTTGCGTTGCGGGCCAGGGCGATTGCTCGCCGAGCCTGAACAATCGGCAAGGCAACCGCGCCGCGCGGCCGGCGACGCGTCGCCGATTGTCATTCATCGGCATTCGCGCAGTCAGCAACCAATAAGCACGTCATTTCGCAGCGGGCAACATCACAATGGGTTCCTTGTTTCGACGGCTGGCCGGCCATTTCCATCTGCATACCAACGGGAAATGGTTTCTGCTGGCCGTGGTCACGGGAATCATGGCCGGCGTCGGAGCCATCGTGTTTCAGGTGCTTGGTCAGATCGTGGTGCGATTTGTCCTGCTTCAGTTTGCCGGGTTTCAGCCGGGCGAAGCCGCCGGCGAACAGCATCTGTTTCATCCCCCCGATACTTCGTTTTCGTTTCTGGCGCTGCTTGCGGTGCTGATCTGCGGCGGGATCGGGTCAGGACTGCTGGTTTACACGTTCGCTCCGGAAGCCGAAGGTCACGGCACCGACGGAGCGATCGATGCCTTTCACAACAAGCGCGGCAACATCTCGCTGCGTGTTGCGTTCGTGAAAACGATCGCGTCGGCGATCACGCTGGGAACCGCCGGATCGGGCGGACGTGAAGGGCCGATCGCACAGATCGGCGCGACTCTGGGATCGTGTCTCGGGCAGCTTCTGAAACTGTCGGCGCGGGATCGGCGAGTCCTGATGGCTGCGGGAATGGGCGCGGGCATCGGAGCCATCTTTCGGGCTCCCCTGGCCGGAGCACTGTTCGCCGGCGAAATCATGTACCGCGATGCCGACCTGGAGTCCGAAGTCATCGTGCCGACAGCGATCGCTTCGATCGTGGCGTATTCGGTTTACGGACTGTTTCTGGTTTACGGGCTGGGGCTGCCTCCGGAAAAGTGCTTCGAAACCGTCTTCGGAAAACTGCCGGAATACACGATGAAGTCGGTCTCGGAACTGGTGCCGTACGGTCTGATGTCGATCGTTCTGGTTCTGGTGGGAATTCTTTACATCAAGTGCTTCTACGGCATTCACAGTCTGTTTCACCGGCTTCCCGGGCCGCGGCACATTCGGCCGGCGATCGGAGCGGGACTTGCCGGACTTGTCGCGGCGGCGCTGTACTTTGGATTCGGCCCGCACGGCGGATTGATGAATCAGCTGCCGACGAAGGACGCGCAGGTCGCTGCACTGCGGAGTGAAACACATGCGTCCGAAGTCGGCGACGCGACAACGGCAACGGGTGCGGATTCGTCGTCCACGGACAACGCCGCGGACAGCGCTTCGGCCCTGCAGCGGCTGGAACAGCGAAAGCTACTGGGAGTTCTGTCGACCGGATACGGAGTCCTGCAGACGGCTTTGCAGGAACCGGAAACGGTGACGATCAAGCTGTTGCTGATTGTGGCTCTGTTCAAGATCCTGACGACGTCGCTGACCATCAGTTCCGGAGGCTCCGGCGGTGTGTTCGGTCCTTCGATGGTGATCGGGGGCTGTGTGGGAGTCGCCTTCGGAACGCTGGCGAAGAGCTACTGGCCGGAACTGGAACCGGGTGCCTTCGGGATTGTCGGTATGGCCGGATTTTTCGCCGGGTGTGCCCACGCGCCGATTTCGACGATCATCATGGTTTCCGAAATGACCGGCAGCTATCAGTTGCTGCTGCCCACGATGTGGGTCTCGACGCTGTGTTTCCTGATGGAACAGCGGTGGACGCTGTACAGCAAACAGGTCTTGTCCCGGCTGCAGTCTCCGGCTCACCGCGGCGATTTCCTGGTGGATGTTCTGGAAGGACTGACGGTGGACCATGTCTATCGCCGGGATCGGAAGATCGAATGCGTTCCGGAAGCCATGCCTTTGTCTGAGATCGTCAAGCTGGTCAGCCGCACTCACCAGCACTATTTTCCCGTTCTCAACGACGAAGAAAGAATGGTCGGCATCTTCTCGGCGGACGATGTTCGGCGGTTCATTTACGATGAAACGATCTGGCAACTGGCTGACGCTTCCGACGTGATGGTGTCGCGTTTTCTAAGCGTCTCGCCAGCGGACGACCTGAACGTCGCGCTGAGCAAGTTCACGACACTAAACATCGACGAACTCCCGGTACTCGACCCGAAGGAACCCGGACGACTGCTGGGGATGGTTCGCCGCAAGGAGACCATCGCCGCCTACAACCGGCTGCTGCTGGCAAGAAAGGAAGCGGCCGCCGAACAGGAAGTCTGACTGCACAACGCCATCCATCTCCCGAACCACCTCCCGTCGGCCGACTGACGACTGACGACTGACGACTGACGACTGACGACTGAAGACTGAAGACTGAAGACTCCGCACTTCCACAGCCGTACGAAACCCCGCGTCACCTCTTGCTCACATCGTTCCCGGATGACCACGCACAGAATCAGAATCGCCACTCGCTCCAGCCGGCTGGCTCTCTGGCAGGCAGAACATGTCGCGTCGCTCATTCGCAGTGCGGCTGCGGATGTCGCGGTCGACATCGTCCACATCCGCACGGAAGGTGATGCGAATCAGACTGATCCGTTGCGGCAATTCGGCGGCACCGGCGTGTTCACTCGCGAAGTCCAGGTGGCGGTTCTGAACCGGCAGTGCGAGATCGCCGTTCACAGCCTGAAGGATCTGCCTACGGAATCGGCTGATGGCCTGATGCTGGCGGCAGTTCCCGGACGAGCTCCGCGGTGCGATGCGCTGATTCTGCCTTCGGATGTGAGTCCGATCAGCCGGCTTTCGGAACTGAAGGCGAAGGCTCGCATCGGAACCGGCAGCCCGCGCCGGCAGGCTCAGTTGCTGCACTGGCGCAGTGACTTGTGGACGGAAGAAATCCGCGGCAACGTGGAAACACGAATTCGAAAACTCGACGACGGTGAGTTCGACGCCATCGTTCTGGCGGAAGCCGGACTGCGGAGGCTGGGACTGGCCGATCGCATCAGTTTGCTGCTGGAGCCTCCCGTGATGTTTCCCGCTGTCGGCCAGGGTGCCATCGGAATTGAATGCCGAACCGACGACACGGTGACTCAGACGATTCTGAACAACATCAGCAATGTCTCTGTTACTCGATGCGTGACCGCCGAACGGACGCTGCTGGCGGACCTGCGAGCCGGCTGTCACGCGCCGCTGGGTGCATGGACCGAACTTGACGGTGACGAACTTACGCTGACGGCCGTGTTGCTGAGTGCAAACGGCGAACATCGTCTGGAAGCCACAGAAACCGGCAGCGCCGCCGAACCGGAATCGATCGGCAGTGCGGTTGCTCGAGCATTGCTGACGGCGGGCGGAGAAGAACTTGTGCGGACATAGCCGCGAAGTGAACATCGCACGACACGGCTTCCAGCGTCCCGAGTCGCGGACGTTATGATTGAAACTGGCCGCGGCGGACACTGACACTTTCGCAACTCATGCGGCCGCGAGCCTGAGTGCCTCGTTTTTCCCCGCTCGCGGCAGACTTCCATCCGGGTTTTGCGAAAAATGTTCGAACGAAGCAAATAGCCGGCGCATCGCAGGCGTGTTCGGACATACTGCAGACTGATACGATCCGCCACGAACGCGACGATTTCGCGTGGCTTTCCGATCTCCCAATCAACGAATCTCCTATGACCGCCTTTTCCGGAATCATCCCGCCGCTGGTTACGCCGATTAAGTCGTACGACAAGCTGGACGTCGACGCGGTGGATCGAGTCATCGACCACGTCGTTGACGGCGGCGTCAGCGGAATTTTCGTGCTGGGAACTACGGGCGAAGGTCCTTCGCTGACGTATCCGATGCGATACGAAATGGTTGAGCGGGCGTGCAGCGTCGCCGAAGGACGCGTGCCTGTTTTGGTCGGCGTCACGGACTGTTCATTCGCCGAATCGCTCTATCTTGCGGAACACGCCGCCAGTTGTGTGGCCTCCGCGATCGTTGCAGCCGCTCCATTTTATTTTGGCGTGAGCCAGGCGTCGATTGTCGACTGGTTCGGCAAACTGGCGGACGAAACGGCTCTGCCGCTGATGCTGTACAACATGCCGAGTTGCGTGGGAATTCATCTGGAACCGGATTCCGTTGCTCAGCTTGCGTCGCATCCGAACATCTTGGGGATCAAGGACAGCAGCGGCGACCTGACCTACTTTCGCACGTTGTGTCAGCGGTTTGGCGGTCGCGGTGACTTTTCGGTCATCATGGGACCGGAAGAACTGGTGCCTCAGGCCGTCGCGGCGGGGGCTGACGGCGGAGTCTGCGGGGGAGCCAATCTGCTGCCGCATGTCTACGTCGAACTGTTCAACGCGTCCCGGCGTCAGGACACGGCGGAGGTTTCGCGGCTGAAGGGAATCGTCGACCGCGTATTCAGCGACGTGTACCGAGATCCGGATGGCGAAATGAACCTGATTCCCGCGCTGAAATACGCCATGCACCTGTGCAGGATCTGCGGTTTTGAGGTCGCTCCGCCGCTGCCGACGCTCAGCCGGCAACATGAACTGCAGATTCGGGAACGGCTTCCGGAACTGCTGTCGCTGGCGGATTCTCCCGTTGCCTGCCACCCACAGCCGGTTCGAAAAGCAGACGTTTGACACACTGCGGGTCGCACCGTACACCTGCCGTCCTGTGACTGCTTTTGCCTGCCTGGCAGCGAGACCCGCATGACACGCCAATCGCTGACGCTGATTAGTTTTGACGACGGAATCTACGCGGAGGGAGCATCGCTGGATGCGGAATCCTCCGGGCTGAGATCGTCGCGCGGCGCCGACTGGTTCGTCCAGCATGAACGGCTGAGCGGCGGGCTTTCTGACGGTGTCGATGTGATCTGGCTGAACAACGATCGTCTGGAACTGGCGATCCTGCCGACTCGCGGAATGGGCGTCTGGAAGGGTGACTGCGACGGCATTTCACTCGGCTGGAATTCGCCCGTGCGTCGTCCCGTGCATCCGGCGTTTGTTGATCAGAACCGCCGGGGCGGAATTGGCTGGCTGGACGGATTCAACGAACTGATTTGTCGCTGTGGACTCGGCTGGAGCGGCGCGCCGGGGACCGACACGGTTCGCGACGACGACGGCCGTGTGGTTTCCGAACAGTTTCTTCCGCTGCATGGGCGCATCGCCAATCTGCCGGCGCATGACGTTCGCTGCGACGTTGATGACGACGGCGTCATTTCCGTCACGGGAATTGTCGAAGAAGCCAGCGTTTTCGGAGGTCGGCTGCAACTGACGTCAACGCTCAGCACTCAGATCGGCAGCAGCATGTTTCGTGTGCGAGATACCGTGCGGAACCTGTCGGCACAGCCGGCGGAAGTGGAACTGCTTTACCACTGCAATCTGGGACCGCCGTTTCTTGGAGCCGGCGCGGTGTTCAATATGGCGGCCGAAGAAATGGCGCCGCGCGATGATCGTGCGGCCGAGGATGTCAACGACTGGAGCGTCTACGGGGCTCCACAAACCGATTACGCGGAACAGGTGTACTTTTTGAAGCCCCTCGCGGATGCCGACGGTCGGGCACTGGCGATTCTGTCCGCTGCGAAGCTGACGGAAGCCTTTGCCGTCCGGTTCGATGTTTCATCCCTGCCGTGGTTCGCCCTGTGGAAGAACACTCAGTCGGAAGCCGACGGCTACGTCACCGGACTGGAACCGGCCACGTCGTTTCCCTGCAATCGGTCGTTCGAACGGCAAAACGGCCGAGTCATCACGCTGGCCCCCGGCGAAGAAATCGATTTCGAACTGGATTTCGAAATCGCCGAAAACAAGGCTGCCGTAAGTCGCCTGCTGGACGAATGCCACGCGATGCAGACGTCGAAAATGGTGACTCATTCCAAACCAAAGTCCGGCTGGAGCCCCGCGGGCGTGTGAACCGGCGTATGCACTGTGCGGAATCGGTCCGCGCCGCGGATTCTGGGACGTTTGACGGTCTCAACGGCCGACGCGGATTCCCCGACGCAGTCGATTCGCGGGGGATTTCGGTTCTGATGGCGTTTCCGGCGACGGTCAGATTGCAACGCCGCCGCGTCGCTGCCATTATCTCTGCGGAACCCGGGACGGCCACTGGTCACAGCGTCCTGAGTTGTTCGGCGAAAGCCTGAGTTGTTCGGCTAAAGAAAGTCAATCGCGTGTCGGATCCGACATTCACGAAAAAATCCATCCTGATCGTTGAAGACGAAGACATCATTCGGGAGACACTGGCGGAATTCCTTTCGGGAGAAGGATTCGACGTCGGCACAGCCGCCAGCGTCGCGGACGCTTTGAAACTCGTTCGAGAACGCGACTACGACGTCGGCGTCTGCGACGTGCAGCTTCCCGACGGCGACGGCGTCCAGTTACTGCGGCGGCTGCATCGCATCAATCCCGCGATGTTCATTCTGATCATTTCCGCATACGCCACTGTTGAAAACGCGGTCGAAGCATTCACCGCCGGGGCGTTCGACTACCTGGTCAAGCCGGTCATCTTTGACGAACTGACCAATCGCCTGAAACGGCTGTTCAAGTTTCAGGATTTGTATCTTGAAAATCAGCGGCTGCGGAAGGATTTGAGCCGCAGTGCCGGCTTCGACCAGATCATCGGCAGCAGTCGTGTGCTGCAGGACCTGTTGAAGACTATCCGTAAAGTGGCGGCGACAAATTCCAACGTCCTGCTGGTTGGCGAAACGGGAACCGGCAAGGAACTGTTCGCCCGCGAAATTCACATGGCGGGACCAAACAAGGACGAGAAGTTCCTGGCCGTCAATTGCGGTACTCGCCCCGTGGAACTACTGGAAAGCCAGTTGTTCGGCGTCAAGGGAGGCCAGTCAGGGCTGTTTCGTACCGCGGGTCAGGGAACGGTGTTTCTGGATGAAATCGCACAGCTTCCCCCCGGCACCCAGGCGGAACTGCTGCGGGCGATCGAGTACCAGGAAATCATGCCGTCCGGCGCGTCGGAAACGATCAAGGTCAATGCTCGAATCATTGCCGCCACCTCGCGCGACCTGATGCGGGAAGTGGCCGACGGAAATTTTCAGGAAGATCTGTTCTACCGGCTGGACGGCGTCAAGATCCGCATTCCGCCGCTGCGTGAACGCCTGGACGATATTCCGGAACTGGTCGAATACTTCATGGCGCGCCACTGCGAAGCGATGGGCAAACGCGTGACCGGAGCCACCAGCGAAACGATTCGCACGCTGATGGCCGCTCACTGGAAAGGCAACGTCCGGCAGCTCGATAACGCCGTCGAACGCGCTGTGATGATGTGCGAAGGTGATGAGATTCTGCCGCAGGACCTGCCTCCCGATCTGCTTGGGCTGGGCAGCAGTCTTCCGGATACGGACGACCTGCGTTCGGCGCTCAGGCACTACGAACGCCTGCACATCACGCGAGTTCTGAAGCAGTGCCCGGACAAGAAGGAAGCGGCTCGCCGCCTGAAGCTTGGCTTGTCCAGTCTGTACCGCAAGATCGAAGAGCTGAAGATCGAGCTGTGACGGAATGAACATCGATCAGATCCAGTCCTGCATTCCTCACCGCGCTCCGTTTCTGTGGCTGGACGAAGTGACGGAGATCTCCGACCGGCGAATCGTCGCGAAGAAACACCTGCCCGCCGATCTGCCCGTGTTTCAGGGACATTATCCCGGCTTTCCGGTGTTCCCCGGCGTCCTGCAGTGCGAAGCCTGCTTTCAGGCCGGCGCTGTCCTGATTTCGCAATTGATTGAAGTCGGCAACGGAGAAGTGCCCGTGGTCACTCGACAGAACAACACGCAGTTCCGTCGCATGATTCGCCCCGGCGAGACGATTCAGATGGAAGTGGAACTCACCGAACGACTGTCCAATGCCTTCTACCTGACCGGGAAGGTTACGGTGGACGGCAAGGTGACTTCCCGCCTGGAATTCGTATGCACTGCCGCGAGAGTGAACTGAGTTCTTCGCACCCGCGTTCCCCGGAGAGCGTCCAATTTGTGATCGACGCTCTGATTCGATTCAGCGCGTAGGATGACGTGTTTCGAGTTCGCGTGCCGCTACTGCTTTGTCCGGCGTGGATCTGCGGGTCGTGTGCTACTGGCTGTGCCAGTGTTTTCCGGAGCACAGGGCACTGTGCACAGCCAGTGGCACAAATCAGTTTACGATGGACGGGACACTACGCTGATATCGACCCTGCAATTGGAGCCGAGTCGTCGCGGGTTCCGGGCAGCGCGGCGTCGGGTGTTACCACCGAAACAGGCCGGTGCCCCAGGTCAGGCCTGCTCCGAAACCGCACATCAGGACGAGATCGCCGGGTTTCAGATGTCCCTGTTGCTGAGCTTCGTCCAGCGCGATCGGTATCGATGCCGCTGACGTGTTTCCGATGCGTGACAGGTTGTTGAAGACCTTCTCCGGCGGGATTCCCAGGGCCTTCATGGCGTTGTCGATGATCCGGATGTTTGCCTGGTGCAGCACAAACAACTGCACATCGTCCACGGAATGTCCGCTTCGTTCCAGGATCAGTTCAATCGTTTCCGTAACGACCTGAATGGCCCACTTGAAGACGTTGCGACCGTCCATCCGGAGAAAGTGGCGACCGTCGGCAACGCACTTTGCCGTGAGCGGCCGGCGACTGCCACCGACCGGACGATCCAGCAGTTCAGCGCCGGCTCCGTCGGAACCAAGCTGATAACACACCAGGCCCTGCTGGTCGCTTCCGGCGCCAAGCAGGACAGCTCCGGCGCCGTCTCCAAACAGCGGCGACGTCCGCTGATCGGTCGGGTCCACGATGCGACTGTTAATATCCGCTCCGATGATCAGAGCCAGTTTGGAATTGCCCGTGGCGACGAACTGAGCGCCCGTTGCCAGCGCATACATGAATCCGGAACACGCGGCGGACAGGTCCATCGCGGGAACGTCCAGGCCCAGCTTCTGCTGCACCAGACAGGCGGTCGACGGGCACGTGTAGTCGGGTGTAAAGGTGCCGACGACCAGCAAATCAATTTCCGACGGATCGACACCGGCCGCCGCGATCGCCTGCCGGGCCGCTCTGACAGCCAGGTCACTTGTTCCTTCGTTGGCTGCGGCATAGCGGCGCTGCCGGATGCCGGTTCGGCGTTCGATCCAGCCGGGTTCAAATCCGTATTGCTGCTCAAGTGACTCGTTCGAAATGACCAGGTCCGGGACGCAGGTTCCGATGGATCGAATGCTGACTCCCGTCAGACGGCACGTTCGGTCAGAACGACGAAAGAGAATTCGCTGAGTATCCGCGTCGGTATTTTCGAAATTCGGCTGCAAGGCTCGTCGAACCAGTTCCGGGTTGATCCCCGGTTCGGTTGCCTGAGTGTTCTGGTAATTCATGAAGAATGCCCGAATTGAATGCGTTTGCTCCAATGGCATTCGCAACTGGAAAAGCCGGGAACTGCCGGAATGGGCCGGGGAAAAGGCCGGCAGAAGGCTGTGATGCCCGTTGACTTACCGCAGAAGTTTACCGAGTGATCGTTCCCTTGAAAACCTCGCAAAATCCCGCGATTGCCGACATTTCACTGCGGAGTGACCGAAATGCGGCTGGTTGCGATCCGCGGATCAACGGTCGCGATCCCATACAGCCGCGTTTGGTCGTGTTCGCCGGTGTCCCCTGCCTGGTTCGGCGGACCAGGAAGACTTTGCCGGTAGGCGAAGCGCTGTCGATGCTGCGCTGACTGCGAATCGAACGTGTCATCGGACTGCGGAATTTGAAGAGAATCCGGCATACGGCGGACAACCGGCAGCGAAACCAAACGCGAATGACGGCTGCGGCAGAATTCGCTCCAACCGTCCGTAGTATGCAGACGATTTACCGAACCACATGGAGTCTGACACGGACCGTAACCGGCCACTGGCCGGCAATTCACCAGGAGGAATGCAGGATGCGATTCAGGAGCCACATATCCGTTTTCGTGTTCGCGATACTGATCGGCCAGAGTGCCGTTCACGCGAACGACAGGGCGATCAGCGGAACCGCCATTCAGCCCGTGCCGGTGGGGCCGGCGGATGAGTATTCTGACTGCTTCGGATTCAACGGATTCAGCCAGTACCGAATGTCGCCGGACCTCGGCGGCGAGGGATCGGCGGGGCATGGGTTTCAGCATTTTTCGATGCCCATGCATTCCTATACGACCTGGTATCGGCCTCGCGCGGCCACACTGAATGAATGTGTCCGATGCGCTCAGGATTCGTTCCGCCCGCGGGGATTCGGCAACCTGTTTGCCCGTCCATGTGACGGTTACCGGATGGAATACACACCATATGTGCTCGGCGGAGACCGGTCGAAGTATGGTCCCGCCTATATTGCTCGTCAGCCGGATCCTCGCTGCAGGGATTGTGACCATACAGCGGACGGCGGTCACCATCATTAGGCCCGCCTGAGCCCGAAACGGGCCGGATCGAATGCATCCGTCCCGACGGTGCCCAACGAAATCTCTCAGCCGCCTCGCGATCCCTGCAGTCGCGCGGCGGCTGTTTGCATTTCCGGATTGCGATGCCTGTCCGGGCAGCGTTACACCGCGACACCTTCCAATCGCAGCAGCGTCGTTTTGCGGTCCAGGCCGCCGCCGTAGCCAACCAGTTTTCCGCTGCTGCCGATGACGCGATGGCAGGGGACGACAATGGAGATGGGATTTCGTCCATTCGCCATGCCCACCGCTCGCGAAGCCTGCGAGCGGCCGATTGCGCGAGCGATTTCGCCGTAGCTGGTGGTTTCTCCGAAGGGAATTGCGGACAGCGCCGACCAGACCTGCTTTTGAAATTCGGTTCCGTCGGCGGCAAGCGGAAGATCGAAGTGCCGCAGCTGACCGCGAAAGTACGCATTCAGTTGCCGAACCGGTTCCTGCAGCATCGCCGCGTTTTCTTCCCAGTCCGGTCGGGGCTGGCGATTGCGGTCACGCCCCGGACCATTGTCGAACAGCACGTACTTCAGTGCCAATTGTTCGCCGGCAATCAGCAGCCGGCCGATCGGAGTGTCATTCATCCACGTGTAAAACATCGGTGTTCTCCTGAGACTGGAATCGCTCGGTTCAGATCTTACAGTTCGCGTCCCGAAAACGAAAACTTCGCTCCGGAACCCGCTCATGTCCAGCGCCGCCGAACCGACATCCAACGATGAACACCAGCAGTTGGTCAATGAACTTCGCTGGAAAAAGTTCCCCGTGCTGGATGACGGATTCGTTTGTCTGGTCGATGTTATGGGCGACGACAGCAGTGTCGTCCAGGCGGCTCGCGTGAGTTACGGTGAAGGTACCAAACGCGTTTCCGACGACCGCACGCTGATTCGGTATCTGCTTCGGCATCGCCATACGACTCCGTTCGAAATGGCGGAAATCAAGATTCTGGTCCGCGTGCCCATGGATTGCTGGCGGCAGTGGATTCGGCATCGCACGGCCAATGTCAACGAATACAGCACCCGGTATTCTCTGGCGATCGACGCCGCTCAGACGACGCCTGCCGATCAGTGGCGGACCCAGGCGGAATCGAACCGGCAGGGCAGCGGTGAACCGCTCGCCGCCGAGCTGGGAGAAAAGCTGACTCAGCAGGAAGCGGATTTGCATCAGCAGATGAAGAAAGTCTATACCGAACGCATTGAAACCGGCGTCGCCCGGGAACAGGCTCGCAAGGACCTTCCGCTGTCAACTTATACCGAAGCTTATTGGAAGATCGATCTGCATAACCTGCTGCATTTCCTGGCGCTGCGAATGGACAGCCACGCTCAACTGGAGATTCGCAGTTATGCCGCCACGATTGGCGAGCAGATCGTGCAACCGCTGTTTCCAGTCGTGTGGGAAGCGTTTCAGGATTACCGCATGAACGCCATGTTTCTGACGCGACTTGATTGCGGCGTCGTTCAGCGGCTGACCGCCAATGCGGCATCGTGCGGCCAGTCACCTCCGTTCAGCGAAGAAGCGTTTCTGGCGGCTCAGGATCCCGCATGGTCCTCGCTGACACGCAGCCGTGAGCGCGACGAATGCCGCGGCAAGCTTCACCGACTGGGACTGTTGAGTTCCGGAGATCTGTAGACGAATGACACTCGTCGATCGCGATGACCGGAGGCTCCGCCCCGTCATGGTGACGTAACGACCAGCAGATTGTGGCAGGCTGATGGCACTGGGAATTGATCCCACAGTGGATTTTGCATTCAAGTTGCTGCTGGGAAGTCCGGAGCACCCTCGCGTTACGATTCACTTTCTGAACGCGGTATTGGATTTTTCGGAGCCGGTCACGGAAGTTGAGTTCCTGAATCCGATCCTGGGAAGGGAACGATCCGAAGACAAGCTTGCCATTCTGGACGTGCTGGCCCGGGATGCGACCGGGCGGCAATTCAACATCGAAATGCAGACGACGCTGCCGACCCACCTTCCCAGGCGCCTGACGTATTACAACTGTCTGAACTACGTCCGCCAGATTTCCGCCGGCGAACGGTATCTTCGATTGCGCCCGGCGCTCAGCATCTGCGTGCTGAGCAGGACGCTGTTCGGTGAGTTTGACGAAGCCCACCTGAGTTTCCGGCTGCGATGCGACCAGCAGCCGCTGGTGTTCACCAATGACCTGGAATTCCACACTCTGGAGCTTCCCAAATTCCGATCGGAGGGCCGGACGATTGCGCAGTTTTCCAGGCTGGAGAAGTGGCTATACTTGCTGAAGAACGCACGCGACGCCGACGCGGAGGAATTGGTTCACGTTCTTGATGAACCGGAATACACGGAAGCCGTGGAGATTCTGAACATGATTTCGAAGACACCCGAAGACCGGCAGTTTTACGAAGCCCGCATGAAGTTCCTCCATGATCAGGAAGCTCGCCTGATTGCCGCCAGGGAAGAGGGGCTTCAGACGGGAATTCTTCAGGGACGAGAGCAGGGCATCGAAGCCGGACGCCAGGAAGGACGCCAGGAAGGACGGAACGAGGGTCAGCGGCAAGGGCTGATCGCGGGACGAATCCAGATGTTGCAGGAGTTACTGGGCGATGCCGTTTCGTCGATGGACGATCTCGGCAACCGCTCCGCCGCTGACTTGTCGTTGCTGCAGGATCGGCTGCAGGAACGTCTGCGAAATCGCGACTCCTGAATCGCCGACAGCTTTCCCGCCGCGCCCGCGCAATGCGGCTTCTGCCGCGTGATCGCTTCGGTTTGGCTCCATGACGCGATCCCGTGCTCGGTGTGATCGGCGTTGCCGGAGTCATGCATCAGACTTCGGGAGCGGTCTCCACTATTGAGCGCTGTTCATGTCAGGACGCAGTTTTGCGGCGGACCGAAGGTAAACATGTTCGATTTCACGGGGAGTCCGTTTGCTGTTGACGTGCAGCAAGACGCGAATGCACAGTGGCATCGATCCCGGCACCGGAATCTCACGGGCACACAGCAGGGGGACAGTGTTCATTCCGATGAGCCGTGCTGCTTCGGCGGGAAACAGTGAATGCAGATCATCGGTCGTTGTGAACACGGCGGAAATCACATCGTCGAAGTCGGTGATTTCGTTGCGGTGCAGAATCGCTTCGATCAGCTCGCGCGTCGCTTCGCGAATCAGGCCCGGTTCGTCTGCGTCCACGCAGGTAGCTCCGCGAATCCCACGAACGGCCATTGTCAGAACTCTCCCACGCGAAATGAACGATCGGGCAGTGTTTCTCATGCGGTATCTTCCCGCAAGTCAGGGGCTGCCGCGGGAACGTGAATCCCCGCTGAAAAACACAGATTCTCTGGATTCTGAACGGCATTTCCTCTGCTTGAAGTTTGAATCCGCGGTTGCTACCGTTCCCGCTCGTTTCGGCCGCTGCCGGCCCCTTTCAACAGCGTCCCAACCTGTTGTGCGACAATGGGTTGAGGTTTCTTTCGGGCAGTGTCATTCCGCTGCTCACACTCCTGCGCGGCTGCGCAGCAGTGGCAAGTTCATGAGGTTCATACTCGATGGCTGACCATAAGTACGTTTACGTTTTCGGTGATGGCAAGGCTGACGGCAATGCAACGCAGAAGTCTCTGCTGGGCGGCAAGGGGGCCAATCTTGCGGAAATGAGCCGCATCGGAATGCCGGTGCCGGCGGGGTTTACCATCACGACAGAAGTCTGCACGTATTTCTACGCGAACAATCGTCAGTATCCGCCGGAACTGCGGGATCAGGTCAACGACGCGATTCGCAATGCCGAACAGGTGATGGGAAAGAAGTTCGGCGACGCCGAAAATCCGCTGCTGCTGTCGTGCCGTTCCGGTGCCCGCGAATCCATGCCTGGCATGATGGACACGGTGCTGAATATCGGTATCAACGAAAAAGTCGTCCAGGCTCTGATTCGCCAGTCCGGCAACGAACATTTTGCCTGGGATAGCTACCGCCGCCTGATCCAGATGTATGGCGACGTCGTGCTGGGTCTGAAGCCGGAAAGCAAAAATGATCCGGACCTGTTTGAAGACATCCTGGAGAAAGCGCTGCATAAGGCCGGCGTCGACCATGAAAAGGACCTGTCGGTTGATGTGCTGAAGGAAATCGTGACGCAGTTCAAGGCCGTCATCAAAAAGCACGCGGGCATCGATTTTCCGGAAGACCCGATGGAACAGCTCTGGGGCTGCATCGGCGCTGTGTTCGGAAGCTGGATGAACGACCGTGCGATGGTGTATCGTCGCCAGTACGGCATTCCGCACGACTGGGGTACAGCGACGAATGTGCAGGCGATGGTGTTTGGAAATCTGGGAGACGACTGCGCTACAGGAGTCGGCCTGACTCGCAATTGTTCCGACGGAACTCCCGGGTTCTGCGGTGACTATCTGATCAACGCGCAGGGTGAAGACGTTGTGGCGGGAACTCGCACTCCCAAGCGAGTCGAACAGACGCTGTCGGAAGACGCACCCGAAGCGTTTCAACAGCTCGACAACATCGGCAAGGCGCTGGAGCAGCATTACAAGGACGTTCAGGA
Organism: Planctomycetaceae bacterium; assembly: GCA_041398785.1. Taxonomy (NCBI): domain Bacteria; kingdom Pseudomonadati; phylum Planctomycetota; class Planctomycetia; order Planctomycetales; family Planctomycetaceae; species Planctomycetaceae bacterium. The sequence goes on along the minus strand of JAWKUA010000007.1, from coordinate 129,275 downwards.
CATTGAATTTACCGTGGAACGCGGCAAGGTCTGGATGCTGCAGACTCGCAACGCCAAACGAACCGGTTTTGCGGCGGTTCGCATCGCCGTCGATCTGGTCAACGAAGGTCTCATTGACGCAAAGACCGCTCTGGAGAAGCGACGGATTCCGGCGGACGACCTGAACCAGTTGCTGCAGCCGATTTTCGATCCAAAGGCCAAGGCGCGAGCGGAAAAGGAGGACCGTCTGCTGGCCAAAGGTATCAACGCCGGGCCGGGAGCTGCCACGGGACAGATTGTGTTTCATGCGTCCGATGCTGAAGCCACATGGAACGCCGACAACAACGCACAGTTGGTTCTGGTTCGCAAGGAGACCAGTCCGGAAGACCTTCGCGGAATGAAGGTCGCCAGAGGAATTCTTACGGCGTTCGGGGGAGCATCCTCCCATGCGGCTCTGGTCAGCCGACAGATGGGAAAGACGTGTGTCTGCGGCTGTTCGGCACTTCACATCGACTACGAAGCGGGAACCGTCACGGTCGGAAAAACGGTCCTGAAGGAAGGCGACTGGATTTCCATCGACGGTTTCAGCGGCGAAGTCTTCAACGGTCGTATCGACACCACGCCGTCGGAAGTCATGGAAGTTCTGATGGGCAACAAGAAGCCCGAAGAATCCGAAACGTACCAGCGATACGCTCAGTTGATGGCGTGGGCTGATGAGCACCGCACGCTGAAAGTGCGAGCCAACACGGAATCGCACGACGCGGAAGCTTCCGTCCGGCTCGGTGCGGAAGGCGTCGGGCTGTGCCGCACGGAGCACATGTTCTTTGATCATCTGGACGAAATTCGGGAGATGATTTTCTCACGGACCAAGGCCGATCGCGCGAAGGCACTGGCCAAGCTGCTGCAGTTCCAGAGAGATGACTTCACGCACCTGTTCAAGGTGCTGGGAGACCGGCCGGTCACGATTCGTCTGCTCGATCCGCCATTGCATGAGTTTCTTTCGCACCACCATCTGCAGGAAGATGAGGAACTGGCAAACAAGCTGGCGGAGGCGTTTGGTGTGACTCCGGCGGATGTCGATCGGCGTGTGCATGAACTCGTGGAAACGAACCCCATGCTGGGACACCGCGGCTGCCGCCTGGGTATCGTCTACCCGGAAATCACGGAAATGCAGGCTCGCGCAATCCTGGAAGCCGCGTGTAACCTGAAGAAGCAGGGCATCAGTTGCTTCCCGGAAATCATGATCCCGCTGGCCGGATACAAGTCAGAAGTGGACAACCAGACGAACGTTATCCGGGAAACCGCGAAGACCGTGTTTCAGGAGCAGGGCGTCGAAGTGGATTTCATGATCGGCACCATGATCGAAATTCCGCGTGCGGCACTGACTGCCGGAGAAATCGCAAAGACCGCGGAATTCTTCAGCTTCGGAACGAACGACCTGACGCAGACGTGTCTGGGTATGAGCCGCGACGACTACAAGGGCTTCATCGGCTACTACACCGAGAACGACATCGTCCCTGCCGACCCGTTCCAGACTGTTGACCCCACGGGAGTCGGCCGGCTGATGCGCATCGCTGTCGAAGACGGCCGCAGTACTCGTGAAAACCTGAAGATCGGCATTTGCGGCGAACACGGCGGCGACCCGCGTTCGGTCTATTTCTGTCACGAAATCGGACTGGACTACGTCAGTTGCTCGCCACGCCGAATTCCGATTGCCCGGCTGGCAGCCGCTCAGGCCGCTGTGGCCGGATCGTAGGACGCCGATACCGGGGTCTGTGACGGCGGAATTCGCCGTCTTTCACGTTGAACAATCGCGGGAGGGCTGTCACAATCCCCGCCTGCTGTACCTGCCCTCCGCATCGAATACCGGATTGATAACGACATGGACCGCCAACGCATTGAGCGTCAATTGAAGCTCGCTCAGGAAGATCTTTTGCGCTGGGAAAAACAGCTCGATGCGCAGAAAGTGGACGCGAAGAAACGGTCGAAGAATCCGAAATGGCGGTCGCTGAATGCCGATGTCAGGGCTCTAAAGCGGCGGATGATTGCCGTGAAGGGCATCGAAGCACGCGAAGCCGCCGCTGCGGAACGTAAGGCTGCAAAGCAGGAAGCCGCAGCCTCCGCCGACGAATGATTCGAAGTTCGCGCCCGCCCGCTCCGGTCGGGCAGCAACTCGTTCGCGCGGGAAGTTGACTTGCTCTGACGCTGCACTTGCCGGCATTGCGTGGACCGCCACGGTCTTCAGCGCTATTCAGCCATCGCAGCTTTCGTCATGATGACGACCGGGGAGTCAGATCGACGACACCGCAGCCGCAGCTTTCATTGTCCCGCAAAGGCCGCCGGAGATTCGCCGGACTCAGGGCGGACAACGCCGCGATCGTGTCGTCGGTGGGCAGTCCGGGCGGCGAATCCGATCTGCACACCTGCTGCGGCGATTTCGTACCGGCTTCCGTTTCTGTGTCGACGTGCAAATGATTCTATCTTTCGGCGCAGTTCATCAGATTGGCGCACCGTTTGCCTTTGTACTGTCGGTACGATCGCGGTAGACCGTACGCCGACAGTTCGATAGAACGTGGTCGAACACGGCCACGAATTTATCAGAAACGGATTGGGAACAGATCACGATTGTGAGTTGGCGAAACGGCTGTTCTGCCGACAGCTTGCAGTTGGAACCAGTTACCTTTTCGCCGTCGCCTTGAAGAATCCCGGTTCGGCATGTTGCACACGACCCTGACAATTGCCACGACAGTTGCGGTAACGCTGCACGCGTTGCTCGGGTGCTGTGTCCATCACGCGCATTCGGCGGATTCGCGACACGCGAGCGTTGCCGGTGCGGATGAATGCCGGCACCATCACGGCCAGCCACGACATCCGTCAGTGTCTCATGACGTTGATCACGAGGACGCGACGGAACGGCACTCCGACGATCCGTCTCCGGGCGGTCCCGCACCGTGTGATGAGCCGGATTGCCGCTACGTGACGGCTGAACCTTCGGACGAAGCGGGTATCGGGCTGGCAGCGTCGGACCGGTTTCCGGCGTTCAGCACTGACGCCGCGACGACGCTTTCCCGCGGTTGTACCGTCCGGCCTGCCGGACTGCCGAATGCTGTGGGACGGCAGTTCCCGGCGCAGCCCCTGCGCGCGCAGTCGCAGGTGTGGCGACTGTAGACGCCGGAATCGCACAGGCAGGCGTCTCGCTGACGGACGCAGTCAGCCGGCTTCGCGCGAGTCTTTCGCGCGGCGATTGATCCGGTCGGGCTGAACGTCGAACGCTTCCTGGTCATTGCCATTGACGCGAGAGTCCCGGCGACCACGTCAACTGACTTGCTGGTCGGCTGCGGCCCTGCGTGCGGATGTTCTCATCGACGCGCAGCATTGCACGTGAATCATTTCCAACCGGCGCGAAATCCCGCGTCGTTCTCCAGTCGGAAGCCTCAGACGATGAACAACGTACTCAGGAAAATCTCCGTCAAGTGGCTCTTGATCGTGACGTCGGCGGTGATTGCGATCGCGGCCGGAGTTTCCAGGAATACCTGGGTACCGGTGGCCAACACCTGGGTGCAGCGCGTGATCGCGTCGTTCCGGCCGACCGGCGCGGCGGCGGATGCTGACGGCCACGGAGAAGAACCGGATGCTCATGCCAGCCACGATCATTCAGGCCACGATCACGCAGCCCACGCCGGTCATGAGGAGACCGAGTCGCTGGAACTATCGGACCAGGCGCTTCGCAACATCGGCCTGACGGCGGACACGCTTCGGCCCGTCAGCCTGCAGACGTTTCGCAGGTCGATTACGGTGCCGGCGATCGTTGCGGAACGGCCCGGGCGCACTCGCGTGCAGGTGGCGACACCCATGACCGGCGTCATCACGCACGCGCACGTCGTCCAGGGCGAAGCCGTTGAACCGGGAACGCTGCTGTTTCAGATCCGGCTGACTCACGAAGATCTTGTGCAGGCGCAGACAACGTTTGTGATGACGCTGGGGGAACTGGATGTCGAGCGGCGTGAGATCGCGCGCCTGTCCGACGCTACACAAAGCGGTGTCGTTCCTCGCCGAACACTGCTGGAACGCCAGTACGCCAGCGACAAGCTGGTATCGTCGCTGCAGGCTCAGCGGGAGGCGCTGCGGCTGCACGGGCTTTCGGAAGCACAGATTCAGCAGATTGAAGCTGCCCGGCGGCTTCTTCGTGAACTGCAGATCTTTGCGCCTTCGGTCGACGATCACAGCCATGATGAACTCATGCTTTCCGGCCAGCCGTTCCAGCCGACTTCACTGCCTTCGCAGAACGGCGGCAATCGCGGCAGCGAATTCGCAGCAGGAACCAACTCCGGCCGTGTTCGCTCACAGCACGACGAAGAAGACCACAGCGACCACACCGGACCACTCGTCGTTCAGGAAATGAGCGTTCACAAGGGACAGTCGGTCAGCGCCGGAGAAATGCTGTGCATTCTTGCGGACTACGAAGAACTGTTCATTGAAGGGCTGGCGTTCGAACAGGACATCAGCCAGCTTCGCCGGGCATCCGAAAACGACTGGAAGGTCGACGCGATCTTTGATCAACCCGGCGAACTCAGACACGAAGTCACCGGCCTGGACATTGAATATCTGGCGAATCAGGTCAACACGGATTCCCGGACGCTTCACTTTTACGTCCGGCTGCCCAACGAAATCACACGCGACAAGCGATCCGACGGCAATCGCTATGTGGAATGGCGATACCTTCCCGGCCAGCGACTCCAGCTTCGAGTACCGGTTGAGGAATGGCCGGAACAGATCGTGCTGCCGGTGGAAGCGATCGCTCGCGAAGGCACGAGTCGTTCGTCTTCCGGCAGAACGGCAGCCATTTTGACCGCGTCCCGGTGCATGTTCAGTACCGCGACCAGTACTCAACGGTAGTCGCCAACGACGGTTCTCTGTTTCCCGGCGACGTCATTGCCATGCCGCGCTCACCAGATGCAAATGACTCTGCGAAACCAGTCCGGCGGCGGAGCGGACCTGCACGCGCATAGTCATTGGCGATAGTCATTGAGTCGAGTTGAGAGTTGAGGATATTGAGATGTTTCGCTTCGAGAAGCTGATTGTTTGGCAGACGGCGGTGGAGCTTGCTGACAACATTTACGAGGCCACAAATCATTTTCCGGTTGATGAGCGATTTGGACTGACCAGCCAGCTCCGTCGCGCAGCGGTATCGGTCTCAGCAAACATTGCCGAAGGAAGCGGCCGCGGAACCAACCCGGATTTCGCACGATTCGTCGAGATTGCGTACGGATCTGTCATGGAAGTCGTCTCCGAAATGGTGATCACAAGGCGGCGAGGCTGGGTCTCCGAATCAGGCTTTGATGCGGTCTATCGCGACGCCGACGAACTGGCACGAATGCTCAGTGGGCTTCGAACCAGTTTGAAAACCGAAACGAAGTAAGCACCGTACTCTCGACTCTCGACTCCGGACTTTCCCCAATGCTGAATTCCATTATCAGATTTGCACTTCGTCAGCGGCTGCTTGTGGTTGCGGTGGCGTTGTTTTTGGTTGGGTACGGAACGTGGCAGGCGACGCGGGCGCAGATCGATGTGTTTCCGGATCTGAATCGTCCGCGCGTTGTCATCATGACCGAAGCCCCGGGACTGGCGCCGGAAGAAGTCGAAACCCTGATCACCTTCCCGATTGAAACCGCGATGAACGGAGCCAACGGAGTTCAGGCGGTGCGCAGTTCGTCGGGAGTCGGCATTTCCGTGGTCTATGTCGAGTTCGACTGGGGCACCGACATCTACAATGACCGTCAGGTGGTCAACGAACGGCTGCAGCTTATTCAGGACCGAATGCCGCCCGGCGTCAGCCCGACTCTGGCTCCGATTTCGTCCATCATGGGCCAGATACTGATGCTGGGAATGTGGGAGGAGGGTCGAGAGCTAGGAGTCGAGGGTCGAGGGGAATCGCAGAGCAATGTTCGCACTCTCAACGCTCAACTCTCAACCGCGGACTCACTTCGGCTGCGGACTCTGGCCGACTGGGTGGTGCGGCAGCGGCTGCTGACGATACCAGGAGTATCGCAGGTCTTTACGATGGGCGGCGGCCGGAAGCAGTTTCAGGTGCTGGTGGACCCGGACGCGATGCTGCGTTTCGGAGTCACGCTGCCGCAGGTCCGGCTGGCCGTGCAGAACAGCAATGAGAACGCGACGGGCGGCTACCTGGACGAACAGGGCCCCAGCGAACTTCTTGTCAGAGCTCTCGGTCGCGTGCAGTCGATCGAAGATCTGCAGAAGGTAGTGGTCACGATTCGCGATGGACAATCCGTGGCTCTGGGTCAGATCGCCCGGGTGATCGAAGGCGCACAGGTCAAACGCGGCGACAGCGCGGCCTATGTCCGCGTCGAACAGGACACACTGGCGAAACGAAACGTCGAAAGCCGCGGAGATTCGGAATCGCTGGTGTCGCCCGACAGGGAAACGGCGAACGCGGATGTTTGGTCCGGCGGACCGGCCGTCATTCTGACCATCAACAAGCAGCCGGGAGCCGACACGCGCCGCGTGACGACCGACATCATGAACGCCATCGATGACCTGCGATCGGCGCTGCCGGCCGGCCTGCGGATTGAGCCGCTGTATATGCAGAAATCATTTATCGATCGCGCGGTCGCGAATGTGGTCGAGGCCCTGCGCGACGGCGGCATTCTGGTCGTCATCATTCTGTTTCTGTTTCTGCTGAATCTTCGCACCACATTCATCACGCTGACCGCGATTCCGCTGTCGCTGGTGATGACGGCGATTGTGTTCGCATTCTTCGGGCTGTCGATCAACACGATGACTCTGGGGGGCCTGGCGGTGGCCATCGGAGAACTTGTTGATGACGCCATCGTGGACGTGGAAAACATCTTTCGGCGACTTCGCGACAATCGCCGCAGCGCCGATCCGAAGCCCGCACTGCTGGTTGTGTTCCAGGCGAGCGTGGAAATCCGTAACTCGATCGTCTTCGGGACAATGATCGTCATTCTGGTGTTTGTGCCCCTGTTTGCTCTCTCAGGCATGGAAGGCCGACTGTTTGCTCCGCTGGGAGTGGCCTATATCGTTTCCATTCTGTCGTCGCTGGTTGTTTCACTGACGGTCACGCCGGTGCTTTCCTACTGGCTGCTGGGCCGGCAGAAACTGAACGAACAGAAGCATGAACAGGACGGACTACTGCTGCGGTGCATCAAGCGGATCGGGGAAATCGTCATTCGATTCAGTCTGCGGCTTCCGGCTTTGAATCTTGCTGTCACGGTCGCAGCCGTGATCGTGGCCGGCTGGTTTGCCGTCAGTCTGGAACGCGACTTCCTGCCACCGTTCAATGAAGGAGCAATTCAGTTGAATGTGGTGCTGCCGCCGGGCACGTCGCTGCAGACTTCGAACGACATCGGCCACCGCGTGGAACAGCGGCTTCGTCAGATCGAAGACGTCGTGAAGTTCGTGCGCCGCACCGGTCGCGCGGAACTGGATGAACACGCGGAAGGAGTCAACATGAGCGAGATCATTATCGAGCTCAACCCCGACTCGCCGCGTTCCCGGGAACAGCAACTGGATGAGATTCGGGAAGCGATGGCCGACATTCCCGGCATTGTCACAGCCGTCGAACAGCCGATCGCTCACCTGATTTCCCACATGCTTTCGGGCGTGAAGGCTCAGATCGGCATCAAGATTTACGGCGACGACCTGGACCTGCTGCGTCGCGGAGCCGCCCGGATGGAAGCCGCCATCAGACCCGTCCCCGGAGTGACCGACCTGCTTGTTGAACCGCAGGTCACGATTCCGCAGCTTCGCATTGAACTCGACCGCGACAAGCTGTTGCTGTACGGACTGACGCCGGTGGAAGTCAATCAGTTCATCGAAACCGCGATGAACGGCCAGGTGGTTTCCGAAGTGCTGACCGGTCAGCGCACGTTCGACCTGCTGATTCGCCTGGACGAGAACTATCGCGAAGACCTGCAGGCTCTGCGCCGCCTGACGATTGACCTGCGCGACGGCGGAAAGCTGCCGCTGGAAGCCGTCGCACGCATCTATGAATCCGGCGGGCCCAACACCATCAATCGCGAAAATGTCCGACGACGAATTGTCCTGCAGTGCAATGTCTCCGACCGTGGTGTCGTAGACGTCGTCCGGGACATCAAGCAGCGAGTTCAGCCGGTTGTGGCGTCACTTCCGTCGGGTTACTTCGTCGAATACAGCGGGCAGTTCGAAAGTCAGCAGTCCGCCTCCCGCGTCATCGGTGCACTGTTCGGCGTGTCGCTGATCGGAGTGTTTCTGGTGCTGTTTTCGATGTTCCGTTCCATCAACCTTTCGCTGCAGGTGATGGCGGCGCTGCCGATGGCGTTTATCGGTTCCGTGGCGGCTCTGGTTGTGACGGGACAGACGCTGACGATTGCCGCGATGGTCGGTTTCATTTCGCTGGCCGGCATCGCGTCCCGCAACGGGATTCTGCTGCTGAACCACTACCTGCACCTGGTGCGATACGAAGGCGAATCCTGGACGAAGGACATGATCGTCCGCGCCGGTCTGGAACGGCTGGCTCCGGTCCTGATGACGGCTCTGACATCGGGAATCGGGCTGGTGCCGCTGGTGCTGGCCGCCGGCGAACCGGGCAAGGAAATCCTGTACCCGGTCGCAACCGTCATTCTGGGCGGGCTGATCAGTTCCACGCTGCTTGATTTCTTCGTGCATCCCGCGTTGTTCTGGCTGTTCGGATTGAAGGAAGCCGAACGCGTGGTAACCGATGCGAAGTCGGAAGCCGCACTCACCGAAATTTCGTAACCACGTTTGCGCTGAGCGATGCGTCGAACGATTTTCCGCCGTGTTGTGGAATTCGGCGGCCCGTTCACGAAGCGTGGCACTGCCCTTCGCCGTTTACGATCGACCGCAGCATGTCCGCGGTGACCGTTGTCAGGTCGCTGACGTGAGCATCCGCGCGATGCAGTTCTTCGCGCGTTCGACCGCGGCTGACGACGCCAAGGCAGCGGCTGCCGGCGGCCAGAGCCGCTTCGACGCCCGGCGGCGCGTCCTCCAGAACGACACAGCGGGACGGGTGCAGGCCCAGCCCGCGAGCTCCCAGCAGAAACACTTCCGGGTGAGGCTTGCCGATGGTCACGTCGACTCCCGTGATGACCGTCGAAATCAATTCGTTCGCGTTCAAAGCGTCCATCACCGCCTGAACATTCGGCGGCGGAGCACTCGACCCGATCGCCATCGGAACGCCTTCGGCCGCCAGATTGCGAAGCAACTCCACGGCTCCCGGCATCGCGGGAAAGTCTTCGGCGATTGCCCGGCGAAACAGAGCTTCCTTTTCTTCGTCGAATTGCCGAATCGTTTCGTCCGGCAGTTCATCGCCCAGCAGGCTTCGCAGCACTTCGCGGCTGGTGCGCCCGAATCCGGTGGCGAAGTCCGCTTCCGTGCAGGCCCAGCCGTACTTTGTCATCGTCGTCCGCCATGCCTGAAAGTGAGCGTCATACGAATCGACCAGGACGCCGTCGACGTCAAAGATCACACCGAATTCCGAATTGTCAGTCATCGTGATTCCTGAATGCAGCAGGCTGACAGCGGACATAAGCCGCTCTTCCGGCCGCATGCTAATGTTGCCGCCGCCGCGTGGCTTCAAATCGCTGCAGGAATCTCAGAATCGGTTGCCGCAGCCGAGTCAACGCGGGAAAATGTGCTGATCCAGATACGAACGGAGTTCACTTTAACCCAAAGCAGGAGTGCCGAAGCATGCGACGAATGTTCCTGGCGCTGGCAGCCATGACCGGACTCAGCCTGATTCAAACGCCTGCGTCTGCGGACGACGGCGACTCCGGCTTTGCCGCCGTTCAATGGACGCTGAACCAGTTGACGAAACTCGACGTCGGCGACGACGGGCAGCTTCAGTTGAAGCGCGATCACTGGGAAGTCGCCGCGAAACGACCTCTGCCGAAACCACCGCAGCCGAAGCTCCCGGGAGGCCTGGGTCTTGCGGGTGGCGCAGTTCTGACACCGCCGCAGCGGAATCCGTTCGCAGATCAGGAAGTCAGCCCGCTTGAGCAACTGTTCGAACGCATGGCTCTGGAAAGCGGCGGTTATCGCAGCGGATCCCGTTCCGGCATCGGCGATCGCGTCACGCGGTCCTGGACATCAGCCATGCTGGATGGCCGGCTCACGACCGAAGGCGACGATCTGAAGCTCGAACTTAGCGAACTGGCGGGCAGCCAGCGATCGTTCAGATTGGCAATCGACGGCCGGCGAGTGCGGCTGTTGTTTCGAAGGGCGTCGGACTTCGTTCAGGTCCTCCGAAACGGAGATGTAGTTTTGGTCTGTTCGTCCATTGACGGAGATACAAAGTCTCTGGCAGGGAGTTCATTCGCCAGGCTGGTTCAGGACAACGAGGACTATTTCCGCGACGATCTGCAGCCGCTGTTGACGGATGTTACGCAGTTGCCGATCGACCAGGCCGTCGCACTGAACTTGCCCAGGGAAGACGCCTTGCCGGAGTTTCCGCCCGTCAGTTTTGAAGACGGACCGCTGACGGAAGGCGACGTCGGCAGGGCGTTCAGAGCAGTCGTCCGTTTTTGCATTGTGGACGGCCGGTTGCGAATCAACCGCTTTGCCGGTGATCAGCGTCTTCTGAAACAGGAGATCGAAGTCGTCAGCAGGGAATTTCAGGAGTCCCTCGACCGGGCGATCGAGCGCCTGCGAGAACAGGATGTTCCGGAAAGCGTGATCGATGCACTGAAGTCGAAAATGGGGGGCTGGCAGGACCGTGACGTGGTCGCGGTGCCGGTCGGTGGTAATCCGTTTGGCAACGTGCAGAATCCCGCGTTCGGATTCGGACGCGCGCGGCTTGATCCGTTCCCGCAGGAGGCATTTTCGGATCCGCTGGTGACTGCGTTTCAGCGGTTGCAGGAGGCCGCCGGACCTGGCGGCCGTGGAGCGTCACTGGGCGGCGACGACTATGCGCTTCACTTTTCAAGCGGAGAAATCTCCGCCGCACTCAGCCGGCGTCAGGCGACAACGACCTTTCAGGCCAGTGACTCCGCTGTGCGGATCGAAGTTCGCGAAAGACTGACGGGCACGGAGCTTCAGATCGAATCCGATACCGCTCAGTTGATTATCAGCCAGCACGTTGGCCAGCCGTGGACCATCCTGCTGCTGGGAGGCGGGCAGTGTGAGCATCTGGTCGGCGAATCTCTGGCGGCTCTGATCCATCGACACGAAGACGCCTTTCGAACCCGCATCCTGCCGGTACTGACTCGCTACGGGATTTCGGGACTGGATCCGCTCAGCGACAAATACACGACAGCGGTGCTCCGGCATCTGCAGAACGAACTGCCCGACAAGGTGGACATCGAAAACGTCGTCAGCGAAACCGACGCGTACGTGCTGCCGCTGCTGAATGACGTGGCCTACCTGCTGGTTCTCGCGAAACGGCTGGAAGGCGATGACCCGCATTGGTCGAAAAACGGATGCGGCAGCTCATGCAATAAGGTTGGGGGGAGTCACATGGTGTCATACCGCGACAGGAATTCGGTTCGTCAGGGCGAAACCTGAATTGCGGGGTCCTGCACGTCGAAACAAACGCCACCCCGCATGTCACCATGGCCGCAATTCAGAAGGAGAACACGATCATCTCTGGCGGTTTCCTTTTTTCGCCGCTGCTGCAGATGAACGGCATCAGCAAGTCGTTTCCGGGGGTCCGCGCGCTGAATGATGTTTCGCTGACGCTGAACCGCGGTGAAGTCGTCGCTCTGATTGGTGAAAACGGCGCCGGCAAGAGCACGCTGATCAGGATACTCGGCGGAGCTCACCAGCCGGATGCCGGGACGATCGACATCGACGGAACCTCAGTCCGCCTGGCAGATCCCCGTTCCGCCATGGATGCGGGCATCGGTGTCATCTATCAGGAATTCAACCTGATCCCGGCCCTGACCGCGTGGGAAAACATCTTTCTGGGCCGCGAACGATCGCGCGTGTTCGTGCATCGTTCACACGAGCGCTCTTGCGCGGCGGAGATCTTCGGCCGCATGGGTGTGTCCGTGCCGCTGGACATGCCGTGCCGACTGTTGTCGATCGCTCAGCAGCAGCTTGTCGAAATCGCCAAAGCGCTGTCTCAGGATGTGCGCATTCTGGTCATGGACGAACCGTCCGCCGCGCTGACGCCGCAGGAAGTGACGTGTCTGTTTCGCATCATTCGCGATCTTCAGAACGACGGCATCGGCATCGTCTACATCAGTCACCGACTGGATGAAGTCCAGGAAATCGCAGATTCCGTAACCGTGCTGCGCGACGGCGAACACATTGCCGACGTGCCCATCGCCGACATCACGCGGCAGCGCATGATTGAACTGATGGTTGGGCGATTTATCGACAACGAGTTTCCGAAGGAACACATACCGCCCGGCGATGTGCGGCTGGAAGTCAGCGGTCTTGGGCGCGGAACCGCCGTGCAGAACGTCAGCTTTTGCGTTCGGGCCGGCGAAGTGCTGGGAATTACCGGACTGGTCGGCGCCGGCCGCACGGAAACGGTGCGGCTAATTTTCGGGGCGGACGTTCCCGACAGCGGAACGATCGTGCTGGACGGAAAGCCGCTGCGGATCCGTCATCCGCGTGATGCGATTCGAGCCGGCATCTGTTTGCTGACGGAAGACCGCAAAGCTCAGGGGCTGGTGCTGAATCACAGCGTGCGCGACAACTTTGGTCTGCCGAATCTGTCGCGACTGTCGCGTTTCGGGCTTGTCCGTGAGCGGGAAGAACGCCGGCGGCTTGGCGAATATGTCACGTCGCTGTCGATTCGCATTCCCCACCAGCAGCAGTTGGCCGGCAACCTTTCGGGAGGCAATCAGCAGAAGGTCGTGCTGGCCAAGTGGCTGCAGCGCAATGCCGAAGTGATCATCTTTGACGAACCGACGCGCGGCATCGACGTCGGCGCCAAGCATGAAATCTATCTGCTGCTGAACAAGCTGGCGGCACAGGGCAAAGCCATCATCATGATCAGTTCAGAACTGCCGGAGGTGCTCGGCATGAGCGACCGGATCCTTGTGATGCACAGCGGCCGAGTCACCGGGGAACTGGACAATTCCTCCGCGGAGCCTCACCTGCGAGTGACTCAGGAACAGATCATGGAACTGGCCATCGGCTGAGCCACCGTTGGTGAGGCGTTGCGGCGACAATGGAGCGGAGGGCTGTGGTCGGTGCAATCGAGGGAACGTTTACGGAACGAGCACGAAACGAGAAAGTTCGTCAACCGGGCGTCAGCTTTAAGGCGATCGGCAGAAAGAATTTACCAGTGCAGCGACGTTGCTTCACCCCCGTTGAAACGGGAGGGTATGCGTTGATCGCGAACGGACAGGAAACGTGCACGTTCCCAACCGATAGTGTCAGCCGCAGGCCTGTCTACGACGGGCGGGAAACAGGTTCCGTTGGATTATTCATCCTGCGGAGTCGCCAGACGTTTTTGAAGTTCGAGACGTTGCGTTCGTTGCCGTCGGGGCGTTCGTGGGCGTATAGCAATGCTTCGCGGTAAAGGCTCTCCGCTTCTTCTTTGCTGCGCATGCGCCGGACTTCGTCACCGTATTGCATGAGAGCGTCCACAACGACGGGCTGACTTCGAAACGCCGGTACGGGGCGTACCAGATTCGCAAACTCCAGAATCGTCTTTTCGGCGTTCACCATATCGCCCTGTTTTCGATACAGCCCCGCCAGATTCGCCAACTGCATGATGACGAGCGGATGTTCATGACCAAGGCTCTGGCGTGCCAGATCAAGGACCTTCAGGTAGATCGCCTCCGCCTCCTCGAAACGTCCCGCGCGCCGGTGGGAATCGGCCAGGATCAGGCTCAGCATGGCCCTGCCGAATTCTGCGTCTTTGCTGCTGAGCTGGAATTCCGCAGCCGCGCGCGATGCGTACTCCAAAGCGGCAGGTTCCTGGTGTTGCTGACCGAACTTGACACTGGCCAGTGCTGCCAGGGTAATGCCGATGTTGTGGTGGTCGGGCGGATTCTGTTGCTGTCGAACGTCCAGAACTTCCAGCAGCAATCGTTCCGCTTCGGCCAGGGTTTCTTGATTGAACTGGGGGCCATCCGTGCTTAGCGGCTGAAAGAAGAGCATCCACGCCAGATACGACTTTGCTTCCGCGACAGCGGGATCGGCAGTGCCGAACAGTGCTTCACGCGCGGAAATGATGCTGCGGTAGAGCCGTTCGGCTTCCGAATAGCGGCCTCGATCCCGCGACAAGTGAGCCAGACTGAGTAGGCCCGTGACTGTTGTGGCATCCGCCTCCCCGAGTTCCTGTCGGCGAATGTTGTAGCTATCGTTCAGCCAGCGATCGGCAACGTCCCAGTCGCCGAGGTTTCTGTACGAGTTGCCGATTGCGTCGAGCAAACGAGCCCGCATCAGTGGCTTGTCCTGCATGTACTCATTAACAATGTCGGCGCCGCCGTCCAGCATCCGTCTGGCAAGTCCCTCGTTCGATCTCGCGTCGGATCGCAGGAAGCCGGCATCTTCCAGACCAACGGGATTCGCGGATTCAAAAGTCCGCACCAGGTAATCGCTGAGTTGTCCGGACAGTTTCTCTTCCTTGTCAGCAACTCTGCGGTTGAGGTCGGCGTCAGCGCGAGCGCGTTCGGCACGCATCATTCCCCAGGCCGTTCCGATGATCCCTCCGGCGACGGCCAGCAGAATGATCGCAGACGCCGTAACCGGCAGCCGGTTCCTGCGCAGGAACTTCTGCATGCGGTAAGCAACGCTTGGCGGCCTGGCCTCCACGGCTTCATTGGCCAGAAATCGCTCAACGTCACGAGCCAGTCCGCTTGCGGTTTCGTACCGGCGGTCCCGCTGTTTTTCGAGACATTTCATGACGAGCCAGTCCAGATCACCGCGCAGCAGTCTGGTCAGCCGGCTGGGTTCAATCTTACGGACGGCCGCCAGCGAAGGCAGCGATTCGTCTGCCGAAAGCCTCGTTGACGGTCTTGACGGCTCTTCATCGCGAATCACCCGGATCATCTCGTCCAGCGCCGCGCGCCGTAGCCGACCGGCGGCGATCGGACGCAGACCCGTCAGCAGCTCGTAAAGGATCACACCCAGCGAATAGATATCTGTGCGGGTGTCGACGTCGGTTCCGGAAGAACTCGCCTGCTCCGGCGACATGTATTCCAATGTGCCGACAACGGCACCGAATTGCGAAGTCAGCGACAGATCCGACATCCCGCCGCCGATCGCCTTCGCCAGCCCGAAATCGATGACTTTCAACACGGGGCGACCGTCCTGAAGCGACACCAGGATATTCGAGGGCTTCAGGTCGCGATGTACAATTCCCTTTTGGTGGGCGTGCTGCACGGCATGGCAAATCGTGACGAACAACTCCAGCCGCTCCCGAATACCAAGTCGCTGTTTGTCGCAGAATGTGGTTAGAGGCTGTCCGTCGACAAGCTCCATCACGAAATACGGCCGGCGCTCGTCCGTCAGCCCGCCATCCAGGATTCGTGCGATGCCGGGATGATTCATGACCGCCAGAGCCTGGCGTTCCTGTTCAAAGCGCTGGATGACAGCACGGGAGTCCATTCCCGGTTTGATCAGCTTGACCGCAACGCGACGCCTGACCGGTTCCCGCTGACTTGCGGCCCAAACCTGACCCATCCCGCCCTCGCCCAGCAGTGTTTGCAGCGTGTAGCGGCCGGCTATGGTCTCACCGGCGTGCGCTGAAGGTGACAACGGACTGCCGAGCGCCGCTGGCAGCGTTCTGGTATCCAGCCGACTGCCGCCCCGGCGTTCTTCGTCAGCCGATGCATAGGCGACGTTGATATCGCTGACGGAAGGCAGCCGATCCGGCAGCTTCGTCTGAACTTCGGACGTCAGCGGGATGGAAGATTCGGGACCCGGCGGCTCGGCTGTGGACCACTCATCGTCCAGGACTGCGACGACGATGTCTTGGAAGTCAGCAAACCTCGGCAGATAGTCGGCAACTGTCGGAGTCCGACCGGACTGTCGTCGATGTTCAACTTCCAGACTCAGCAGCAGCCGAAAGACAGTCGCGTGGTCGGGTGATTCGAACCTCTGTAGGAAAGTCCCGATCTCCGGCGAGCCCCCGGCCCGAAGTTCTTCCAGAAAGCGGTCGCCGACAGCCTGAATTCCCCGAAGTGATTCCCCGGAATCATTCTGCTCTTCGCCGTCATGAGGTCCCAACGCCGCGATCCTCAGTCGAAAATCACTCGCTCCGCCCGCCCGGACGAAGAGAAACGCCGATTTTCTCTGAGAGTATCCCGCGCAATGGAACGACGCAATGGGCTGGCGACCACGATCGTCCGCTTCTGCCCGCGCCACCCGGCCGGCGATCCCGGCCTGGCAGAGTCAGTGATCGCTGCGTTGTGTCCGGCCTGCTTCTCCGCTGGTGGCCGGTCGCCGTGCGACGACAAGTGGCGTCAGTTGTGTGCTGCGGCGCACAGTGTGTTGCAGCGTGAGTCTGAGCGGGCGGTCACCGGCTGCGGACAGTATTGCGATTCCGCTCGGCTGGCGGCGTAGAAGGCCATGGTGACGCTGTTGCCGCGGCTGTTGAAGAACAGGTCGTTGGTGAATGCCTTCATCATCACCAGTCCGCGACCGCTGCTTAGCATTGCCAGAGGGTCAGGTGTTTTGTCAAGCAGCCGGCGGGTGTCGAAACCGGCGCCTTCGTCGGTGATGGTCATCCACACGCCGAGCGTGCTGACCAGTTTATGAATTCGGACGACGCGGTCCTTCCAGGGTCCGCGAGCCTGCCGTTCCTGTGCCAGGTCCCAGAACTGCGACGACCCGCCTTCCTTCAGCTTTGAGTCGATTTCCAGGTTGCCGTGAAAGATGGCGTTGGCGAGAGCTTCTTCAACGGCCATGCAGATCTGTGGCTGTGAAATCCGCAGGCTGACATTGATGTCCGGGTCGCATTCCACCAACTGGTCGCGGATCGTTCCAACGATGTGAGTCCTGGTGGGAATCGCGATCGAAACGGCTTTCATTCCCGGTTCGTCCAGCCAGCATTCGCGATACAGGACGGACGCGACCGACAAGTCAGAACCGCACGAATTGCAGGTTGAAACATCTGGCACGGGCACAAATCCCATCGAAAGATCTCCCGCCGAACCGGGAGTGGGCTGCATGGATTTCGAGCAACCTTACCCCGTGTTTTCCCTACTGAAGGATCTGCTTCAGGTACAGCCACCGAATTGCGGGAAACAGTCGGCGGCTGCAAAGGCGCGAAGGATTTTCGGATTCCGCGGGTCGTGCCGGACTGATTGGCACGCCTGCAGACTTTCCGGGATACTCCGGCGACGAACCGGGCCGTTTCGAATCAGCCGTGGAAGAGTCCGGGTGAACACCCGGCTGTACTGCCGCATCGCTGTTTCTTCCGGACGGCCGGGAAGCAGTCGGATTGCCGTGATATCGCTGAGCCTCACATCAAATGTCGTACCCTCGCGTAGCCAGCTTCAGGACAGTTGACGGTTTTCGCTCGCGACTGGCGGAATTGAATTTGACGCTGCCGGTTGACGAACAGTTAGCTGTCGGTGCCGACAGTCCGTTGGCGCAGCCGCTGATCAGCCGTGCCGGTCATGCCGGCAATCGCTTCTGCATCCTGCCCATGGAAGGCTGGGACGGCACCGTCGACGGAAAGCCCACCGAACTGACTCGCCGCCGGTGGAGACGTTTCGGGCTCAGCGGCGCGAAACTGATCTGGGGCGGGGAAGCCGTCGCGATCCGGCATGACGGGCGAGCCAACCCGAACCAACTGCTGATTAACGACGCCAACCTGCACGAAATCGAATCGCTGCGAACTCTGCTGGAAGCGACTCACGCGCAGCATTTCGGCAAGACGGACGATCTTTGTGTCGGACTGCAGCTCACGCATTCCGGCCGGTTTGCGCGGCCCAACGACAAGCGTCTCATGGAGCCGAGAATCGCCTACCGTCATCCGATTCTGGATCGTCGGTTCGGCATCGACAGTGACGACGGGCTGCTGTCGGACGACGACTTGAGGCAACTGATCGATGACTTCGTCGCGGCGTGCGTGCTGGCTCAAAAGGCCGGATTTCGCTGGGTCGACGTGAAGCACTGCCACGGTTATCTGGGACACGAACTGCTGTCGAGTTTCGACCGCGCCGGAAACTTCGGCGGCAGCTTTGAAAACCGGACTCGCTTTCTTCGAGACATCGTCGCGGGAATTCGCAGCGAAGCACCGGGGCTGGAAATCGGCGTGCGAGTCAGCGTGTTCGACTTTATTCCGTTTGAACCCGGAGGCGACGATTCACGAACAGGAATCCCCTCGTCGTCCGGTTCGTATCGACACGCTTTCGGAGGCGACGGGTCCGGGCTGGGAATTGACTTCGATGAACCGTCGAAGTTTCTGTCGCTGCTGGAATCGCTGGACATCGATCTGGTCTGCACAACGTGCGGAAGCCCGTACTACAACCCTCATATTCAGCGACCCGCGATGTTTCCTCCGTCCGACGGTTACCAGCCGCCCGAAGATCCGCTGGTCGGTGTCGATCGTCAGATTTCGGCGACGGCGGAATTGAAGCGGCGTCATCCCGGCCTGATTGTCGTCGGCAGCGGCTACTCGTACCTGCAGGAATGGCTGCCCAACGTCGCTCAGGCAGTGGTCAGGACTGGACTGGCAGATTCCGTCGGACTGGGCCGCATGGTGCTCAGCTATCCGGATCTTCCCGCCGACGTTCTGGCCGGACGAACTCTGACGCGAAAGAAGATCTGCCGCACGTTCAGCGACTGCACGACCGGGCCTCGCAACGGTTTGATATCCGGCTGCTTTCCGCTGGACCCGTTCTACAAGGCTCTTCCGGAACGTCAGCAACTTCAGCAGGCGAAGGGCGAAATGCCGGATTGAACGGTCGCGGTCCGGCGCCGGTAAGCGATGAACAGCCGCTCGGCAGCCGCGCGCAAAGACCGTCATTCTGGCGGACAACGACCGGGCCAACCGGAATCGCCCGATTCTCGTGAAAAATGACAACCGGCGTGAATTCGAAAGCTAAGGTTACAGCGGTTGCGGGTTCCGACCCGGCTCCTCGACTGACCACAGTTTCGACGCTGTCGTTTGGCACCATCCGGCAGGTTGCGCAGTTCCGATCCCGGGAGAAAGACAAGTCATGGGAACGAAGACAGGCTACGTGATCGCGGCCGGGATGATTCTTCTGGGCGTCGTGGGCACCTACAATGCGGTCACGAGTTTTGGCAAGCCGGTTGTCGTCAACAGAGATCTGACAACGACCGGGACGGTTACACACAAGAGTGCCACGGCTCTGGTCCATCGCGTCGGAATCACGCTCGATAAGAGCTTCAAGATGCAATATTCATTCGTTGCCGAAGACGGTAAGACGTACATCGATGATGAGACACTGAGTGAGTCGGAATTCCATTCGGTGGCGGAAGGGCAGGAGATTGAGGTTCGGTACAACTCCCGGCAACCGAGCATCAGTGCATCGCCGTTTGGCCATTACACATCGGTCAACGATTTACCCGATCCCACGCCGACTTCGCGTCTGATCTTTTGCCTCACCGTGCTGCTGTGCGGTATCGCTTTGGTCGTCTTCATGTCGCGTGGTGCTTCCGCGCCGGTTGCCCGACGAGCCATTCCCGCGTGACGTCGTCGGCGTTCTGATTTCGGAAGAACGACTAATCGACCGTCGCGATTGGGTGCCGGCAGATGGCTCAGCGCTGCATTGCACGCGGGGTTGCGGAGGATTTCTCCGGTCGTTCATCCGCCCTGACGTGGACGGGCGCGTCCCTGCCGATTCCGGTGGCGAAATTTGCCAGCCGACGCGAAGGTTTCCGCTCGTGCTACACTGCGGCCCTGGCGTGCGTGACCGGATCATCTTCGCGCGACGCCACTGAACGATCGTCCGAATCGTGCCGCGGTGATCGTCGGTGCTTTCCGGAGTTTTCCGGATCTCGTGCCGGCGAGCCTCATTCCGCACCGCTGGCGGTAGAAGCTGAGCATGAATGATGTGAATGCCAATCGTGTCAGTCGCATTTCGCCGGGGTTTGTTCGACGGCTGGCGACTGCGCTGCTGGCGGCGACGGTCGTGCTGCTGGGAACCGCATGGCTGCTGTATCGGCAGGATCTCGGCCTGCAGCGAATTATCACCGAACGCGAACGTGATGCGGTGCTGGCGATCGAACGGGAGTTCCTGTCGCGGGAATTCCAATCGGTCCGTTCCGATCTGCTGTATCTGGCTCAGCAGGAAGTGCTGCAGCGATTCGTCGCCGGCGACGAGACAGCGCGGGCCACCGTGGAACGCGAACACCTGCACTTCGCTCTGCGAAAGGGAATCTACGATCAGATTCGCTGTCTGGATCCAAACGGCCGAGAAATCACTCGGGTCAATTTCGAAGGCGACGCCGCTCGAATCGTGCCTGTCGCGGAACTGCAGAGCAAGTCGGACCGGTACTACTATCGAGAAGCGCTTTCGCTGAAGGACGGAGAGATCTTCGTTTCGCCGTTCGACCTGAACGTTGAACATGGACGCATTGAAGACCCCGTGAAACCCGTGATTCGCTTTGTCACTCCCGTGTTTGACGCCAGCGGCCGTCAGCGGGGACTGCTGGTGTTGAACTATCTTGGCGAACGACTGCTGGAACACCTTCGCGAAATCTCCGCCGGCTTTGAAGGGGAAGTCGTGCTGTTGAATTCGGACGGCGAGTACCTTCAGGCTCGTCGCCGGGAACATGAATGGGGCTGGCTGCTGGGTCATGACCACAGCTTTCGCACTGACTTTCCCGACGAATGGCAGCGAGTTCGCCAGCCCATACCGGGACACTGGCAGTCCGGCGACGCATTGCTGGCAGCCGCGCGCATCCGTCCGAACGGCCAGGGAACCGCCGCTGCGCCGCGAGACATCGCCGGCGAAGACAATTCGCTGCTGCTGGTGGCGTATGTTTCCCGAAACGTCGCGACCGCTCATTCGGAACTGCTGCTGCGGCAACTGCTGCTGATGTGTGCCGGAGCGATGCTGCTGGTGTTTCCGCTGTCCTGGATCTGGGCTCGATCCGCCGAGCTGCGAGATCGGCAGAAGCGCCTGATCGCCGATTCCGAATCTCGCCTGCGGCAGCTTTCCACGCGATTGCTGGCGGCTCAGGAAACGGAACGAAAACATCTTTCGCGAGACCTGCACGATGAGCTTGGCCAGCAGGTCACGGCAATCAGTCTGGATCTGAAGTCAGCGGCCCGGCAGCAGCTCAGTCCGCAGGTTCAGTCACGATTGCAGCGGGCCATCGAGGAAACCGACTCGCTTTTGAAAAGTCTGCATCGCATCGCGTCGCGCGTGCGGCCCAGCGTGCTGGATGATCTGGGACTGCGTGCCGCCGTCGAATCGCATCTGTCCGAATTTCAGGACCGCACCGGTGTGACGGTCGACGCTGATCTGCAGTTTCATCGCGAAGAAGTTCCGGCAGTCGTCGGAGAAAACACGTATCGAGTTCTGCAGGAAGCTTTGGCCAACATTGCAGAACACGCCCGGACGCATCATGCTGCCGTGAAACTGACCGTCAGCGAAGATTCGCTGCAACTGACAGTCAGCGACGACGGCGCGGGATTCGACGCTGATCAGGCGCGGAAGTCACGCCGACTCGGCCTGCTGGGAATGCAGGAACGAGCGGAACTGCTGGGCGGTCGGTTCCTGCTGAAAACCTCACCCGACAACGGGACAACGATCGACGTGACGATTCCGCTGGAAAACTTCGAAAGATAGGGGCTCACCGACGTGTCTTGATGTGTGGCACTGGCTGTGACAGTGCGCCTGCTCTTCGGAAACCACTGGCCCGGCCAGTGCCACACAAGGCATCATTTCCGTGCTGACAAAGCAGTCGTGGCTCGCTGAGAACTTCACAGCAACGCCGTTCGCGGGACGTGACTCGGCTCGTGTCTGTACGTTTCCGGGGAACCTCGTTGACTGACCGGATCACCTGACCCAATGCCTGCGGAATCCACAATTCGCGTTGTTCTGGCTGACGACCATGCCATGGTCCGGCAGGCTTTGGCGCGGATCCTGGAAGACAGCGGCCGGATCTGCGTCGTCGCTCAGGCCGGCGGCGGTCAGCAGGCCATCGAAGAAGCTCGCGCTTCGCATCCGCATGTGATGGTGCTGGATTATTCGCTGGGCGATCGCGACGCTCCGGGAGTCATTGAACAACTGCTGCGGGAACAGCCGGCCATCCGAATTCTGGTGCTGACCGTTCACGAAAATCTGCACTACGCGGTGAGGATTCTGGAATCGGGAGCCCACGGATATGTGATCAAATCTGCCGCCGTGGAGGAACTCCTGGACGCCATCCGCACGGTTTACAACGGCGGGATTTATGTCTCGCCCGCTGTGTCCTCCGCAGTGCTGGAGTCTTTGCGGCGCCCGAAACGCGAGCGGGTCGGACTGGCGGCGCTGTCACAGCGCGAATTTGATTTTCTGCGTCATCTGGGAGCCGGCAGGAGTCTGCAGGAATGCTCGGAGCAAATGAAAATCAGCACCAGTACGGCGTCGACGTATCGTGCTCGAATTCTGGAAAAACTGAACCTGAAATCGACGCAGGAACTCATCCGCTACGCTTTGGAACACCAGATCGACGGCTGACCCCGCCCGGCTGCACTGTAGGAAATCAGCGACAGGAACTCTGCGCTGCCGTCGACAGACAACGCCCTGGCGGTGCCGGAGAATGACCGGCTGACTCATCTTCCATCCGGATCCCGCAGCCATGAGCGATGCCCGCCAAGGTCGTCAGCAGTCTCTGGCGCCGCTGCGCCTGGCTCTTGGCGCGGTGTACTTTTACTTCGGGCTTCTGAAGTTCTATCCGGACCTGAGCCCCGCGGAACTGCTGGCGACTCAGACGATCATGCGGCTGTCGCTGCATTCCATCGGGCCGCGAACGGTGATGCTGTGGCTGGCTCTGCTTGAATGCACCATAGGCGCTGCGTTGTTGCTGAATGTTCTGGTCCGTCCGGCGCTGTGGCTGTTTCTGATTCACATCGCGGGAACATTCGTGCCGCTGTTTGTGCTGCCGGAATTCATGTTCAAGTTTGTTCCGTTTGCTCCCACGATTGAAGGGGAGTTCATTTTCAAGAACCTTGTCTTCGTCGCCGTCGGCTGGGTTTTGCTCCGACAGGCGCCGCCCCATTCCCAATCAGAAAAACAGGTCACGATTTCATGAAGCAGCATCTTGGCAGGGCCGTGATGGCCATCGTGTTGATCGTTGTCGGCATCGGAGTGCATAAGTCTTACGAGCTTTACCGAGGCAGCGATCTGAGCCGCGTTCCTCAGCGACGACAGACGATTTCGTTTTCTCCCACCGGCTTTGGTGCGCCGGCGGTTGCGGTGCCGATGGTGGCCGACGTCACTGGCGAGACAACAGAACCCGCGAATGCCACCGGCGGCAATTCGGCCGAAAGCGCCGCGGCCGAGCAGGGGGCCGGTCGCGGATTCGTCCCGGCGACAGATTTCACGGAGGACCTGCTGTTGTACCCGACCATCGACAAGGGACTGCGAACGCCGTTTGATTTGCATCGGTACTACGGTCGCGGAGCGACGTCGTTCGCGTCGCCGGTCCTTCCCATGAGATTCGAGCAATGGCTGTCGTTTCATCAGCGTCAAAAGCCCGGACTCATGCAGGATGTCCGGGCCTACATGAGCGGCCGGTACAACTTCAGCGGCGAGGCGATTCCCGGACAGTTCATGTCGGGAGGCAAGCCGGTGATGCAGGGACCGGTTGCGAAACTGCCGGACGGCGTGGCATCGTTTGAGGCTCTGGCGGAACTGCCGCCGGACGAGATTCGTCGTCGCGAACTGTTCCCGTATTCGCCGCTGTCGCATCCGCTGCAGTCGGTGGCTCACATGGTGTTTCCGGAAAACTGGATCAAGGCGCATCCCGAACACCGGCGCATCGACGTGGACATGGATTTTCCTGACACCTATCTGCCGGAATTTCCGCCACCGATGTTTCTGACGACGCACAAGGAACTGGGAGACGTGACCAACGGCCTCGAAGTCACGCTCGACAACTACTATGAAATCTTTGACGGCCTGCTGACTCCGGAACAGATGGAAGGACTGAAGGAACTGCTGCGTCCGTCGCCGACGACCTGGTTCAACCACACCGATCACCGAATCACGGAGACTCCGTCAAAGGGAGTCGCCTGCTTTGACTGCCACGTCAACGGGCACACCAACGGCGCGTTTGAACTCGGCCCGGATTCACGGCCGAATCTGGCTCGTCTGCGAACAGATACACCGACGATGCGCGGCAACTACAACCTGATGCAGCTTTCGTCGAAGCGTTCGATTCGCAGCATGGATCATTTTTCGGAAGTCGAAGAGTATTTCGACGGCGATCCCGGAATGCAGCAGGCGATTGGTCCGCGAGCCGTCAAACGCGAAGTGACCAACCGGATGGGTGACCTAAATGCAATACTGGACTATCCGCCCGCACCGAAACTTGATCCATTGATGAGACTCATTCCGGACAAGGCCACTCCCGCTGAACTGCGCGGAGAAGCGCTGTTTCACGGTAAGGCGCAGTGTTCGAAGTGTCACTACGGCCCGGCGTTTGTCGACGATTACATGCACGATCTGGCCGTCGAACGGTTTCTTGTCTGCCGACCCGAAGGTCCGATCAAGACGTTTCCCCTGCGAGGAATCCGGGATTCTCCGCCGTACCTTCACGACGGTCGCTGCCCGACTCTGCACGACACTGTGGAGTTCTTCAACCTGGTGCTGCAGTTGAACCTGTCCGCGCAGGAAAAGGACGATCTGGTTTCGTACATGCTGTGCCTGTGAGTCAACCGGTCACGCGTTCCCAGCCGTCGCCCGGTTTTTCCAAAACCGGGCCGGGAGCCCGCCAGCGTGCCAACCATCGCGGGGTCTGTCGCCGCAGGGTGCGTGGTACGTTCAGCAGTGCCGAAGCTGACGGCTGGCAGGTTTTGGAAAAACCTGCCGACGGTCGGCAGCCTTTTCGTTCGAATCAATCGGCGTCGTCGAACTGCGCGTGCCACTGTTTCAAACGCGGGATCAATTCGTCAGGGCGAGCGGTTCCTGTCGTCGCCAACTGCTGAATGGTGATGGACGCGACCAGGTTGCCGATCACAGCCGCTTCGACATAGGTTGCTCCGGCGCAGAGCGCCAGCACGCATCCGGCCGTGGCACTGTCACCGGCACCGGTGGTATCTGTTTCTCCGGAAACGCGGACACCCGGCACAGCCGTCCATTCCGGATCACTGACGAACATTCCGTCCGCGCCGCGAGTGATGAACAGCGGAGCTGCCGTTTGCTGACGAAGTTTGCCGACCGCAGCACGAAGTTCGGCGATGTCGACTTTCTGTCCGGGACGCGGGTCTTCGTTGCCCACCGCTTCGAATTCGTTGGGCTTGATGATGACGTTTCGAAACTCGTGGATACGCCGGCGGCTGTCCGCCCAGAAGTGGACTCGCGGGTTTCGGAGCGCCAGATCAGCCAGAGTGTCGCGAACGGTGCCGGTCACGGCTCCGCAGTCGCGGGCTTCCGCCTGATCCAGAATGATGACCGCATCAACCTGCGGCGCGAGTTCCGTCACGGAATCAATGATCGCACGTTCAATCGCTTCGGGAGTTCGCTTCCGGTTCTTGGTATCGATACGCGAATGTTCGCCGGCCAGTCCCGGAATCGTCATGTCACGAGGTTTCAAATACGTCGGCGTAAATCGTTCCGATGTCGCATGCAGATGCCGCGTGGAACAGCGAAGCCGGTCCAGTCCGCGGCGAAGCTCAAAGGCCTCGCCGTCATCGCCGGCAAACCCGATGGCATGCAGCGTGCCGGTTTCCAGCGCCGCAAGATTCGACACAACCGTTCCCGCCGCTCCGGGGTAACAGCGGACCGAAGCCACCTGGTGAGCCGGCTTGCCCGTTTCGACGCTGGGTTCTTCCAGAGCGGGGTCGATATCCAGGTACTTGTCCAGAAAGAAGTCGCCCAGCACCGCCACGCGGCTCGATCGAAACCGCGAAATGATTTCTTCCAGCCGTTCCGTTGTCAGCAGCTTCGAATTCACGGCGAGCGTTCTCCCAGAAGTTGAACGAAGTGCAGCAGCAGGTCGCGGTTATCGGACTGCAGGTATCGCATGGTTCCGCCCATCCGGCTGAACGTCTTGTTGTAGCGAAGATAGTAGGCCGGGTTTTCTTCGGGAGGTTCGCCGCAGCTCCAGTTCCACGTCGATTCCGCAAGATCGCTGACCAGAATGTAGTGGCCGTCGATATGCTCGCCCCGCTGGATCGCCAGGTTCTGAGCCAGCGACAGCGATTTTTCGAACACCATCGGACTCATCACCGCCGATCCAATCGACACGTACACGCCGCCGTCAATCCGGCTGATGCTTTCCGCGAACGCCAGAAAATCGCGTTGCGCCGCTCGGCCCAGTGCCGCGCAGTGATTCATCGGATGATTGTAGATGATGTCGTGGCCGATCATCGGGTGGCTGGTGAACGGAACTCCCATCCGGAATGCCGCCGCCTGAATGCTGTAGGCTTTCCACGGGTGAGCAATCCGCAGGCGTCCCGGCGGCAGCTCAAACTTCTCCACGACGTACAACAGATCCGCGGCCGCCGCGGACCTGAGCGGATCGGTCGCCAAACAGTCAACAACGATGCGCCGCAGTTCATCGGCGCTCGCGATGTTCAGACCTTCCGTTTCAATCATGGCACCAACGGCTTCGCCATAGCCTTTGCCTTCGAAAGCTCCCACATTCAGCGCCAGATTGATGTTGAACCCGGTGTCCTGCCAGTTGCCGAAGCGTCCTTCAGCAACCATCGCCTCGACGTTTTCGCAGCTCTGACCCTGATACGCGAATTCCCAGTCGTGAATGATGCCGGCCCCGTTCGTCGCCAAATGAGTAACCCAGCCGTGTTCGATGAGCCGCCGAAACACGGGAGCCAGGCCGTTCTTGATCGAATGGGCGCCGAACGCCACCACGACCGGCCGGTCATTTGCCCGCGCGGTGCGAATGCGTTCGACGGCTTCTTCGACGACTCGCCGACCGTCGCTTGATAACGGTCGCGGCGCGGCATCGGGAGACACGTGGTCGACGTCAATCGTCTTCTTGTTCTGACGCGCTCGAAGCGGTTCCATGCGAACGGCAAAACGATCCAGTTGCGGGTAAGGCATCGGGCTACTCCTGTTCCTTCCAGAGCCATCCGATCAGCCGTTCGGCATCGCCGTAGTCCGGCACGACCGCATGCGCGCCGGCTGCGATCAGACGTTCGCGTTTCCAGGGATCGGGTTGCCCGCTGCGATTCGCTTCGTCGCTGGCCACGGCGACGGCCGTTCCGCCGGCGTCACGGACATTCTGGATTTCCACATAACCGTCGCCGAAACCCAGCAGAGCCCCGCCGGAGACCCGGTTGTCGGCCAGAATTCGTTCGATGACCTGAGCCTTCGAAAACGCCTGATAGTCATCCTGCGCTCCGTAGACGTGCCGGCCAAAGTACTTGTCAAGCTGCAGCAGTTCGACTTCTTCCCGGACGTATTGTTCGTCCGTCCCGCTGGCCAGATACATCGTGACGCCGCGCTGCTGCAGCCGTTCCAGCAGAGAATCGCTGCCCGGTACCAGCATCTCCCCCGGCGTCGCGTCACCACAACGCAGCCGCTCGCGGCGCGATTCGATCCGGCGCATCAGCCGAGCATGGTACTCGTTCTTGTAGGTAATCGGTTCCAGAGCCGTGCCGCCGCGCTGAGTCACTTCTTCGGCAAGTCTCATCATCTGATAAATCGTCTGCTTGCCGGTCAGCTCCATGACGAACCGGGAACACACGCCGCTCAACACTTCCGGGCTTTCGTCGGTGCCTGTGTCGATCAGGTATTCGACCATCATCGGGACCATGATTTCCGGCCAGCCTTCGCGAATCAGGCTCAGCGTCCCGTCAAAATCGAACAGGACATGCGCGGGAGCATCTTTCGGCAGGAAGCCGCCGATGATTTCGATCGCGCTGTTCGGCAGAAAACAGGTGCTGACATTTGTGTCGTGAACTCGCCGAAAATCGGCTTCGATGTTTTGGGTCATGATTCAATCAGAAAGAAGAGCGATTCGTCAGTACAACGGCGGCAGCGCTCTGCGTGAATGATGCCGCGGATCATTCTGCCTCCCCCCAGCGCAGCGTCCGGGGGAGGTCGCAAGAGCGGAGCGATTTGCGGGAGGGGGCCGGAACCGCGATAAAAAACCCGTTCCTGTCATGCGTAGCAACATCCCATCTCTGTTTCTCAGCCTGCGGCATTCGATCCTGCAGAACACTCAGCCGCGCTGGCTTTGATAGATTTCGGACAGGACGTCTTCCACGGTCTTGAGCTTCTTGCCGCTGCCGCGAACCAGGTCGATCCGCTTGCGGGCATCCTGGGGCGAATGACCGACGCTAAGCAGCGCTTCGTAGGAATCGGCCAGGACGTCGCGATCAGAGCTGTCCGGCACGTCGACGGCAACCATCAGGGCGAACTTGGCCATCTTGCGGCGAAGTTTGGCGACGATGCGTTCGGCGACGGCGGGACCGATGCCCGGCAGTGTGCTGAGAGTTTTGATATCCCGCTCTTCGATCGCTTCCGCCACTTCCTGAACCGGCCGCACCATCGCTCGCAGAGCTTTCTTCGAACCCACTCCGTCGACCGAACAGATCATGTCGAAGAACTCTCGCTCGGCTTCGCTGGCGAATCCGATCATCCGCGGGACCAGCCGGCCCTGCTGCGGGTTGCCGTCCAGATACTCGATCGTCCGCAGGCTGACTTCTTCGTCAAGCCTGCCCTGCAACTGCCGGCGAACCAGATCGGGAACAAGCACTTCGTGTTCAAACCCGCCAATCTTCAGCGTGGCGGCGACGTCGGAAAGATGAACCAGAATTCCGGTAATGCGAGTTATCAATGCGGCAACCTGCTGAGCGTGGGTTGTGAAAAGTCGTGTGCGGCGCGCGGTAACGAAGTCACCGGTCTTGTCAAACTGTGGCCGACGGAACTGTATTTCGCAATTCCGAAACCGGAAGTCATCATTCGTTCCCGGACCGGAGTCCCGGAGCATGACGCACGAACGCGTCCGGCTGTTTCCGGCGCCAAAACACTTTTTCATCCGGCGGCTGACCGCGAAACTCGACTTGCAGTACAGTGATGCCATGAACTGGAGACTGACTTTTTCCGGCCTGCAGTCCGCGGCGTGGACGACGACAGCGGTGATCGCCGCGATCGCTGCCGCGGTGCTGTGCGTTTTTCTGATGAAGTATGAACGCCGGCTGGTGAGTCGCGGCACGGGAATGCTGCTGCTGGGCCTGCGGATGCTGGTGTTGCTGACTCTGCTGTTGACGCTGCTGCAGCCGGTGCTGACAAGAACGTGGGACACGGACTCACGGGGCCGGTTGCTGGTGGCCGTGGATGTGTCGGAAAGCATGGAAACCGCCGATCGGCAGGCCAGCAGGGCGGAAATGCTGCGGTGGGCTCAGGCGCTGGGAATGCTGGGCAACGACGCCACGGATGCCCTGATCGAAAGCTGGATCGCCGCGTTCGAAGAAGGACGGCAGCCGGACTGGGGCGCGTCAACCAACGGAAACGCGGCCGTGGACGGAACTCTCGCAGACGCCCGCCGCGAACACATCAACGGCATCTTTGAAGAACTGCGAAGGATGCCGCGAGTGGAATTTGTCCGGCGTCTGCTGCAGTCCAGGCCGAATGATCTGCTGGAAACGCTGCAGCACGAACAACCGGTGGACCTGCGGGCGTTTGCCGTCGAACAGCAAGCCGTCACAGGCGACCAGCTTCAGCCGCTGCTGGATTCCGACCGAAGCTCACTGGTTCCCGGAGGCACGGACATCGTCAGCGTCCTGACCAGCGCCGTCACCGAAGACAGCGGCGGTCGAGTCAACGGAATCGTAATGTTTACAGACGGACGGCAGACAAAGCTGAATGCTCCGGAAATGGAGGCCAGCCGCCTGGGAACTCTGGGCATTCCGCTGTACAGCGTGCCGGTCGGTTCGATGTATCCGCCGCACGACATTTCGATCGCTTCGATCGACGCGCCGCAGTCCGTGTTTCTGGACGACACCGCTCAGGTACGTTCCACGATCGCCGCGGCCGGGATGTCCGGCCGGCAGCTTACCGTTCGACTGGAACGCGATGGAGTCGCGATCGACCAGCGGCTGATGACTGTGACCGGCGACCAGGTCCACGTCGACTTCAGTATTCCGTCGCAGGAGGTCGGTCAGCACGAATTCGCGATTGCCACGGACGTGCAGGAAGGTGAGCTGCGGGAGGACAACAATTCCCGCAGCTTTGTTGTTTCTGTGGTCGACAACAGAACTCGCGTGTTGCTGGTGGAAGGGGACGCTCGCTGGGAATTTCGATACCTGAAGAATGCTCTGGAACGCGACAAGCGCGTTGAGCTTTCGACGGTGCTGTTTTCTCAACCGTACATTCAGATGCTGAACAGCACGTTTCTGCCCGGTCAGCTTCCACCACCACCCGAACTGGCCGAACAGCTTTCCAACACGGACATTCTGCTGATGGGTGACGTCAACCCGCAGCGAATTTCTGAAGCCGTCTGGCAGGAAATCGAATCGGCGGTTGCCGAAGACGGCATGACGCTGGTCGTCGTTCCCGGTCGCCGTGACATGCCGCATAATTTCAGTTCGGCGATTCTGAACCGTCTGCTGCCGGTGCGCAGTTTTCGTCAGCAGACGGCGGAAGAGATCCGACCGACGCTGCCTGATGCTCCGCAATCTGCCTTTTATCTGAGGACAACGCCGCTGGCGGACGAGCTGGCGATGTTTCAGATGACACCGGAAGGAGCCGGCATTGCTCCGGTGGCGTTTTCACAACTTCCCGGACCGCCGTGGGTCTACATGGCAACGCCGGCTGCCGCCGCGACCGTCTGGGCCGAAGCAATGATCGACGGAGGTCGCACGGCTCGCGAAGATTCCGCCGCAATCATCCACCAATACTATGGATTCGGCCAGGTTGTCTGGATGGGCATCGACAGCACATGGCGCTGGCGTCGCCGAGCGGGAGACACCTGGCATCACCGGTTCTGGGGTCAACTGGTCCGCTGGGCGGCGCGCAACAAATCGGCGGCCGGAAACGACCAGGTTCGCATGACGCTGTCCGAAGTGCTGATCGACGAAACGGAACACATCGACGTTTCGGTCCGCTGGAATCCAAACGTGGCCGATCAACTGCAGGACGCTCAACTGCAGGCGCTGATCGTTCCGCTGGACGCCGCGGGCAATGCCGTCACCGACGAAGCGAACGCCGCTGCCGTGCGGGAAGAGCGGCGCGTGACTCTGGCTCCGGTGGAAGGATCGCCCGAACGGTTTGCCGGTCGCATTTCGCGTCTGCCTGCGGGAGCCTACGAAGTCCGGCTGCAGGTCGAGAGCGACCGACTGAAGCTGACGGAGGACATTCGGACTCAGATCATGGTTCAGCGGCAGCTTTCGACGGAACTGGCGGACATCAGTTGCAATCGCGATCTGCTGCAGTCACTGGCGACGCTTAGCGGCGGCCGCATGCTGGAACCGTGGCAACTCAGCGAACTGCCCGACCTGCTGCGGCCGAACGACGTTACCGAAAGCGCCGTTCAGGAAAAGTCGCTGTGGGATCACTGGCTGCTGCTGGTGGTGTTCTTCGCACTGCTGATGACCGAATGGGTCGTGCGAAAACTGAGCGGACTTCCGTGACGATCCGGAACAGAGCCTGATACTCACAGCGCGACGAGAAACGGCCTGCCCGTCGAGTTCCCGGTTTCCCGACCGCCTGCGCCCTTGCGGACTTGTGCCGACGCGGACGATTCACGAAGGCTTCGTGATGGCGCCGATTTCGTCGAAATGACTGCGAATGTCTCGCAGGGTTACCGGCTGAAACAGCGTCGTTCCCCAGCGAGTGGAAATCAGGGTTCGCTGAACTTCGTCCTGATCTTCCGCGGCGAACACCGCCAGGCACGGCGTCTTCTTCGAACGTCCGTATGCCTGAGCCTGCGGAAAACAGCTCAGCACTGGTTCTTTGTCGAAGTCGGCCAGAAACAGAATTCCGTCCGGCGGATCATTCCCCTTCAGGCGTTCGACGGCGACTTCCGGACTTCGCACAAACGTCGTGTCGAAGTCATGCTTGGCGAAGTAGTCCTTCAGCGCCTTGCAGCGCTTTTTGACTTTGTCGACGACCAGCAGACGGAACGTGCGCGGTTCGCCGGGCGCGAGAGACATGATTTCCGCTGTGTCGCCCTTCCAGGCTCCCATCTGCTTCAGCGCGTGCTTCAGCGCGGCCTTTGCTTCGCCGGCAGTCTGATAGCGGTTGTTGGGATTCACGTCCATCATCTGTGCGATGATGGCCAGCAGGTCAGACGGCAGGTCGGAACGGTACGTGTCCAGCGGCCGGATCATCGTATACCGGCTGAGCTGTTTGCGTTCTTCCCGGTCACGTGTGCGGGGCCAGGGGGATTCGCCGGACAGGACTTCGTAAAAGATGGCACCGGCAAAGAAGATGTCGCTGCGGGGATCGTTGTTGGGAGCGTTCGTGCCGCGTTCCAGCGACGCGTATTCCAGCGCCCGGTGGACGTCATCGCTGGTACCGGCATTCGTCGGGCCATTTGCTCCCGCAAGCCCGAAGTCCACCAGCTTGGCGACACCTCTGCTGCTCATCAACACGTTGGTCAGCTTCAGATCGCGATGCGTGGCTCCCAGTTCCAGTGCGTATTCCAGCCCCGCACAGATTTCGTACATGCACTGAGTGGCTTCGGCCGGCGTCACGGACTGGCGAATCTTGAGAAAGTCGCGCAGGTTTCCGCCTTCAACGAATTCCATTGTGAAGTAGTGGAAGTCTCCCTCGTTTCCGACATCCAGAATGGGCACGATGTTGGGATGCCTGAACCGCTGGCAGATGCGGGCTTCGCGTTCGAAACCGGCAACGGCTTCGGGATCCTTCGCCCAGCGTTCCCGCAGCAGTTTCAGCGCGACGGTTTCGCGGCCATCCAGCGACGACGCGCGATACACGCGAGCGAAACTTCCCGACGCGTTGCGGTACAGCAGCTTGTACCGGCCAAGGACCAGCCCTTCCGTTTCGCCCTTCTGAATCCGCCGGGCCTGCAGGGACGTCAGCAGATGCTGAGTTTCAAGGCGCTCGATAATCTCGGGGACACCATCACCGTTTGTCGACTGCGATTCGACTCTGTTCCAGTCATCCAGCCTGACCAGTTGACTGGTAATCAGGTATCTCTTCAGGGCGTCTTTTGTCTTCAGTTGAGCCATCGAAGAGTGAA
Organism: Planctomycetaceae bacterium; assembly: GCA_041398785.1. Classification (NCBI taxonomy): domain Bacteria; kingdom Pseudomonadati; phylum Planctomycetota; class Planctomycetia; order Planctomycetales; family Planctomycetaceae; species Planctomycetaceae bacterium. Next base: position 96,053 of record JAWKUA010000007.1, on the reverse strand, counting down.
GCGTTGGTGATGTATCTTTGGAAAAACAGTGCGCTTATGGCCCGGCCTGAAACGGCACGCGAAAGAATGGCCGGAAGCGGCCCGAAACGATGCGTGACAGGGTAGCGGCGTCAACCGCTCGCCCCATCGTAACACCACTTGCAACTCATTCAACGCCATACTGCGGGTGATCGGGCTTCCCGGCTGATCCTGGCAGTGTTTTCGGCGTTTGACTGCTCGTCGGTTGACAGAAGCTCAGTAGTCCGTTGCACCGTTTGCGGTAGATAACGTTTGTACGGCGGACTTCCCGTCCATCGCCTGGTCATTTTTTTTTCCGTCGCCGGACTGTCATGCAACTCTTCCGGCCGCAGGCCAATTGGGAAAGGGTCGCACGAACGCAGCGAGTTCGAGGGAGTCCCTGGCGCGCTGGCGGGCTGCTGTTCTCCGACCAGTCGTCCTACGGCAGGTTTCCGAACAACAGGTCGCCTTTGACGATTGTGGTGATTGTGTCAAAGTGCGTAGCTGCGCGTCCGGGCACCGACGAACCGCCGACTGATGACTCGATCAGCCGGAACACCGTCAGAGTCGCTTCCGCGCCGGGCGTGATTTCGCCGACCGGTTCACCCATCAGTCGCGACGGGTTTGCGGTCGCCATGTCGATCGCGGTTCCCAGCGGGATGGAGCAGGCGGCCATCATGCCGACGATGCAGTCGCCCGTGGTTGCTCCGGAACCTGCCAGGTACTGACGCTGACCGGCGACGACCAGTCTTCCGTCGTCCAGCACTTCGACGGCGACGTCACCTTCGGCATACGTCCCCGGCGGACATCCGGCGAACCCGGAAACGTCGCACGTCAGAATTGTGTGCGCCGTTGTCTTGCACAATCGCACACAGTTCAGCACCGACGCCGGCACGTGGAACCCGTCAGCGATCACGCTGGCCCACAGTCGTTCGTCAGCGAGCTGTTCCCAAAGATAGTTGGGATGACGAGGCAGCACTCCGTGTGCTCCGTTACCGAAGTGAGTGCTCAGCTTTGCGCCGGCATCGACGGCGGCAGCGATCTGCACGGAAGTTGCCGCGGTATGTCCGAGTGCAACGACAACTCCGCTGTTGACCAGATGCCGGATGAACGGAACGGCGTTTCCGGTTTCCGCGGCCAGTGTCACCAGGCGAATTCGATTTCCGGACGCGGCCTGCAGAGCATCGAATTCGTCGATATCGGCGTCCCGCACATGCTGAAGCGGGTGGGCTCCGCGAGGACCGTCTTCCGCGGAAATGTAGGGTCCTTCCAGGTGGCAGCCCCTGACGCATGCTCGCACGACGTCACTGGTTTCGCAGGCCTGCCGAATCGTTTCGAATCCGTGCTTCAGCGCGTCGAAGGAATTGGTCACCAGCGTCGGGAAATACCCGGCGACGCCGTGCGCCAGCATCGACTGAGTGACCTGTTCGACGTCAGCGGTCGAAAGCTTCGGGCTGCTGAACCAGATTCCGCTATAGCCGTTGATCTGAATATCAAACAGCCCCGGAGCCACGTACGGAAGGTCGTCAGCGGACGAAGTGGCTTCGACCCCGGTGATGCGGCCATCTTCGAAGTGAACCTGTACCGGTTCGCCGGTCGAATAGTGGTTGGCGGAGAACGTGCGGTTCATGGTTCGTATCGGCCGGTCCGAAGTCAGCGATCGGCGGAATCACCTGCGCTGATCCATGGCCACGTAATCGCGGACCTTCGATCCCGTGTAGATCTGGCGCGGACGGTAGATGCGCGAGGACTCGTCCTCACGAAGTTCCTTCCAGTGAGCCAGCCAGCCCGGCAGGCGGCCGATGGCGAACATCACGGTAAACATGTTCGTCGGAATGCCCATCGCCCGGTACAGAATTCCGCTGTAGAAGTCGACGTTGGGATATAGCCGTCGATCGACAAAGTACGGATCTTCCAGAGCGATCTTTTCCAGGTTCTTCGCGATGCCCAGCAGCGGATCTTCGATGCCCAGTTCGTTCAGCACATCGTCGCTCATCTTCTTCAGGATGGTCGCCCGCGGATCGAAGTTCTTGTATACGCGGTGACCGAAGCCCATCAGACGAAAGCCGTCGTCTTTGTCCTTCGCCTTGTCGACGTATTTCTGGTAGTCGCCGCCATCGGCGTGAATCATTTCCAGCATTTCCAGCACGGCCTGATTGGCACCGCCGTGCAGCGGTCCCCACAAAGCACAGATGCCGGCGGAAATCGCGGCAAAGATGTTTGCACGACTGCTGCACACCATGCGGACGGTAGACGTGCTGCAGTTCTGTTCGTGGTCGGCGTGCAGAATCAGCAGCATGTTCATTGCCTTCACCAGCGTCGGATTGACGACGTACTGTTCGGCGGGAACGGCAAACATCATGTGCAGAAAATTCGCGCAGTAGCTCAGGTTGTTCTGCGGATAGATCGTGGGCTGACCGACGGACTTCTTATACGCGTAAGCGGCCAGAGTCCGAACCTTGGCAATCAGGCGGACGATGTTCGTGTCGTGGCTGGAATCTTCGGTTTCCGGGTAATACGTCGACAGTGAGGCCACCATCGCCGACAGAATGGCCATCGGGTGAGCTTTGGTGGGAAATCCTTCGAAGAACTTTTTCATGTCTTCGTGGATCATGCTGTGATACGTCAGTTGAGCGCGAAAGTTCTTCAGTTGCTCAGCACCGGGAAGCTCGCCGTACAGCAGCAGGTAGGACGTTTCGACGAAGTCAGATTTTTCGGCAAGCTGTTCGATGGGATAGCCGCGATACCGCAGGATGCCGTTTTCGCCGTCGATGTACGTGATCGCGCTTTCGCAGGCTCCGGTGCTGGTGAAGCCGGGATCGAGCGTGATGGCACCGGAATTCGCGCGCAGCTTGCTGATGTCCACGCCAACTTCGTCTTCGCTGCCGCGAATAACGGGCAGGTCGTAGGTCTTTCCATTCAGGCTCAGAGTCGCCGTCGTCATCGATTTCTCGCTTCTGTTCTGTCGCGTCTGCAGACCATTTTGCTGCCCTGCCTTTTGAGGGGTCTACGGTATCAAGCAGTCGCTAAAAGTAAACTCAGCCGCTGCTTCCGCCGGATTTCAGGAAAACGGCGTTTCGAGCCGAAACTCAGGGTGCCGTTCCAGCCACGATGCGATTCGATCCTCTCGGCCAAGTGCCAGCGGAATGAAGTCCAGAGCCTGCTGAAGCCGGTCGTCCGGTTCCGCGCAACTGAATCTCAAAAATCCGGCACCGGCGCGGCCGAAGCATTCTCCGCCCAGGCACGCGATTCCGAACTGATCGTCGGCGGCTTCCAGCAGAAACATCGCCAGCCCATGACTGGTGATTTCCAGCCGATTGCAGATTTCCATGACATTGGGAAATACGTAAAACGTGGCGGCGGGGTCGAGCGTCCGGAATCCGTCAATTCGGTTCAGCCCCTCCGTCAGCATTACGACCTTGCGTCGAAATTTCTGCATCGCCGCATCACGTTCCGCCCCGTCGTGTTCCAGAGCCGCTTTCCCGGCAAGCTGCACAAGCGGCGGAGTACACGAAAGCGAGGAATTGATCATCCGGCCAATCACGTCGATGACTCGCGGCGACGAAACGCAGAAGCCCAGTCGCCAGCCGCTCATGCTGTACGATTTGCTGAATGTGTAGGCCGCCACGCACTGGTCGAGCATTCCGGGAATCGCGGCCAGCGAATGATGCCGGCCCTGCCAGACCATGTGGCAATACGGTTCGTCGCTGAACACGGCCACGTCGCGGCCCCGAATCACGTCCGCGATGTCGTGCAGGTCCTGTTCGGTTGTCACACCGCCCGTCGGATTGTGCGGCGAATTCAGAAAGATGGCCTTCGGCGAAGGATCGCTGTTCAGAAAGTCCTCAATATCGGCCGCCTGGGGACGAAATTCTGTTTGCTGCCGAAGCGGCTTGAGCACCGTTCGAGCCGACCGGCGATCGATGTTCGGCTGGTACGTGGGAAAGTGCGGACTGAAAACCAGAACTCCGTCACCCGGATTCAGAAATGCTTCACAGAAGAATTGTTCGAAAATCTTCGCACCGGGCCCGACGGCAACGTTGGCGGCGGTTGCGGGAATCTGAAATTCGCGCTGAACGAACGCCGCGGCGGCTTCACGAAATTCCGGCAGCCCCGGCGACGCGCAGTAGTGCGACACGTGATCGTGAATCGCCTGCACTCCGGTGGCGCGGGCATGGTCGGGAGTCGGAAACGGGCTGTCGCCGATTTCCAGTTCGACAACATCCTTGCCGGCGGCCTTCAATTGCTTCGCCACGGCCAGCACGGAGAATGCCGATTCAACCGTCAGGGACTTTGCGAAATCGCTCAAGATTGCAGTCATCCGGAATCTTCCCCGCAGCGTTCAGACGAAGGCGACGCATTGCAGTCAACAGTGCGATGGGCGTCAATCGTCTGGAGTGTTCCGGAATTCGCGCGTATGATACACGGTTGTCAGCGCGGGATGAGACATCGCGTCGCTCGACCGTAGCCGACAGCAGTTCTGTCTGCAGTGAAAATCGCCTGGAGGCGTTTCACAATGGAAATCCGATGAGCATTGCTTCCACTGACACTGAGATTGAATATCCCGACAGCGACGGACAACCGATTGCGGAAAACACACTGCAGTTCGAGTGGATTACACGTCTGCACGGGAATCTGGAAGTGATCTTCGGCAACGATCCCGACGTATTCGTCGCCGCCGATCTGCTGTGGTATCCGGTCGAGGGCAACAACCAGCTTCGGATCGCTCCGGACGCGATGGTGGTTTTCGGACGGCCAAAGGGACACCGCGGTTCTTACCTGCAGTGGCGAGAAGACGGCATTGCTCCGCAGGTCGTGTTTGAAGTTCTGTCTCCCGGGAATCGTTTAAGCGAAATGATCCGCAAGTTCCAGCACTATGAAGAGCTTGGGGTTGAGGAATACTACGTGATTGATCCGGACCGGCTGAAACTGGAAGGCTGGATCCGCAGTGACGACGAACTCCGGGCGATCGACGAAATGAACGGCTGGACCAGTCCTCGACTTTCCATCCGCTTCGAACGCCGCAGCGACGACATTGTCATTTACCGGCCCGATGGATCACGCTTCCTGACCTTTTCGGAACTCAATGCGGCCACACAGCGAGAACGCGAAGTCGCCCGGCTGGAAGCAGAACGCGCCGATGCTGAGTCCGTGCGCGCTGATGCCGAAGCGGAACGCGCCGATGCTGAGTCCGTACGCGCCGATGCCGAAGCGGCTCGTGCTGAGCGACTGGCGGCACGGCTCCGCGAACTCGGTGAGAATCCCGATTAACCACCCGACACTGCCGGGGAGAAACACGCATGCCTCTTGCCGAAGAAATTGCCAGGCTCGATCATCTGCGCGAGACCGGCGCGTTGTCAGAACAGGAATTTCAGGAAGCGAAAGCTCGCGTTCTGCACGGCGACGTTTCGCCGGGCCACAGCGGCCTGATCAACGGCATGGCACCGAATACCTGGTGCATGCTGATGCACCTGTCCCAACTGCTGAACTTCGTGGCTCCCAGCGCCGGCCTGGTTGCTCCCATCGTGATGTGGGCAGTCAGCAAGGATAAGCTGCCGGAAGCGGACCGCCACGGCAAGGTGATCTTCAACTGGATGATCAGCAGTCTGATCTACGCACTGGTCAGCGGCCTGTTGTTATTTGTGCTGATTGGCTTTCCCATGCTGCTGGCTGTCGCCGCGCTGGCGATCATTTTCCCGATCATCGGGGCAATCAAGGCCAACGAAGGAATTGTCTGGCACTATCCGCTGACGATTCGATTCATGGACCCGGACAGCCAATTTCGCACCAGCCTGTGATACGCAACCCGGCAGCCTTTTGTCTGACGCGTGCGTGCGGACAGACGGCGCGTCACGCGGCGGAAGGTTCGTCAGTCCGAACCGAGTTGCAGCAGTTCCCTGGGCAGGTTGAAGTGAACATGCTCATCGCGCAGGGTTTCTTCGGACAGCGTTGCGGCAAAGTTCGTTTTCAGGAATTCAATGCATTCCTGAACGACAACTTCCGGTGCGCTGGCGCCGGCGGTGATGACGACGGTTTCCACTTCTTCAAACCAGTCGTGATGCAGTTCGGAGGCTCCGTCGATCAGGTATGACGGAACACCCTGGCTGGCTCCGATTTCCATCAGGCGACGGCTGTTGCTGCTGTTCTGGCTGCCCAGCACGATCAGCACATCGGCGCGGCCGACCAGAGTCCGGACGGCGTCCTGCCGGTTCGTCGTGGCGTAGCAGATGTCTTCCTTTTTCGGCGATTCAATGTGCGGGTAGCGAGCCTTCAGGGCCGCGATGACTTCGCCGGCTTCTGAGACACTAAGCGTCGTCTGTGTCAGGTAGGCCAGCCGGTCGGTGTCCGAAAACGGCAGCGCTGCGACATCGGCAGCCGTTTCCACCAGCGTGATACTTTCCGGAGCTTCCCCCATCGTGCCGATCACTTCGTCGTGTCCTTCATGGCCGATCAGGATGATGTTGTAGCCGCCGCGCGCGTATCGGATGGCTTCCAGATGAACCTTCGTCACCAGCGGGCATGTCGCGTCAACTGTCTGCAGCCGTCGCTCCTTCGCGATGCGCCGAATCTCCGGCGATACTCCGTGAGCGCTGAACAGCAGAATGGACCCGTGCGGTACTTCTTCCAGAGAATCCACAAACGTCACACCCTGCCTGGTAAACCGGTCCACGACGTACTTGTTGTGGACGATTTCGTGATAGACAAAGATGCCGGAACCGACGCGGCGGATCGCTTCATCCAGACATTCGATGGCCATATTGACGCCGGCACAAAAGCCGCGAGGACTGGCAAGCAGAATCTTCATGAGATGATGTCGCTGGAATCCTTCAGTATCGCGAGGTTCTTCCGCGCGGAACGTGCAACCGTCGCGAAAGGAACGCGCGGCACGGATCGACGGTGTCTGCCGGTAGTTCGCTAATCCGGAATGGCAGAGATTTCCGACGTCTCCGCGTCTTCCGGCTCCAGTTCCTCCAACCGCTGTACGATCAGTCGGTTTAACTCGGCCAGGCCTTTTCCCGTCACGGACGAAATCAGCAGCACTTCGCGACCGGACGTTTCGCGCAGAAGTTCGGCGCAGGTCTCTGCGTCGGGCAGTTCGGCTTTGGTGACGCACAGAATCTCCGGCCGATGTGCCAGTGACGGGTTGTACTTTTCCAGTTCTTCGCGAATTTGAGCGTAGTTGTCCAGCGGATCGGACTGGTCCATCGGAGCCGGTTCGACCATGTGGACCAGCAGCCGAGTGCGTTCGACGTGCTTCAGAAACTCGTGCCCCAGGCCGGCTCCCGCGTGAGCACCCTCAATCAGTCCCGGAATGTCGGCGAGCACATACTGCTGATCCATGTTGACCTGAACGACACCCAGATTCGGGTACTTCGTGGTAAACGGATAGTCGGCGATTTCCGGCGTCGCCCGCGAAACGCGGGACAGCAGCGTCGACTTGCCGGCGTTGGGTTTTCCAACCAGCCCGACGTCAGCGATCAGCTTCAGTTCCAGCACGATTTCGCGGTATTCACCGGTGTGACCGGGTTCGCATTCCCGCGGAGCCTGATTTGTGGCGGTGGCGAATCGCTTGTTTCCTAGACCGCCCTTGCCGCCTTTGGCAATCCTGACCTGCTGTCCGTGATGCTGCAGATCCTTTAGCACGTGACCGTGCTGAGCGTCGATCACAAGTGTGCCCGGCGGTACCAGGATGACCGTGTCCCGGCCGTTACGACCGGTCATCAGGCTGCCCATCCCGTGCTGGCCGCGTTCGGCGTTCCAGTGCCGGTGACCGGTCAGGTTGGTCAGCGACCCGAGATTTCGGTTGGCTTCGATAATCACGTCGCCGCCGTCGCCGCCGTCACCGCCGTCGGGACCGCCGCGAGGGACATATTTTTCGCGCCGAAAGCTGCAACAGCCATTTCCGCCGTCGCCGGCTCGACAATACAAGATCACACGATCGACAAACATGATTTCAGGCACTCAGCATGAGCTGAACAGGAAACGTCCTCCGGAGCGCCGCAACAACTGTTCGCGTTCTGAAGTTGCCGAATTGTAGCGGCTGCACCAGGCGGTGAGCAGCAATGTCTGAGTCGAATCAGCGAGTCCCACAGTACGGACGCAATCGACAGCCGGCGAGTTCACGCGATCCGGGATCCACTCCGTCGCCGTTTGACCCGGCCCGCAGCGGCCACAACAATCTCGACGCGCCGAAACGTTTGGATGCATGCTCCCGTCAGAATTCCCGCCTGCGAACTGCTGCCGATGTCCGATTTTCAGACCGTTGCCAAGACCGGAGACATCCCGGAAGGCCAGGGACGCTGCTTCAATGTCAGCGGAACGATGGTCGGCGTCTTTCTGCATCAGGGCAGATATCTTGCGATTAACGACTTCTGCCCGCACATGGGAGCGTCGCTGTCTGACGGCCACGTCACCGAAACGGGAGCCGTAATGTGTCCCTGGCACGCATGGTGCTTCAGTCTGCAGGACGGTACCTGGCTGGACAATTCGCGCAGCGGCATCAAGACGGAAACCTACGAAGTGCGAGTTCAGGACGGCGAAATTCAGGTCAGAGTACCGGATCCCGGTCAGCCGCGAATTCCGCCAACCAGCGTGGCAACATGACGCCGAATCGCCTGAACTTAACGCCGCCCGACTGGCCGATCACCGACGACGCGATCCGCGAAGTCTTCGATGCCATGCTGCGCGACGGAAGCTGGGGACGTTACCACGGCCCTCACTGCGATGCGCTGCGAACGGCGCTGGCGGATTATCACCGGGCCGAATTCGTCACTCTGTGCAGCAGCGGGACGTCCGCCATTGAACTTGCTCTGCGAGCCGTCGGCGTCTCGCCTGGTGACGAAGTGATTCTTGCGGCCTACGACTACAAGGCGAATTTCGCGAATGTTCTGATCACAGGAGCCGTGCCGGTACTGATCGACACGCTGCCCGGACTGCCGGTGATGGATCCGGATGAATTGCCGGCCGCGATTTCCGAACGAACGAAAGCCATCGTGTGCAGCCATCTGCACGGCAGCCTGGCCCGTCTTTCGGATGTCATGAACGTCGCATCCGAACACGGCATCCCGGTCATCGAAGATGCCTGTCAGGCGGCGGGAGCAACCCTGGACGGCCACCGCGCGGGGTCGGTCGGCGACATCGGCGTGCTGAGTTTCGGTGGCAGCAAACTTCTGACGTCCGGTCGCGGCGGAGCGATCGTGACCGGCAACGCAACGTACGCTCAGCGAATTCGGCTTTACACTCAGCGCGGCAACGACGCCTATCCGTTGTCCGAAATGCAGGCCGCCGTCCTGCTTCCTCAACTGCGGCAGCTCGACGAACGCAATGCCACGCGACTTCGTCATGTGCGCCGGCTGCTTTCGTTATTGGACGACGTGAATGAGCCTGCAGCTTTTTGCCGCGCGGCAATCGACCCTGATCCCGCGACCACGTCGAACATGCCGGCGTTCTACAAGCTCGCACTTCTGCACAATCACCCGGAGATCGATCGCGACGACATTTCGCGCCGATGCCGATCGCAGGGAATCGCCATCGACGCGGGATTCCCGGCACTGAATCTGACACACAGCAAAAGCCGATTCCGAGCCGTCGGCGACCTGAAGAATGCCGCCGCGCTGCATTCCGGCCTGCTGACACTGCACCACCCGGTCCTGCTGCAGGACGACGCTCCGGAACAGATCGTTTCCGCGCTGAAGATGGCCTACGCGGTTTCCTGACGACCACCGCGCACCGGTCACCGAATCGCACCGGTGACACGCCGGTTGCAGAAAGGCGGACCGATTCCCGGCGCGACCCTGAACGCACCCCTCCGTCGGCTGGAAGAATCGGAATAACCGAACCGGCGGTGCCTGGCGGCGGTGTCGGGCTGTTCCTGCGGGTACGGCCGGATTATTCCGTTGAATTCACACGGCCGGCGCCGGGACTGCCGGTGAGTCGGAGAATTCTGGTCATTCCCGGGAAAGCTCACCTGCGTGTTCTATCGTTGCGTGCATGTTTTCTCACACAGTGATTTCGGGAGTCGGAACATGGCCGATCAGAAACTGGTAACTGCTCAGCTGCTTGAGGAAGCAGAATACGAGGTTCGGCGTGAATACAACTCGATGAAGAACACTCAGCCGCCCCGGACGTCCGCCGAAAAGGTCAACTTCCTTGCGGCCATGACGCTGGGGCCGGCCGCGCTGGTGCTGGCGGTTGGCATGTGCTGGCAGACCGCCGACAACTACATCGCCGAAAAGAAGGCACAGATCAATGCCTACTCGGAAAACGTGCGAAGCCAGCAGGAACAGGCCATTGCCGACGCTCAGGCAGCCGTCGCGGAAGCTCAGTTGCGCAATCAGATGCTGGTCGACAAAATTCGCCAGTCGCACCAGGGCCTTCACGGCTCACGCTAACCCGGAGTAACGTAGCAGTTGCTCCGAAAATTCATCCCCTGCGGGGAGGAGTAACCAGAATTCGCAGGATTTGCCTGCGTGCTTTCCGGAAGGGGGCCATTCCTGTCTTAGGATTCTCCTGCGGAGCCGCACCGGAACGACTCGACCGAACTGCCTGATGTCGCAGAGGTCGGGCTTCCGTTACGCCGCGCTGAGTCCTCAACTTCGGGGCGACGCGCAGATCTCTCGCGGAGTCTGAAAGATGGCCGAACAGGAGCTGATGAGCGCTCGGTGGTATGAAGAAGCGATGAAGCAGCGCGAAAGCGAAACTCGCAGGAAACCGCCGATGACCTTCGGAGAAAAGCTGAACCTGGTAGTCGCGCTGACACTGCTGCCCGTGGCCTCCATGCTGGCCTATCAGTGGTACCAGGTGAACTCGGAATGGGTTCTGCGCGCAGCCTCGCAGCAGGATCGTCAAACCGCGCAGGAAAATGCTGCGGTGACGACGCTGCCTTCTGCAACCGACGCCGCTTCCGCCGAAACCACCGCTGCGGACATCGCGCCACCAAACACCGTCGACGCTCCTTAATCGTTTGGTCCGAGCCGGCGCCGTTCTATTCGTCCAGTTGCCGGTACAGCGGCAGGTGTCGATAGTAGACTTCCAGCGTCAGAATGCTGAGCGTCGTCTGATACAACTGTCCCGCCGAACCACCGTGAGGATCCGTGACGGGCCAGCTTCCGGCCGCCGGACCGTCCTGAATCTGAGTCTCCACAAGCTGGTCTCGCATGCGGTTGTTCCACTTCGTCCAGACGTCGCCGCCCCAGTGATGCACGACCTGAGTCGCGTAGTAGTTGTAGTAGATGTCGTTGCTGCTGGGCCCGATGGCCGACAGGTACTCAACACCTTCCTTCAGTGCTTCGGTGTCCTGACGCCAGCCCATGTACATTCGGCACAACAGTCCGACGGCGGTCATCGTCGGGATGCTGCCGTGATCACGCTCCGGCATGTAGGTGTAACGAGCTCCGCCGTGAGTCTGCACGGACACCAGAAAGTTGCGGGCGTCGCGAAGCACGCTGTTATCGACCCGCAGGCCTCCTGACTTCGCGCTGCGAAGAGCCATCACCTGCCAGCCGACGACGCTGGTGTCTCCCTTTTGTCGAGGCTGATAGCGCCAGCCGCCGCCGCGCGGATCCTGCGCGCGTTCGATGAAGGCAACCGCCATGCCCGCCATCTTTGTGATGTCGGTATCGTCAGGTTCCAGAGCATGCGCTTCCGTCAGACAGATCGTCGCCAGGCCCTGCACATACATGCCGGAATTCCCCTGAGCATTCCCGCGCATGTCGGCCAGTCCCTGCGACACGACGGCGTTGCGGCCAAGGTACTTCAGACCGTTCAGCACGACGTCTTTGTACGGCCCGTCAGTTGCGTGAGAATGTCCGGCTCCCAGAAAACACAGCAGCGCCATTGACGTGGCGCCCATTTGAGTTGTGTTCAAACTTCCCGGCTGAGCTTCTGCGCCGACATCGTCGTAACTCCACGAACCGTCCTGACGCTGAATTCCCGCCAGCCACTTCAGTCCCAGGTTCACGGCGCGTTCACTTTCGACGGTACCTCCGAAGCGCTTCACCGCCGCCTTTCTGCCAAGCCCCGTCCGGCCTCCAAAGTCGCCTTCCTTGAACAGCCGCTGGATGTCGGCATCGACCGGCTCAAGATCCAGCGCCAGGTCCTGTTCCTGAATTTCCTTCAGGACATCCGTGTTGCGACCGTCTTCGATTGCTGACACCAACTGCTGCAACTGGCTTTCAACTTCCAGATCCTTCAGCGAATCCGGCTGGACGACATCCTGCACGTCAACGACTTCCGGCGGGTCTTCCTCGACAACTCGCGTTGAAAGAATGCCCCAGCCGTCCAGAGCTTCCGGCGGCAGCATCCAGAATGCCAGGATCAGCGCCACAAACAGGTGAGCCACAAAGCTGACGCTGGTCGTCAGCACTTCCTCACGGTGATCGGCCGCGTAGCCGGGAACTGTCTGAGTCAGAAACGCTCGAAGCGTTCCGGCCTTCCGGGCCAGCCACTGAATCCACGCAGGAGCCTGACCGCGGCGGCGGTGTCGTGCCCGAGGCCGCCGGCGAACCTTGTGCAGCACCGAAGCACTGTCCGACCCTGCAACACTGGCGGCCGCTCCCGGCAACTTGCCGAAATCGGTGGCGGAGTGCGAGGTTGTGCGATTTCCCGGCATGGACACCACTTCCCGGCCGACCGATTTCCAATTCGCGAAGTTCCTGTTCCCCGACATTCCGGTCCGCGTCGCGCCCGTTCCGCCGGTGTGAGACTTGAATTCTGAGCCTCAAACGCAGAGCGAAGACTCGCTTTCGAACGTAAACGAATTCCGCTCCGAACGATCCGTGTGCGAGTCGCTGATTCCTCGAACGACCACCGTTGCGGCCCGCCAGCGCCGTCATCGTGGTCGACAACCACCGCAGCCAGTCACCAGCATACGCGGGAAAACTGCGTCCGCCAAACCATTCCATGACCGCAACAGGGAAACCACCCGGTGCACTTCCAAAGTGCGGCCGAATTCCGGCGCCGCACGGTTTTGAACGGGACAATTGTGGTTCGCGGAGTCTTCCGCCGTTCGCGGCGCGGTCCATTGACTTTCGGCACGCACCGATCTGATTGACGCGGCCGGTGTCGGTTCAAACCAGAGTGTCCGCGAACTTCCGGCCGCTGGTCGACAACGGCAGACTTGCCAGCTTCGACGCGGGAAACCAGCGGTATCCGGAAGTCCGCAACACGCGGCCCTGTGCGTCATCCGTCACCAGGCACAGCAGCCGAATCCGGTACCGCGTCACGGTATGCATAATCTGCACGACAGGCACAACGCCGGAAATTCGCAGCCCCGTGCGAGTTTCGAATTCCGCTGCGACGCTGCTCGAAAGCGGGTGCTGCGTCGCTTGTAGTTCGCGAAACAGAACAGCCTGCCGCTGCTGCCGAGTGCTGCGGGCGAGTCGGCACGTCCAGATTGCGAACGTCGTCGTCCGCAACTTCGAAACGCACGAAATCCCACAACCCGGCCCAGCGTTCGTCCGACGTCCGCTGACGCAGCAGGTATCGCCCGCCGCGGCGTACGGCGATTGACACTTCGGTGACGTCGGTGACGCCGGGCTTCTTTCCGGCCAGCGGGATCGATTCCTGCATGCCGCGCGAAAAGGCCGCACAGCAGGACTTCAGCGGACACGCCGAACATTCCGGGGCTGTCGGCCGGCACACCGTCGATCCGAGATCCATGACGGCCTGATTGAAATCGGCCGGTCGTCCGGGGGCGACGATCCAGTCGGCGAAACTCCACAGCGTTTTCTGACCAGCCGTGCCGCGGGGATCCTGTGTCATTGCGATCAAACGCGAATACAGCCGCAGAGTGTTGGCTTCGACAATCCCGGCCGGCTGACCGAACGCAAAGGACGCGATCGCTCCCGCCGTGTAGCGTCCAATGCCGGGAAGTTGAACGAGTTCCGCCGCAGAATCAGGAAACGTTCCGGCGAACCGATCCACGATTTCGATCGCGGCTTTGTGCAGATTGCGAGCCCGGCTGTAGTAGCCGAGTCCTTCCCACAATCGCAGCACCTCCGACTGATCCGCGGCTGCCAGCGCGTTGACGTCGGGAAAGCGCTGCGTGAAACGTTCGAAGTACGGAATCACCGCCGCGATCGTGGTCTGCTGCAGCATGATTTCGCTGACCCAGATGCGATACGGATCCGCCGACTCGCGCCACGGCAGCCGGCGGCCATTTCCGTCGTACCATTTCAGGACTGCCGAACGAAGACGTCGCCGCCAGTTGGTGTCACGTTCGTCGGGAAATGCGGTCATGGAAGCGGCGATCGGTCGTTCGCGGCGAGCGCTGTAACATGAAGCAACTTTGGACTGCGGTGACTCGTCGCCGCTTTCCTTTTCGCCTTGTCAGCGATTTTCGTTGAATCGAGCGACAACGCGGAATCCGACAAATTCTCGAAATCCAGGGCGACGCTGAACCATCGCACTCCAATCATCGCGTCTGGCCGACCATCAGCAGCCGACCGCTTTTCCGCTCGCGATGCTTTCCGCTTCGGCGTAGCACATCTTTAGCGCGTCCAGTGCCAGCGACGACGAAAGCGGCCCCGCGTCCTGGTTTCCCTGCAGCGCCGAAGCTGCGGTTTCCAGTTCCCGCGTGAACGCTGAACACCACTTGTCTCCGCCGGCCAATTCCGGAACCGTCACCGAACCGTCATTGCGAATCACCGTCAACGGGCGGTTGACCACCCACTCGCCTCCGTAGGTTCCGGCGTCGTACAGCACAGTGGCGTCGTCGAAGTAAAGTTCGAAGCCGTGGCCGAACTGAAATCCCTTCGCCGCGATGCCGCCGCTGACGCACGTCACCGCCGGACCGCCATCCGGGTAGATATAAGAGGTATGCACGTGGTTGACCAAACCGTCCTGCAGCAGGCCGGTGGAAAACACGGCGTCGGGCCGGCCGCAGGCGTGAGCGATGAAGTGGTTGTCGTGAATGTGCAGATCGATGCCCCAACCGCCGAGTTTCCGGAAATCCGACATGCCGCTGGACCATTCCGGCGGACAGATGACTCGCTTGAAGTGACCGGCTTTCAGTAAACCGAATTCTCCCGACCGGACCGCCTCCGTGACGAACCGAAACTCGGGGAAAAACGGCAGCACGTGAGCCACCAGCAACGGGACTCCGGCGGTTTCGGCGGCGGCCACCATCTGAGTGGCTTCGTCCAGATCAACGGCGATCGGCTTTTCCACCAGCGTTGGTTTGCCGGCCTTCAGAGCTTCGAGCACCACGTCGCTGTGCTTGTCCGTGGGCACGCAGACGTCAACCAGATCGATGTCCGGATCGGCCAGCAGGTCGTGATAGTCGGCGTAGCACTTCAGCCCGGAGACGTCGACGGAACCCGCGGGCGGCCCGAAGTTGCCCTGGATTCCATTCCAGTCGCCCGACCGTTTTTTTGCGTCGCGAGTCGCGATGGCGGTGACGCGGGCACCCTGCAGATCACGGGCTCCCTCGAAGTGCGTGTAGCCCATGAAGCCGATTCCAATGATTCCGATTCTGGTCACGAACTGATCCTCCACAGTGTCCGCCGTCGCCCGCGGAACCGATGTTTTCCCCGAAAAAACCAAGGGAAGCAGACCAAATCGCAAGTCCGGATTCAACCGAAGCCAGTGAGTGCCAGATTGGCAGGCGGCTCCGATTTCGGCGTTGCTCAAAAACTAAGCAGTTCGGCAGATTAAGATTTTGCGCAGAATTTAAGCAGCCTGTGAATTGTGCAGATTGGGGTTGGCAGTCTTTTTGCGGGCTGCTATCGTTCTGATGTCGCAGTCAATGTGATGTCGGCAGAATCGGCCGAAGCGGGATTGGTGGCGGCAAATTCTTTATCCTGTCGATGTCGTGTTGACAGGCCCGGTCGGAGCAGGGAAGTCCGAATCACGGAAGGACAGGGAGAAATCACATGCTGGTTTTGTCACGCAAGTCGGGCGAACGAATCCTGATCGGAGACGATGTCGCCATCACGGTCGTTCGCATTGGTCCGAATTCGGTTCGAATCGGAATTGAAGCTCCCAAGGCGATGAACATTGTTCGCGAAGAACTGTGCGACTTCGGAACTCGACAGTCCGAACTGACGCATGACAGAAACGAAGCGCTGCCGCTTTAAGCGGACGCCGCGAAACAATCCTCAGCCGGACTGAGCCAAAACTCAGTCCGGCTTTTTTTGTGCGCGTCCGCAACCGCGTTTAACGCTTGAACCGTGGCCGATGGCCAGGCAGTACAGGTTGCCCGCAACCTGGCTTTCTGCCGCGGGCCAAGCGATTCAAATGCGTCACAGCGTTGCCCGTCAGATCTTCGTCGTTTGACGTTTCTGTTTCGTTCCCGCAAGATTCCGCGCCGCTTGTCAGGTCACGATTTACCGGTGCAGGATCTCAGTCGAAATGTCAGAAACGAAGCCGGACCGCTTTGAAAAGGCGCGTCTGGAAAAGCTCGAAAAGATCGAAAGTCTCGGCCACGATCCGTGGGGACAGCGATTCGACGGACGCATGGCGATTCAAGCGGCCCGCCAATTGGTGCCGGCGGACTCCGGCGTGTCAGGGCCTGACCTGCGAGTCGCCGGACGAATCATGCTGCGGCGAAAAGCCGGCAAGCTGCGGTTCTACGACATCAAAGACCAGACCGGCCGCATTCAACTGCTGTTTTCCCGCGGCGACCTGACGGAAGAACAGTGGGAACTGATGGGAACCCTGGATCTGGGCGACCTGATCGGCATCGACGGCAAAGCCTGGCGGACCGATTCCGGAGAAGAATCGGTGAAGGTCGAGCGGCTCACCATTCTGTGCAAGTCGCTGGCTCAGCCGCCCGAAAAATTCCACGCCGTCAAGGACATCGAAACACTGCTTCGGCAGCGGTATCTGGATCTGATCTACAACGACGGTGTGCTGGACCGCATGTTGCGGCGGTCACGGATCCTGGATTCTGTCCGTCGGACGCTGCGTGAACAAAGCTACCACGAAGTCGAAACGCCGGTCCTGCACGCGGTCGCCGGCGGAGCCGCCGCGCGTCCGTTCGTGACGCATCACAATACACTCGATATGGAGCTCTATCTGCGAATCGCACTTGAGCTGCATCTGAAGCGGCTGATGGTGGGCGGTATCGAGCGGGTGTTTGAAATCGGACGTGTCTTCCGGAACGAAGGAGTCGACGCGACTCATAATCCGGAATTCACGATGATTGAGATCTATCAGGC
The DNA here is from genome assembly GCA_041398785.1 of Planctomycetaceae bacterium. Taxonomy (NCBI): domain Bacteria; kingdom Pseudomonadati; phylum Planctomycetota; class Planctomycetia; order Planctomycetales; family Planctomycetaceae; species Planctomycetaceae bacterium. The sequence continues at coordinate 78,897 of JAWKUA010000007.1, read as the reverse complement.
GTACGGCAACTACGAAACGATGATGGAACTGACGGAACAGATCGTCGTCAACGCCGCAAGGTCCGTCAGTGATTCGCTGGTGCTGCCGTGGGGCGAAGATACCATCGATCTGACGCCTCCCTGGCCGCGCAGAACTTACAGCGATCTGTTTCGGGAACACGCCGGCTGCGACATGTCGGACGCCGCTTCCGTCGCCGCAGTCGCCGCGAAGCACGGAATCGAAACCGCCGGAGTTCATCCGGATGTCGTCGTCAACGAAGTCTTCGAAGCCACCGTTGAAGATCATCTGCAGGGGCCGGTCTTCGTAATCGACTATCCCGCGTCAATCTGTCCTCTGACGAAACGCAAGCGCGACAATCCGGAGATCGCCGAACGTTTCGAGTTGTTCATCCAGGGCATGGAGCTGGCGAACGCGTACACGGAACTCAACGATCCCCGGCTGCAGGAGCAGTTGTTTCGAACTCAACTGCAGGGCCTGTCCGAAGAAGACTCCATGGCCAAAATGGACCACGACTTCGTCAAAGCACTGAAAGTCGGAATGCCTCCGGCCGGAGGACTCGGGATCGGCATCGATCGGCTGGTGATGCTGCTGACCAACAGCCGCAGCATCCGCGATGTAATCTTCTTCCCGCTGCTGCGGCATGAAGGCGGATCCGACGACTGAATCCGCTCGTTCCACGAGTTTGCAAGCTCCGGTTGGGGAATGTCGGTTCCCGATGCTCAGGTTCGCCGTTCAACATTCGACCGCCGTCCGCTCACCGACTCCCTGCCGTCCATTCTGGCGGGCCAACCTGCATTCGAATGCATCACGGCCCGCGGCGAAGCAAAGCATCGAGGATATCGGTTCCCAGGCCGGAACCTGAGAACCAGTGCTGCACCCCTGCACGCACGTCCCGTCGCCTGACCTCCCATTGCCCGAATCGGCAGGATCTGCCAGAATCCGCGCCGCTTCATCCTCCGGGAGCCCGGTGGAGCCGCGTTGCAGCCGACTTCTCACCGGCTTGAAGCTGTCATCTCAAGGGCAAGGGAGTGCCGACGATGTACAAACTGCTGCTGTGCCTGCGGTATTTGCGGACACGTTATATTGCTTTGGCCAGCATCATCAGCGTCATGCTGGGCGTGGCGACGATGATTGTCGTCAACAGCGTGATGGCCGGCTTCAGCAATGAAATGCGGGACCGAATTCACGGGTTTCTGGCGGATATTGTCGTCGAAGCCCGCAGCATGGACGGCATCCGCGACGCCGACGCTCAGATGGCCCGCGTCCGGGACGCTGTCGGAGACTACGTCGCAGCGATGACGCCCACGGTCGAAGTTCCGGCGATGATTACGTTTAGCGATCCGCTGACTGGTGAGAACTACACCACCGACGTGATCGTCGTCGGCATTGACCCGGCAGGAAAAGCCAGCGTCGGCCCGTTGCGAAGTTACCTTGCCAGCTACAACCCGGTCATCGAGGACGGTCGCGTCGTGCAGCCGGCTGAGCGTTCCGAAGATGAACCTCTGGGCTGGAATCTGACTCCGCAAAGCGCCGAATACCGCAAACTGGTCAAGTCAGAGGAAGCTCTGTTCCTGCAGCCGGAACGCCGAACGCCGGCAACGTCAGATCAGGCGCACGACGCGCCGCCTGGCAACGTTCCCGAAGACATCGCCGCTCCGGAATTCGAATCCAGCGACGAAGCATTCCCCGCCGGCGATGGTCACCTCGCCGAATCGGCCGCGCCGGCGCCTCCTCCGGTCTTCGCGGACGATCCGTTTCCGGAACATGTGCCCGGCGGCCAGGCTCCGAATGGTGCGCCGCTTGCGGCTCGCATCTACATCGGTGACGGACTCGTCAGTTTTCTGGCCGAAGATCCCCGCACCGGCAAGTCGGAAAAGCACTACATGAAGAAACCCGGTGAGGACATCATCATTACAACAATGACGGCCGGTACGCCTCCCACACCGGTCAGTTTTCAGGCCACCGTTGTCGACCTGTTTCGCAGTGGCATGAGCGAATACGATGGCAATCTTGTGCTTATGAATCTGGATGAACTTCAGAAGGTCCGCGGCATGGTGCGGCGGGAAAACGGCCTGGTTGTGCCGGGTTCCGAAGCGATTACGTCCATTCAGATCAAGCTGAAGAACTATGACGACGCGGAAGAAGTCGTCAGGCGGCTGCAGGCGGCCTTTCTGCCCGGCGAAGTATCCGTCAGGACATGGGAAGCCAAGCAGGGACTGCTGCTGTCGGCCGTCGACGTCGAAACCGCCATCCTGAACGTGCTGCTTTTTCTGATCATCGCCGTCGCGGGCTTCGGCATCCTGGCGATTTTCTTCATGATCGTCGTGGAAAAGACCCGGGACATCGGCATTCTGAAATCGCTGGGTGCGAGTTCCGCGGGAGTGATGTCGATCTTCCTCAGCTACGGACTTGGCCTGGGCATCGTCGGCAGCGCGGCGGGAGTCACCATCGGCCTGCTGTTCGTGAAATACATCAACCAGATTGAGGACGCTCTGAGCTGGCTGACGGGCCGCAAAGTGTTCGACGAAAAGATCTACTACTTCTTCGAAATCCCCACTCAGGTCAGTCCGATGATGGTGTTCTGCGTGGCACTCGGTGCGGTGGGCATCGCCGTGCTGGCCAGCGTCCTTCCCGCTCGCCGAGCCTCCCGGCTGCATCCCGTTCGTGCTCTGAGGTACGAGTAGGGGCAGAGGAACATTCAGTTTCCCGTGTTCAGTTTGCCAACTGAACGCAAATCGCTGAATACGGACCATCGCAAACTGGAATCCCCATGACTGAAACTGTCCGCATGAATCAACCGCTGATTTCCGCTCTGGCGATCGAAAAAGCCTACACCAAGGGCGAACACAAAATCCCCGTCCTGCGCGGCGCCGGACTGGCCGCCAATCGCGGCGAATTTGTTTCCGTGGTCGGTCAGAGCGGTTCCGGAAAAAGCACGCTGCTGCACGTCATGGGCCTGCTGGATTCACCGGACGTTGGCGAAGTGCTGCTGGAAGGCCGCCGGATTGACAACCTGAACCAGAAGGCCCGCGATCAGCTTCGCAATCACGTGTTCGGCTTCATTTTTCAGTTCTATCATCTGCTGCCGGAACTCACGCTGCTGGAAAACGTGATGACGCCGCTGATGATTCGCCATTCGCTGTTCAGCTACTGGAAGCAGCGGAAACAGGTGCGAGAACAGGCGATGGACATTCTGCAGCAGGTCGGCCTGGAACATCGCATCAAACACCGCCCGTCCGAACTTTCCGGCGGCGAAATGCAGCGCGGCGCCATCGCCCGGGCACTGATCGGCAAACCGGAAATCCTGCTGGCCGATGAACCCACGGGGAATCTGGATTCGTCGACCGGCGGTGAAATCATGGAAACGCTGAACCGGCTGAATCAGGACAGCCAGCTAACGATCGTGATGGTCACTCACGACGAAGCCGTCGCCCGGCTGGCCCATCGCATCGTGCGGCTGTCCGAAGGCCAGATCGAAAAACTGCGCCGCGAAGACGCAGCGTAGAGCAGTGTCAGTCGCGAATTGATGAATGCAGATCTGCGACGGACGATCGGGAGGGCGAGGCTCCCGCCGAGCCGCGCGGCGCGACACCGCATCAGTCCGCGAACGTTACGTTCCCCGGTTTCACATCGGCCAGATGAATTCCCATGCGAGCGAAGTGGGCCATCAATGATCGAACGACGGACCAGCGTTCTTCGCCGAATTGCTCCAGCTTGTCCGCCTGCCACTCTTCCATCACGTCGTCGGGAAAATCGGGTCGCCGGTCAAGGTACGCGCCGGCAAAGTCCAGAACGTAGGGAGGCGTGACGACTTCCATTTCAATGACCCACAAATCGTCGTCGAACGCGAACATCACCGGCACGGAGAATCCCATGATCTCCTGCACCTGGTGTTCCCGAAGCCGCAGATAGACATCGCGTTCCTTCTGATACAGCGGCTCGAATGCCAGGGCTTTCAATGCCGTTTTCACGTTCGTTCTCACGACGACACCATCGAACCCCTGTCCCAGCCAATCGGTCAGTTGAATTCCGCGGGAATCGGCGTAACGCTTAACACGATCTTTCGCCTCTTCTTGCCAGCCATACACGGCACTTGGTATCCTCGCCAGATTGAAGATCAACCGGTCGCGTAAGTTCACGTTCCGCTCGTGAAGCGACCAGACTCGCAAATATTCCAAATCGGTACGGTGGCCGCCATGATTGACTCCGTAAACAAGCCATATTCTGCCGAAGTGCGACTGACATTGCACGCGAACGGGACGGCATTTGACCTCGCTAAGGTCGGTCCGGACAGCGTCTATCTGCGTCACCCTGCCGAACTGCCTCCCTGTGCCGGTGAAGTCATCGTTTCGGTTGACGGCAATGCCACCCGGCATCCGGTTCGACTTCCCGAAGGTGCGGTCATGAATTCGCGCATCGTTCGAACGGTGGATGAGCATGTTTGATCTGACGGCGATTCAGAACGCTCTGTCCGAATTTGGTTTCGATGGCTGGCTGCTGTATGACTTTCGGGGCAGCAACGTGCTCGCTCAGCGAGTCCTGCAGTTGCCCGGTGACTTCGTGGCGTCCCGGCGGTTCTTCTATTTTGTTCCCGCTGAAGGAACACCGTCGAAACTTGTGCATCGCATTGAAAGTGATGTGCTGGACCATCTGCCCGGTGACAAACACATCTACCTGACCTGGCAGGAACTGAACGCCGGTGTCGAGCAGATGGTTCGCGGCGCGAAAACTGTCGCGATGGAATATTCGCCGCGCAATGCGAATCCCTATATTTCGCGAGTCGATGCGGGAACCGTGGAGCTGGTGCGTTCGTTTGGCTGCGATGTGGTGTCGTCGGGAGATCTGATTTCGCTGTTTGAAGCGACACTGACCGACGAGCAACTGCGGCTGCACCTGAAAGCATCCGAACTTACCGATGCGGCGTTCGGAAAAGTCTGGGCTTTCATCGCCGATCAGGTGCGGTCCGGAGGCACTGTGCAGGAAGTCGCCGTCCGCGACCTCATCATGCAGCACTTTGCCGACAACAGGATGACGACCTATCACCCGCCGATTGTGGGAGTCGACGGAAACGGCGGAAACCCGCACTATGAAACCGGAACCGGAACCAATACCACGATTCGCGAAGGCAGCTTTGTGCTGGTTGACCTGTGGGCAAAGCTGGACCAGCCGGACGGCATCTACAGCGATCTGACGCGAACCGGCTACGTGGGCAAGACAGTTCCGGAAAAATATGCAAAGGTCTTTGATATCGTCGCAGCGGCCCGCGACGCGGGAATTGACTGCGTTCGCAAAGCATTTGCCACCGGCGAGTCACTGCAGGGATGGCAGGTCGACGATGCCGTGCGGAGTGTGATCGAAGCGGCCGGGTATGGCGGCGACTTCTGTCATCGGACCGGCCACAGCATGGCCAGAGAAACGCACGGCAACGGCACTCACATTGACAACCTGGAAACTCACGAAACCAGGCGAATTCTGCCCCGCACGCTGTTCACAATCGAACCGGGGATCTATCTGCCCGACTTCGGCATCCGCAGTGAAGTCGATGTTTATATCCACGCCGACGGAACTGTTCAGGTGACCGGAGGCGAACCGCAAACCGAAGTGGTGGCGATTCTGGCTGAGTAGCGGCATCCGCGAAAAAGTTGCCTGTCTGATCATCCATCGCTCTCGCAACCACAGGCTTTCGTTCCGCGGCTCTGTCGCTCAAGCGTCAGCGTCCGTCGCAACTCACATGCGGTACTTCGGGTTCTCGCGGCTGAAGTCTGTGGCCACAAGTTCCCGGTCAAAGTCGACTTCGGTGAAGGAATAGTTTTCGATGAGCGTCAGCTTGTCGAGTTCTTCGGTGGACAGTCCTTCGGATTCAACGGCCCAGGTATAGTTCCGGACCAGCATCGGAATATTCCGTCGTGTGTCAATCAGTACGACGCTTTTCCGGTATAGCTCGGAGAACTCCGGCGAATCGTACTCATAGAGAAAACAGTAGCAGTCGCGTTCGTCGAATTCCTGGTTCGGAAGCCGCGTGCATTTCATGCCGTGCCCGTGCTTCAGATCATTCTGGCGATGGACAATCATCTCCTTCAGCATTCCCAGGATTCCCGCCTGAGTAATCGGGTGACGTGATTCCGCCATTGCCTGTCCGCTGAGCGGATTCAGTTTCACGGCCGGGATGAAACGGCCCTTCAGTCCACCCAGCTTGACGACCATATTGCCGTCTTCGTATTCATCGCTGTAGAGAACCTGACGGCCCTTGTCAAAGTTTCGCCACTTCATATAGACGGCGAAGTGTGGTGAGTGCTGGATCTTCAGATCGATTGACTGAGCTTCCGTCATATCGCCGTTGATGCGTTCCTGCTTATGGAACGCTGCCGTATAGCGTTCGACGGATTCCAGCATCCGGGCGCCATCCTGCAGCAGCAGCAGACTGAACCTGATCGTTTCCTGATCATTCAGATAACTGCCGCGAACCGCTGGCGCAGCGGCGGTTGACGAATCATCAGCCGCGACCGTCGCAGCGTCCGTGTCACCCGGAAGCGGCATGTCCACAATGTCAACGGGCAGCGGGACTTCAAAATCCACTCCGGAAGAACTCAGGCTTGTTGTTGTCAGCGACGTGCCGTTTTCTCCGGCCGGTGCCGGATCGAAACTTGTGTACAACAGGCCAACACTGATCGCGGTGACACACAAAGCAAGAGCATTGGAACGACGGGATGAACGTCGGGGACGGCGGCACGGCATGAAGTCGTTACCTCACAGTTGAAACGGCCGGCCCTGACAGCGAATGCGGCGAAGAACTTCGCGCGTTGAACGGGTCGGACGTTTCCGGTTGGACAATGGCCAGAGTCCGCGTGAATCTCCATTTCAGGCGACTGGCGATAACCGGAATCCATCCCGGACAGATACTCGTCGAAACTGGTACCGCGGATCCGTAAGTTCCCCGGCGGAATATTGCATCGTCAATTTCTGCCGGTTCGTCCGATTCTGAATTTCGCCGTTCGCGTCACTTTGAGCGATCGCGATTCCGGCAACCGTCAGCAACCGCGAAACAACAAAGCGTCTGCCCACTCGTTCAGGTCGTCGCAGGTTGCCGTGACATCGCAATCGGAAAAGCCGATCTCGGGACATTCCGCAGTTTCACCCGTCAGCCTGCGCCGGCTCTGCTTTCGTCGGTCATTGACGCCGGTTCGGGAAGGCAGATCCCGAAACCTGTGCGTCACCGGCGCGATCGTCCACAGCCCGTCGGCAGATTTTTCCAGGACCTGCCAGGCATCAGGCTTCGCGCCGATTATCGTGACGCAGGCCGCGCATCCACCGGTCCTGCACGTCGAACGCGTCCCGGAGCAGCGGCCGGGGGCGGCAGGAGATGGTACGAACGATCCATTGTGGATCGGCGCTACGGCCGGCGCAACTCCTGAATTCACCTCAGGTGAGCGGGAATGTGAGGTCGCAGGGTCGGCTGACTCACCAGCAGTCTTTCGCGGCCGAAGTGCGCGTGGGAAGCCAGCAGCGCGTAGCTGTCAGCATTTGCCATACGCTGCTTGTGAGTCAGCTTGAATACTTTTTCGCGGTAACCGGGGTCGCGAATGCGCAGGTAGTTTTCATCATCCACGAAGTGAAACAGTTCGTGGACCAGAATATGGGCGAACTTGTCGTCCGGCGCCTGTTCCATTTTTCGACACAGGTACACATGACCGGTATGCACGTCCGGATGTTCGCGTTTCTCATGCGATTTCCAGGTGGGTACATAGGCGTAGTGGCTGTGGCCAAGCGGATCGATTGTAAATATGGAAACACCCAGCGGATTTCCTCGGTGACGGGACTGGGCGGGCTGTTCAGAGCTGTCCAGGCACGCCGGAACGTTGTGCGGATCGAAACCAGCGCAGCCTGAGTCTGTGACTGTGACAACCGTTTGAAGTCGAAATACAGATCCGCCATCTCGTAGTCGCGTTTGGAAGAAAATATGCCGTCTCCGAACCGGAGGTAGTCCATCGCCCGTTCAACTGTTCGCTGGCCTTTCGTGACGATCTGCGTCAGCGTGCCCATTGCAGCGGCGACGCGCGCCAGCAGAGCCGCATTGTTCACGCCCAGCCGCGGCTTCGACACCTCATTCATCCGCTTGAGTGTCGGACCGAACGGATCCACTCGTCCATCACTGCCCGTCTGCTGGACGCTTTGGAAGTGCGCAATGGCACTGTTTGTCTTTGGTCCGATCCAGCCGTCCTCGACCAGTGCCACGGAAGGACCGCCGTCTGTGGGCTCAATCAGATTCAGCAGCTTCTGGATCTTCAGCACGTCGTCGCGGTCGTTGCGACCTCCGCGGCCGACAGATCGTCTGATGCGCCACGCGGAGACACTGCCTTCATAGGGGTACGAGTAACAGTCGTCCCCGGAATTCGCCAGAATTCTCATCGTCACCTCACGCCGGATCATGATGCAGTCAGGAGCGGCGTGGCTGTCCCGCCGCTGGTACTTTCATGCCGGGACGCGAGGCAAATGAAACAGCAAACTCGAAAACGCTGCCAAAGCGCCGAAGTTTCCCTTCGGACAATATTGGGCTCAAATATCACGGCCGGTGGCACTGACGAACGGCCGGAGATTCCTGGACTGGTGACGTGTGCCACGGGCTGTGCCGGCCGCCTCAGTCAGACAACGGAAAACACGGGCAAAGCCAGATGTGGCACATGCTCCGGCAGGTTGGACGTGACGCCTGGCCGAGGACTCGGCACGCCGACCGGCAATCACCGTTTGAGTTGCTCACGACTTTGATCGTTTGTTTTCCGGACGATCAATTCGGTGTCATCTCGTACAGAGTGTCACGCAAAAGTCGTTCAGGCAATCGTAGTGACTCACACATCGCAATTCCGGACCCGCGAGACGAAGTCGTCTGAGTAGGTGCCAAAGTGGATCAGGAGCCCAAAACGGTCGATTCTCTGCAGCATCGCCCGGAAAATCGTTCGCCAGCCGCAGCTCTTTGCGTGACGGTTTACCGGATGCCAGGCTGGTCCAGCAGTCACAGTGGAGCCGCGTCATCAAAGCGAGTTCATCGTTGCAGGGCAGTTGTCGTTCGAGCGGCGAATTGCGGAACGGCGTGAATCCGAACCGGTCGGATGCGACGGTCTCATCCTGCAACGCCCCGCGAAGCAGTCGAAGCTTCAACTCAGCGGGAATTGCCGACTCAAGGGCAGCGCAGTCGGTATGGCGTGGCAGTGTGGCATTTACTGATATGCACAAGTGAATTGGTACCTTCGAGCTTTCGAACGGGATCTGCGACGGCCGGGTTCTTACTGTCCTGGTAGACAATGACCACAGGTTCTGCGTTCAATTAGGTCGCGGTCACCCTTCGGCGTGCAGGCGGACTCCCTGCACAGTGTAGCCGAGAGGAACGCTCAGCGCAGCAAACGGCGCGAAGACGAAGCGAGTTCATGGCGGCTGCTTGTGTCGGTGCAGGAGTCGACGATTCAGCCCCGCGAACTGCGTTGGAGAGGAGTCGAACCAGTGCAGAAAACGCGGGGGTTTTCGAGAAGACAGTAGCCAAAGTGGTGCGCCCAGGTGGTGCAGATGGCGGCGATCTGGCGTCGAGATTTGTCGATTCGCGATTATTCGAGTTGACGCGTGTCTGGCCGGAACTGGCCGAGGACGTTCGCCAGCGCATTCTTGCCGAAGCGGGACTTGTTTCGGAACCGGGGTCGAATCATTCTCATGCTTTCAGTCGCGGGATGTCTGCCGGTACATCGCGTATCGACGAAGGAACCTGTGAGAATGGTGTGGAAATAGTCAATCTGTCTGATTCCCCGGAAGCAGAACCAGTTTGACTATGACGGCCTCCTTTCCGTCCGCGCGTTGTCGGCAGACGGTTCTGTCTGTTACCCGCGACCGTAAAGTTCGAAGGCGGCGACCAGGTGGTCGCTGACGGTGCGCGGCATTTTCTTCGAGCGTCGTTCAATGCTCCGGGCTCGCAGGAAGCGGCGGTCCTGATCGGACGCGGATTCGTCGGCATCGTGTCAGGTAGGCGTCGGCCAGTGCGGTGGCAAAGTAGGCGGCTTCGGTGTCGGCGATCGGCCAGCGGGCGGCAATGACCGAACGGCCGCCTGAGGCTACGCCAGCCGGGCGTAGAGACCCTGAACGTCTCGATCGCCGGACTGCCGCAGTCGGCCGACAATGCATGCCACCAGTACCAACGAATCCACTCGTCCGAACAGCCGGGCACCGTGGCCGTTGAAGGCTCCGTCGGCCAGGTGGACGCCCCAGCCGTCAAGGCCGGGATTGTCCGGTCGCGAGGTTCCTGACCGTGGCCGCCGATCACGGCGAGCCGAATCATCTGCCCATCGCTGGCGAGGAAGAATGCACGTTTGGTTTCGAAGCCAGCGGCTGGCCTCCCAGTCCGTTCAGCCGGCATCCGTGCTTGTCACAGGCCACCATCAGACCATGATGCAAATGAGCCAGTCCGATCATGCGGCGGCGATCATTCGGTTCCAGCCATTGTGCCGACAGCACGTGCGGTCGGGCTTCCTGACCGAACCGGGCAGCCTGCTGTTCGATGACTCGGTTCAGGGTCAGCGAAACTACGGCACTGGTGGACGCAACCGCCTCGAACAGTCGCTGATCGTCGCTGACCGGAAACAGGGCTAGCGGCAGCGTCCGCAGCAGGCCTTCGAGCTGCAGCAGCACGTCTGTGTTTTGCCAGTCGATGCCCGAATCGGCGGCGAACAGCGGTCGCAGGTCAAACTCGCCGCACAGCGGCAGAAATCTGCATTTCGGTCGCGAACGCAGTTCGTCCTGGCGTTTCTGATTTCTTTCCTTCAGGTCGGGTGACCAGGGATGACGCGTGTGATCAAGAACGCGGTTCCACGCCGCCAGAATTTCCGGAGGAATATCCGCAGAGACGCTTTCTCTGAACCAGATGCTGAAGCAGGAATCGGCCGAACTCCGCAAACATTCCCAGACCGAAGTGACCGGGATGGTTGGGGTTGCAGTCTTCGGCAGGCTGCACAAGCTGACTAAGCCCTTCCACGGCATTTTCAATGAGGTCTCGCAGACGGCCTTCATCTTCGAGCATTGCCATGTCGGCGGGCTCGGCATCCGGCTTCAGCACCATGCGCCCCAGCCGTCGGAGATCTCTTGCCTGAGCGTTTGACAGCCGCTGAGTGCCGGACGCATCGCGCTGAAACGCCCACGCCGCCTCGACCAAAGCGTCGAAGGCAAAGTTCACCAGATGCAGCCGTCGTCCGGCACCGGAAGACCCGGTCTGCCGAACCACCTGGTTCAGTGTTCCATCGTTGTGCCATGCCATCCAGCGGACCGCATCGTTTTCGGCATCCAGAAACGCACGAATCAGAACGCTGCCCGTTGGCAGGGCGGCCTGCAGGTCTGCCGGTTCTTCAGCCAGCGATCGCAGCTCTTTCAGCAGCGCTTGTTCTTCGTCGGTCAGTTGTCGCGTCGAGACAGGTGGTGCAAATGATTCTGAAGCAGTCGACTGGCGGGATTCCAGCGGAAGAGCGTAGCCGCCGATCAGTCCGGTTGCTGACGTGGAATTCATCGCTGACAGGTTGCCATCCTGACGGAACCGGTCAATCCAGCCGTCTGAAGAGCTATCCTCTCGCCATGGTTCGCTATCGTCATCGGGCCACGGCCAGTCCTGCGATGCAATAAGCTCAGGTGACCCGTCATGGCCGACGAAACCAAACCGCTCCAGCATTTCTTCGAGGACATCGCGATTGCGAAATTCGTCAGCCCATTTCGTGAGCCCGACGGTCGATTTCTGCGGCCATGAAGTCACCAGAGGCGACGGCGCGATCTGCGTGGATCACACCGATACGCTTCATCACGCTGGCGATCCCTCCGACAACGTGCAAAAAATCGTGCCGCTGCTGCCAGGTCGGCAGGTGTTCGTCCCGTGTTGCTCGGACAAATTCGGCGATGGCATCGCACACGGCCAGCGCTCGCTCATCACTCTCGCCTGCTACATTCAGCCAGGTCTGCATCGCCAACAGCCCTTGCCCGTCGGCCGAGATTCCGTCGATCCAGAGGGGCGGCCGCAAACTGCACGGGATCACATTCCAGCAGACCTGCTATCAGCATCCCGGCTTGAGCCTGCTTGGCCGTCCACGAACCGCAGCGCATCGGCCAGCGCCGAATCGTGTTGCTGCAGGTCCTGCCCGGGTCGCCGATCTCCGACAGCGGACCGGCCTGCAGCGCTTGACCGAGCTGCTCACGGCACTCACAAAGTCCGATTTGCCAGTTTCCAGAAACGCCTCCATCAGCATCACGCACTGACGAGCCCCGCCCTTCCGTCCACGAACCGCAACGCATCGGCCAGCGACAGAATCGTGTTGCTGCAGGTCACCGGATCGCCGATCTCCGACGGACCGGCCTGCAGCGCCGACTGAAGCTGCTCGGCACTCACAAAGTCCGATTTGCTGATTTCCAGAAACGCCTCCATCCAGCATCACGCACTGACGAGCCCCGCGCTGCGTCCACGAACCGCAGCATCGGCCAGCGACAGAATCGTGTTGCTGCGGGTCACCGGACCGCCGATCTCCGACAGCGGACCGGCCTGCAGCGCCCGACTGAAGCTGCTCGGCACTCACAAAGTCCGATTCGCTGATTTCCAGAAACGCCTCCATCAGTTCGGCGACGCTTACGATCGTCCGAGTAGCCGAAGGCCCTGCATCGCCGAACACAGGGACATCACATAGAGATCGATGGCCGCCGTCCGCAGCGGAATCGGAGTGAGCCAAGGTTCACCGTGCAGTACAGGCACAGCGGAATCATGTTCGATTCCCTGCCCACTGAAGCCAGGTCGTTGGCTGGAACTGTTCCGGGATCGACAGGCCCGTGAGTTCCTGGAATTGCTCACCTGTTGTCGCAGCGGCAAGTTGCATACATACGGTGTGAAAATGATATTGACCACCCTTGTCGGGATCGGTCGCCAGCGGTTCGATGTAAGTCTGCACGAGCCGCATCTGGTCGCGCCAGTCGGCGAGGGCCTCGTCCGGAGCGATCTTGGCAAACTCGGCCAGTGGCTGCTGATGCAGCGAGGAAAGACACCGCAGGCGGTTGTCGCCGTTAATCAGGACGATCAATTCTTCACGAATCGTCATGGCTGAACTCCTTATTCCTCTGTGGACTGGTCGTTGTTCTCGATCGGGCTCGTTGCTCCGTCTGGCGTGTTCAATGCCTTTGCTTCCAACGCCAGTGATGGCTGAAAGGCAATTGTGGCGGTTGTGACGCATCCTTCGCCATCACTGGCAGTGCGTCGATTCCCGCAGCGGCCAGCTTTCGCCGTCCGTATTCCTGCAACCGGCTGCACCACACGTCCGGCAGGCGGTCGTCGATGTCATCGGCCAGCCCGCACAACGCTCCCGGATTGCTCAGCAGCCGAGCCAGATCGCTGCAGGCTTCCGGACCATCTGGCCCTTCCAGCACCACCGTTTCCCAAAGTTCGTCCTCCGGAACCTCATTGCCAGTGAACGGGTTTACGCCGAAGTGTTCCTGAAGCCGTCGAATCCATTCGGCTCGCGGGCGGCATTGTCGGCGGCCGTTTCCAGCATCCCCAAGCCGCCTCTTCAATTCTTCGGAAGCGATTCAATGGCGTTCAGATCGCTGTGGCCGCTGACCAGAGCCGCAAACAGCCGTTCGTCGATTTTGTCGTCTGTTGTCATTTTGCCAATACTGTTTGAAATGTTCTCTGGAAACTTTCACTCCGTGGCTTCTTGCCACATGCTGAAGTGAATGGAGTCGTGAATGTGAAACGTCCATGTGTGCGGGTCCATGCCGGCGTCACACAGCAGCGCCGAAACCATGGCCCCTCGCTTTACGTGTTCGCTTCGTCATCGCCGGATCGCGAATGCCGGCCTTTCGTGCCAGGTCACGGTTTGTTTCGTCACCCACATGTCGGGCTTTCAGCAGTCGCTGGTCGTCCAGACTCCAGCTGTTCGAAACACTTATGAAACACCGACTGCCACGCCGGGTTCAGGTTGCTCGCTATCTTCGGTTCGTTCGAGGAATCGACGGACCTGCGTACCCCGATCGCATTCGCAGTCCTCCTAGGGTGACTGGTGTCCTGATACACAGCTCGCCGAACGGCCCTGCGAACACACGCTTTGAAGTCCGCCTCCGATGCAATCTCGGCGGCTCGGGCGCGAACTTCGGCAATCGCCAGCCCGACGGCACTTTCGATCACATCGGAATCATCACCATGCAGACCGGCGTCGACGGCCGCAATCCACCAGAACAATTTCTTGTGCTGTTCGATTGCTTTGCCGACATCAAAGTCAGGCTGATCCGGCTCCGGAACGTGGAGTCATGAATCCGTCTCCTGATCAGGGCTGTCCGTTGAGTTTTGGTTTGCACTTCAATTCCATCGCGAAGCTCGTCAGCGATGTTTTCCCGGTTTTCTGATAGTTCTTCCAGAATGCTTCGAAATCGACGTTCCCAACAAGACCAGCCCGGAATCCCGGAAAACACGGGCGAGGTCTTTCGCGATATGCGGCGACCGTCGTTTCCGTGTCGCCCGGCCCCGGCCAGTCTGCGAAATTCACCGGAGACCCTCGCCATGTCCGATCTTCCGATTCCCAGCCAGCCCGTCAATCAAAATGACGCATTTCTGCAGTATGTCGACGAATGCCGCATGATGGACGATGGCTGCCCGAACTGCGACCCGCCGCCGGCTCGGCCGCATTCATACGGCGATTCCGCTGAACCAGATGACGACCCTTTTCCGCCGGGCCTGATCGTCTGCGTCACGACGGATTTTGCACCGCAGGCCGACCCTGAGACCGGTGATCGGCCGGGCCGTCGGTTCACCGTGAGTATCCGAGCATTCCTTCACCGGAACGCCGAATTGGTCCTGATCGATCTCCTGATCAGTCTGGCGACGGCAGCAGCCATGGTGAATTTGACAGGAAATCGACCGTTCTGGCGGGCGTTGAAATGACCGTTCGAACTGCCGTGTCTCGAACTCTTGAGCGCCCGTCCGTCGGCGGATTGTCGCCGAAATCGGCATCGGAGCCACGGTTGTTTCGGACTCCAGACTGTCGCGTGCCTGACTGTTGGCACTGATTCGAACACGGTACGATTCTTCCCCTCGCGTGTCCCGAACGGTCGCTCCGTTAAGGACTTTAGAACCCCTAACAAAACCTCCGAGGCCGCGTTGTGCCGACAGTAGTCGAATGCAAGGAAGAATGACGAGGCGACAAATATCGTCGAGGAGTGATGACGACGCAGATCGGCTGCTGTCGTCGCAACCCTTCGGGACGTTTGTGGTTGCGTCTCAGGCGGCGGCGCCGGCGTCGACGGGATGTCCGTCTCCTTCTCACTTCTTGCCTGAAACCCAACCACAAACGTCGCGGCTCTCGCAGGTTTTGTTAGGGGTTCTTAGTTCGAGTCAGGGGACGCTTGCGGCGGAATGCATCAGCACCTGCCTGCCGCGGCGCTCCCTGGCTCGTCCCGGTGTTTTGCAGGTGCATTCAAGCTCAGTTCTTCGCGGGCCACTCACGGGCGATTCGGATTGCCTCGCGGATTGTGAATCTGCACAAGTTCCTGTGCGCGGATAAGAAAGAGTATGTGTTGTCGAAACAGTTGCTTCGGTCGGGAACGGCAATCGGAGCCCTCGTGCGTGAGGCCGAACAGGCGGAGAGCAAACCGGACTTCGTTCACAAGCTGGCGATCGCTCTCAAGGAAGCGAACGAAACTGAGTACTGGATCCTCCTGCTGCACAAAGCGGAATACCTGACGGTCCGCGAATCCGAATCGATCCTCGAAGACAACAAAGCGCTGCTCTGACTGCCGACAAGCATCATCAAGTCAACGAAGCGAGGCCTGACTCAGTGACGCTGTCCATTGTCAACTGCCGACTATCCACTGCATCGTCGGAATATGTCGCTGGAATCGATACGTTGCGAGAACGTGTCGAAGGTGACGCGTTTCGTCGACATATCTCGTTGACGTGTCGAAGGACGGGACATAATCTCGCGGACCATGACAACGCCTCAGAACACGCCGCCTGCGAACAGGTTCTGGCACCCCGACCAGCCGTTTAACGAGCTGCCGACACTGCCTCCGGGCGTCGATCTGGAAACGAAGCCGATTCTGAAGCAGTGCATCGCCGCCCGAGCGGCGCTGGCCGAACTGAAGCAGGCGGCGGAGCTGATTCCGAACCAGAGCGTGCTGATCAACACGCTGCCGCTGCTGGAAGCCCAGGCCAGTTCGGAAATCGAGAACATCGTCACCACGACGGACCAGCTCTTTCAGTTCCGCGAAGACGACGACAGTGCCGACGCCGCGACGAAGGAAGCTCTGCGTTACAGCCGGTCGCTGCTGGAAGGTTTTCGGTCGCTGCTGCAGCGGCCTCTGACGACAAAAACGGCGGAAGAAATCTGCAGCCAGATCAAGGGGCAGCAGATGCACGTCCGCAGCGTCCCCGGAACGGCCCTGGCAAAAGGCCAGACCGGCGAAGTTGTCTACACCCCGCCAGTCGGAGTCGACCTGCTGCGTTCTTTGCTGTCGAACTGGGAGCGATTTCTGCACGAGTCGACGGAGCTGGACCCGCTGATCCGGATGGCAGTCGCTCACTACCAGTTCGAGGCCATCCACCCCTTCACCGACGGCAACGGTCGCACGGGCCGAGTGCTCAACAGCCTGTTCTTCATCAGTGAGGGCCTGCTGACGCTGCCGATCCTGTACCTCAGCCGGTTCATCATCCAGAACAAGGCAAACTACTACCGGCTGCTGCAGGATGTCACACGATCCGATGCGTGGGACGAGTGGGTGCTGTTCATTCTGCGGGGCGTGAAGGAAACGGCGGAATGGACGGTCGCGAAGATCGCCGCCATCCGTGAACTGCAGGCTCAGACGACCGAGCACGTCCGCCAGAAGGCTCCGAAGGTCTACAGCCACGAACTGGTCAACCTGATCTTCGAGCTGCCCTACTGCCGGATCTCGAACGTCACGGACCGCGCGATTGCCGCGCGGCAGACCGCGTCGACCTACTTGAAAAAGCTGGTCGAGATCGGCGTGCTGACGGAACGCCAGGTCGGGCGTGAGAAGTTGTTCATTCACCCGCGATTGATGACACTTCTGACTCGCGACTCAAATGACTGGCAGCCCTTTCTGTGAACGAAGCCGAAACTCGCGCCGATTCCATCGACCCGGCACTTGCTGCCGCCGACTGGGGCGTCGTCGACGGCAGCCGCATCCGCCACGAGTATCCGATCACGCTGGGACGACTCGAAGGATTCGGTCGCCGCGCGAGGCCGCTCACCGCCGATTACGTGCTGATCTATCGCAACACCACGACGGGCGTCGTCGAGGCCAGGGCTTGGGATGAACCCCTGACTGCGGGCGTGGCGCAGGCCAAGAACGGACGATCCAGCACATGATGGTCACCAGCTTCTGGCACCCCGACGGCACGCCTATGTCGGCGCAGGAGTTTATGACCATGCTGTTCGGCGAGTTGCCTTCGTTCTTTCACGACGAAGCCGAGTTGCGAGCGATCTGGAGCACACCCGGCACCCGCGCTAAGCTGCTGGCCGGACTGGCGGAGAAAGGTTTCGGCGCTGAGCAGATGGCCGAAATGCAGAGGATCATCGATGCCGAGAAGAGCGACCTGTTCGACGTGCTGGCCAACGTCGCCTACGCCCTTCCCACGCTGACCCGCGAAGAACGCGCCGGAATGGCCAGGCTGGAGATCACCGCCCACTTCGATGCCAGGCAACAAGCCTTCCTGGACTTCGTGCTGGCGCATTACGTGGATCAGGGTGTCCAGGAATTAGACCAAAAAAAACTGACGCCGTTGTTGAAGCTGAAGTACCACGACTCGATCGCCGACGCCATCGCCGACCTGGGACGGCCGGAAGAGATTGGCAAGTTGTTCGCTGGCTTTCAGCAGTACCTCTATCAGGGCTCAGTTTGAGAACGTCGGCCCGCCGCATCGGTTGTCCTGTCACGATCCAGGCGAGACAATCGCGGAACCCGCTCCGACCGGCGACCCCGGGTGAGAATTGTTTTCTGCCCTGCAAGGTGGTGCAGAACGGCTTGAATCCTTCGGTATCCTCAGGAACCCGAAAAGAACGAAGGCCGCGAAAAACGGCAGTGTTTTTCGCGGCCTTACGCTTCTTTTCGTGCGGGTGCCCAAGCAACCGATGCCCTGGAGAGGAGTCGAACCTCCACGTCCGTTACGGACACATGAACCTGAATCATGCGCGTCTGCCAATTCCGCCACCAGGGCTGATGGGGAAGCCGTTGGGCTTCGTGGCGTTCCGGGAAGGCTGACTTCCCGGGGCGGCGAATGCTAATCGTATCAGACAACCCTGACAACGCGCAGGTTCGAATTTCTGCGTGATCGGGGAAATGACGGTGTCGCGGGGCCATCTTCGGCCGTCGGTACCTGCCTGGACGTTGGCTCGCGGAATCGGCGGACGGTGTGGCGGTCTGCACAGACTGAACTTCATTCCGACGACGACGTGGCGTTTCCGGCGTGAACCGCATTTCTTCGGCTGGAATTTGTCGTCCGCCGGAAATTCGTCCAGGATCTGAGGGGTTGCCGCGAATGAGCATCGCGGGCCTGCGATGCCGAGACTGCGTCCACTTGATCAGAGAAGGTGGTGTGTGATGAACGTGTTTCGATCCGCTGTTGCGATGTGCCTGCTGGTTTCCGTGTCGATGGCCGAGGATCGGCAATCGGCGGCGCAGCTGTGTCCGAACTCCACGGTGATTTATGCCGAGGTGCCGAATCCGCCGGAGCTGATTTCCACGATCTTCGACCATCCGCTGCGGGAACGCATTGAGGCTCTGGAACCTTACCGGCAGGCGATTCAGTCGCAGCCGTACCGGAACTTTCTGACGGGACGAAAGTTTGTCGAGATTCAACTGGACATGGAATGGCGGCAGGCTCTGGAAACATTGACGGCGAAGGGCATCTACCTGGGAATCGACGCGAAGACTCAGGGCGTAGCACTGCTGGTTCGCGGCCGGGACGCGGATTCGATGGAACTGCTGCGGTCGAAGCTGCTGCAATTGCTGACGCTTGGCAGAGATTCGGACGCCGTTCGGCAGGGTGATTATCGCGGCATCAGCGCGTACGAATTGAATGAGACGAAACTTGCCGTTGCCGAAGACTGGCTGGTCGTCACGAACAAGTCGGATCTGGGCAAGTCCGTTCTGGACCGAATTCTTGACGGCGACGGGGAATCTCTGAACGACGACGAGCAGTTTCAGGCGGCGCGACTGGGGCGGGGCGAAAACCTGACCGCATGGGCGTTTGCCAATCTGGCGGCCGTCAGGAACGCGGGCGTTGCCGGCAAGCTGTTTGCCGGAGACGCGGAGAATCCCGGGGGAGAGCTGCTGGTGGGCGGGATCATGAGTGCTCTTCAGCAGACTCCGTTTGCCACGGCAGAACTGACCGCGAACCATGCCGGGCTGAATCTTTCCGCCGGCATGCCGTACCGGAACGACTGGATTCCCGAAGAGCGTGAGTATTACTTCGGTCCGAACGGCAGTGGTCGCGCGCCGAATCTGCCTGAAGCGAAGGACACACTGTTTACGCTCAGCACGTATCGCGACGTTTCGGAGATGTGGCTGCGCGCCGGAGACCTGTTCAACGAACAGATCATCGACGGGTTCGCGGAGGCCGATGCCAACCTGACGACTCTGTTCGCGGGCAAGGATTTCGGTGAGGACATTCTGGGGTCGCTGACTCCGGAAATCGGCTTCATCGCGACGAAGCAGGATTTCGGAAACACGCTTCCCCGGCCGGCGATTCGCCTGCCGTCGTTCGCTCTGGTGCTGGGTCTGAAGGAGCCGGAGTCGATGTCGCGCGAACTGCGCCGGACATTTCAGAGTATGGTGGGATTCTTCAACGTGATCGGCGCGATGGAAGGTCGTCCGCAACTGGAAATGGAGATGGACCGGCTGGACAACGGTGCCGAACTGATCACGTCGACGTATGTCCCGGAACCGGATGACGCGCAGTCGACTCAGGCCGCGATCATCTTCAACTTCTCGCCGTCCGTGGGGTTTGCGGGAGAGCGATTCGTCGTGTCCAGTTCGGCAAGTCTGGCGCGGGAACTGACTTCTGCGCCGGCGCCGCGGGTGCCTCTGAGGGCCGAGAACACAGCCGTCGGGTTGCAGGCCGACATCCTGAAATCCGTGCTGAACGAGAACCGCGAGCAATTGATTTCTCAGAACATGCTGGAAGAGGGCCATAGCCGTGACGAAGCGGAGGCCGCGATTAACCTGCTGCTGGAGTTTGTGGGCGTTTTTGAAGACGCGTCGTTGAAGCTGTCCACGACCAGCGATCGGCTGGCCGTGGATCTTGGCGTGCGTTTGAAGGACTCGACCGGTGCCGCGCGCTGAGGTGTCCGCGGCGCGACGGGCGAGACGCGACGTGCCAGCGACGTGACCCGAGCGAAAACTGTCGGTCGCGGGCGGCGCGATGGCGAAAGCTGAGCTAAGTTTGATCGACGTTGCCGTTTTGCGGCGCGTCGCTGAAAGGCTCACAATCGTCACAACCCCTGCAGACGTTCGCTGCCATGACCGCGTTGTCTATGACCGAGCCGCAGCCTGTTCCGGCGGCGGCACCACGTTCGCGTATCGCACGATGGACCAGCATCGCCTGGCTGTGTGCGTTCTTGCTGTTCGGACTGCTGGTGATGTCCGTCAGCAACGCCGACCCGGATCTGTGGGGGCACGTGACGTACGGCAACGAAGTGATTCGCGACGGCCATCTTCACGGCACCACGACGTGGTCCTATGCGGTCGACGATTATCGGTGGGTCAATCACGAAAACATCGCCGAACTGGTGATGGCGGCGTCCGACAACTTCGCGGGTCAGACCGGACTGTTGCTGCTGAAGTCGCTGCTGACGCTGCTGCTGCTGGGACTGCCGGTCTGGGCGGCTCGCCGTCAGGGAGCGGGGTTGCTGACGTGCCTTGTGATTGTGACTCTGGTGTCGTTCAACGTGTCGTTTCACTGGCTGGTGCGGCCTCACATGTTCAGCTACGCCTGCGCGGCCGCGCTGCTGGCGATTCTGACGACCGGGCTTCCGGGAGCCGTCACTGAACGCGGCGACGATCGTCCGAAGTGGTGGCTGTGGCTGCTGCCCGTGTTGATGTGTTTCTGGACGAACGCTCACGGCGGCTACCTGGCGGGAATGGCCATTCTGACCGCGTGGCTGGGACTGGACGGAATCGAACTGCTGCTGCGAAGGGACGCTCGGCTGTGGCCGACGATTCGTCATCACGCGCTGCTGATTGCGGTGACTGCCGGCGCGTGTCTGATCAATCCCTATGGACTGGAACTGCATACGTGGATGCTGTCGTCGCTGGGAAGGCCGCGTCCGGAAATCTGCGAATGGGCTCCGCTGCCGCTGTTTTCCGTCGACGGGCTGCCGTTTCTGGGACTGGCGGCGGGAACATTTCTGTGTCTGAAAAAGACGGATCAAACTCGCCGCTGGCCGGGGCTGATTGTGATGGGTCTGCTCACGTGGCAGGCGATGAAGCATCATCGTCACCTTCCGTTTGTCGCGCTGATCGCCGCATACCTGCTGGCGCCGCATATTGAATCGCTTGTGAAGCAGGCGTTTGCGTGGTTTGCCGAACGAACGGCCGCGCGGTCGCCGAGTTCGCGTCCTGCGCGAAAGCAGCCCGGACTGGCGGGGCTTGTGGTTGCGGTGATTGCCATCGCCGGACTCAGCGCTGCTCAGTTCCCGCGGCAGGCGACGCTGAACGTTGATCGCGGCTACTATCCCGTCGCGGCGATGCAGTACATGCATCAGCATCGGCTGGGCGGCAAAGTGCTGGTGACGTTCAACTGGGCTCAGTACGTGCTGGCCGTGTTTTCCGAAACCAGCCCCGATTCGCGAATCGCGTTCGACGGACGGTTTCGCACGTGTTATCCGCAATCGATCATCGACATGTACTTTGACTTTCTGCTGGGGGACGTGCCGTCCGACAAGCGATTCCGCAGCGCGGATTCAGGACCCTTCGACGCCACGAAGGCTCTGGAATACAAGTCGCCGGATCTGGTGCTGATCGAACGCGGACGCCGAGCCGCCGCGGACGTGATGCGGACCGTCACCGACGACTGGTGCCTGTTGTACCAGGACAGTCTGGCGGAACTGTGGGGCCGCCGTTCGGTCTTCGATGACGCCACTTCGCCGAAGTATCTGGCTCCCGCTTTCCGCCACACGGGCGATGAGCCGCAGGTCGGCAGTGTCCCGTGGCCGGCGATTCCGAAGGCGCCCCGCACCCGGCTGGCTTTTCGAACTGCCGTCACTGTCAGGTAAGCAGCATACGTCACGCCGGAGTCGCGGGCTGCTGCGTGCTTCGCAGGCGAATGTCGCAGCAATGCATGATCGACGTGACGCCTGCCTTGACCTCCGAGCGGTTGACCTGACCTTTGAACGGAAGTGAACGACCGAGGTGCCACATCTTCGAAGATGTTGCGCGGCGGAGCCGTGAGAAACTACTAAGCTGCTTGTGTCGGAGTGGCGGAACGGACGGAAACAAACTTCTGCTGCGCATCAACATTCCGTCGCGCGAGCGTTCGGCGCAACGCCTTGTCGCGAGGTGAGAAGAAATTCGAATCTTCAGCGGGTAGGATGGAATGAGGTTTCCTTTCCGGTATCCGCAACAGGAGAACGAATCATGGCATCCTTCCGAACACGACGCTCGTTTTTGTCGACTTCAGCCGGATTGCTCACGGGTGCCACACTGCTGCCGACGCTGACGCCGATCGGGCGAGCGGCGACGGTGCTGGAACCGGACGTCGTGCGGCTGCGCCCGGAAATTGAACCTCTGGTCCGGCTGATTGAAGACACGCCGCGTCAAAAGCTGCTGGAAGAAATCGGTCAGCGTGTCGGCAGCGGTCTGCGGTATCCGGAACTTCTGGCGGCGCTGCTGCTGGCGGGAGTTCGCAACGTTGAACCGCGGCCGTCGGTGGGTTTTAAGTTCCATGCGGTTCTGGTGGTCAATTCCGCTCACCTGGCCAGCCTGTCGTCGCCCGACGAAGACCGCTGGCTGCCGATTTTCTGGGCTCTGGACGAATTCAAAAGCTCGCAGGCTCGCGACGTTCAGGAAGGCAACTGGACGATGTCTGCCGTCGACGAATCAGCCGTGCCGAATCCTGAGCATGCTTTGGGTTTCTTCGATGAAGCGATGCAGACGTGGGACGAAGGCAAAGCCGATGCCGCCGCCGCGGGACTGTGCCGGTTTGTGGGTGCTCACGAAGTTCTTGAATCGTTCGCAAAATATGCCGCGCGAGATTTTCGCAGCATTGGTCACAAGGCCATCTTTCTGGCCAATGCCTGGCGCACGCTGCAGACGATCGGATGGCATCACGCGGAACCGGTGCTGCGGTCGCTGGCGTATGCGATGCTGAACCACAACGGCGAACCGAATCCGGCTCACAGCGATCTGGACGCGGACCGGCCGTGGCGAGTCAACCTGGAACAGGCGTCACAGATTCGCGGCGGCTGGCAGAAGGGGCGCATCGACGACGACGCAGCGCGATCTCTGCTGCAGACACTTCGGTCCGCGACGTCTGCCGATGCCGCGAAGGAAGTCGTCGCACTGTTGAACGCCGAAGTTTCTCCGCAGTCGATTTTCGACGCGCTGCATGTTGCGGCCGGCGAACTGCTGATGAAGCAGCCGGGAATTGTGGCTCTGCACGCGGTGACAACGACCAACGCCATTCGGTATCTGTTCGACACCAGCGGCATCGAGCAGACTCGCCGCATGCTGTTGCTGCAGAACGCGGCGTTCCTGACGCTGTTCCGAGACGCGCTGCCCGGCCGGGGTGAAGTCAGCGACGTGACGATTGATGCTCTGCGGTCCGGCTCGGCTGCTGAATCAGATGGTGCTGTGGAAGAGATTTTTTCCAATGTCGGCAGTGATCGCTTCCGGGCGGCCAGCGGCGTGATGACGTATCTCAGCGGCGGCCAGGATGTTCAGCCGCTGATGAACGCGGCGCGGCGGCTGATCTATCTGAAGGGCAACGATTCTCACGACTACAAATTCAGTTCGGCCGCGCTGGAGGACTTCTACAAAGTGTCGCCCGCGTTTCGAAATGAATTCCTGGCGTCCAGCGCATACATGCTGAAGGGCAGCGGCGACAACGATAACGGACTGAACGAACGAATTCGCGCGGCGCTTGGCTGACGAATGCCGCGCTGGCGAACTCACGCTCGGCGTTACCGGTGGCTGGTCTGTAGTGAACGAAGCCCGGACCGTCTGGATTCGACGGCGCGCAGGATCTGTACCGTAAAATCGCGGCGATCCGGGAATTGCGTGCTGATCTGAATGTGCCGCGCCAGAGAAATCGTCGTCAGGATTTTCAGAGCCCCCGGGTCGCCTCCCGTGGCGGTCCATGCTGACTCCATCGCACCGGCAAATCGGCTCAGCACCCGGCGATGCTGCGGCTGTCGCAGCGACTGTTCCAACACGTGAGCGATGAAGTTGGCCGCATCGAGCGCCGGCGGACCACTGCAGCAGAGGTCGAAATCCAGCAGCCACAAACGGTCTCCGTCGACAAGCACCTGATCCGGAAAAAAGTCGCGATGGCAGGTCACCGCCGGCTGATCGGGCAACTGCTCGGCGAGAACCCGGCAATCGTCGGCCACCAGATGGATGCGTTCCGCGAATTCCGGATGCCGCTCGGCTGCGTCGTTCAAACGGGTCGTCAGAATCGAAAGTTCGTCAGCCATCGTGTGGCTGCGATGGGTGATGACGTCGGCGTTCTGAAGTTTTCGAATGGCCCGGACGATTCGTTCGGCAAGTGGCAGCGCGTCCGGCCGCGTCATCACTTCGGTGAACGAATCGCCGGGCACGAATTCCTGAAACCACATATCAAGTTTCGGCATCAAGCCGATCGGACGAGCCACGCTGATGCGGTCCTGGCAGTCGTCAGAAAAACCGCTTCGCCACAGGCGCTGCTGAATTTCGTGACTGTGAAAATCCAGTCCTTTTGCCCGGATCTTGCCAAGAATTGTGCGTCGTGGTCCGCCGTGCGGCGCTGTCAGATCGTAGGCGATCAGGCAGCGGCGTCCCGGTTTGTGTTTGATCATCCGCGCGGCGGCAACGGTTTCGTCAGCGGACAGAATGCCGGTTGACGAAAGTTCCGCCGTCATTGCCATCGGATCGAGTGCTCCTTCCAGCATCGGCATACGGTCGTCGACGATACGCGTGGCGGAGCTTTTCGATCGATTCGCGACGCAGGGTGGCGAGCCGCGCTGTTCGTCTTCGGCTCGCGTGATGAGCGTTTCCATCATCTGCGCCCAGTTCGGAAAGCCGCGGCGGAACGGATGCGGTACGCAGCGCAGCAGTCCGATCGCCGTATAGGTTCGAACTGCCGCGTCGCCGCCGCAGCCGGCCCTGCGAACATAGCCGTTCAGAAAACTCTGCCGGCAGTCTGCGACGTAAGATCGCGGCAGCTCATCACGAATTTCGGACCACACCAGCTTGGCGATGAAATTTCCGACGTCGGTCCAGCGAGAACCGTGGTGGGTTTCATCGAAATCAATAAACGACGCGACACCGTCGTTCAGCAGTACCTGCTTCGCGTAGAAGTCACCGTGGATGGTGGTCGGTGTTCCGTGTTCGGATTCAACGCCGACGATCAGCGATTCCGTCAGCCGGGTGACTCGCGACCCTATGGCCGGACAAAGATGGGTGATGTCGTCGCAAAGCTGCCGAAGGTTCTGCGGCGTGGTTTCCGTTCGCGGAATCGACCGCTGTGAGGTTTCGTGTGCATGGAACCGCGCCAGTGCGGCTCCGACGTTTTGCAGTTCCGCGCTGAGTGCTTCCGTGTGAACGATCGCATCGGCCAGCAGTTGTCCGGGCAGCCACTCGAACGCCAGCAGCCGGTGGCGACGAAAGCAACCGACACAATCGGGCACGCGAACTCCATCCGGCGCGACGGTGGCTTCGGTCGCCGCCAGTGCTCGTTCAAACGTGGTGCGGCAGTATCCCTTGAGAGCAAACGCGGGTCGGCCGCCAACATCACCTCGCAACACGAACCGCCGCGACGGCCGCCAGGCAATCGGCACGAGTTCCGCGTTCCACCATTCCGGCCGGCCGGAAAAGAGTCGCTTCAAAACCTTCCCGCGCCGCTCGGCGTCCAGCAGCAATGCCAGGCACCGCAACCGTCGGTCAACGGGAAACGCAGACAGCGCCACCTGCGACGACGGAATGCCGGTCGGCAATGGCAGTGAACCGACGGCCGTGTCGCCGGTCTGCAGATGTTTGGCCCAGCCGTCGTCACTGAGTGCCGATGCGACGACATCAAACCGATCACCGCCGGTCCCGATTTCATACTGCACCAGGCAGCGGCGTGCGGGTTTGTAGCGCACGTATTGAATTCGGGCGAAGTCGAATCCGCGGCCGGTTGTTTCGCTGAGCGACCGTCGAAACGCAGCTTCGTCCAGAACGGTGGCCAGTCCGGGAAGACGGGGGTCGCGACGGACCAGATCGATTTCATCCGCTGAGAGCATGGAAGTGTGTCCGCAGAAGTGTGTCTGCAAAAGTCTCGACGGCAGGCGGTCTACGTCGCGACGACGGGATCTGACGAATGGACGGCCACCTGTCGTCGGAACATGCGAGCGTATTGACCGTTGCTGTGCAGCAGTTCCGCGTGTGTGCCGCATTCGGAGATTTGTCCGTCGGACAGAAACACGACCAGATCCGCCTTTGACGCGAATCGCAGGTTGTGAGTCACCGTGAACGTGGTGCGCCCGGCGCGGACTCGCAGCAGCGATTCGATGACGGCCTGTTCGTTGTGTTCGTCCAGTCCGGTCGTGGGTTCGTCCAGCAGCAGAATCGGCGACCGACGAATGGCCGCGCGGGCGATGGCGATTCTCTGACGCTGGCCGTGCGACAGGTTGACGCCGCGTTCACCCAGTTGAGTGTCGTAGCCGTCAGGAAGCTGCTGAATAAAGTCGTGAGCTGACGCGATGCGGGCGGCGGCTTCGACATCATCGTCGGTAGCGGCGGGATTGGCGTAGCGGATGTTGTCGCGAATCGAGGCGGCGAACAGCATGTTGTCCTGCAGCACGATACTGATTTGCGACCGCAGCGACTGCAGTGTCCATGACCGAATGTCCGCCCCGTCGATCAGGACTCGCCCGGCCTTCGGATCGTACAGCCGCATCAGCAGACTCAGCACGGTGGACTTGCCGATCCCCGATGGCCCGACCAGAGCCACGTGATGTCCGGGCGGGATATCCAGATTCAAACGACGCAGCACAACGGATTCCGTGTCGTAGCCGAAGCTGACGTTTTCAAGTTGCACGTGCCCCTGAACGGCGGGAGCCTGAACGGCGTCCGGATAGTCACAGACGCTCGGTTCCGTATCCAGCAGTTCGATCACGCGTTCGCCGGCGGCGGTGGCTTTTGACAAGCGTCCGGTGTATTTCGCAAAGTCCTGCAGCGGTTTGAATCCGCGTTTCAGGTACGTCAGAAACACGACCAGTTCTCCGGGGCTCAGTTCGCCGGAAAGAGCGTAGCGGCCGCCCTGCCAAAGTACGGCGGCGGATGCGGTGGCGATCATGACGTCCACCGTTCGTTCCAGTCCGGCGGTCAGTCGGCTGGTGCGGACACCTTCCTTCTGGCTCTTGTTATTCTGACTGGCGAAGGCCGTGTGAAAGACGTTCTGCAGCGACAGCGACTGCACGGCCTGCTGAGCGGACATGGATTCCGACGCCGTCGCCGCCAGCGCGCCTTCTCGCCGGCGCTGGCGGCGTGAGGCGTCGTGGATTTTTCGTCCCGACCTGGCCGCAAACAGCCAGAACACCGGAAACGTGCCGATGGCGATCAGGGCCAGCTTCCAGTGCATCCACAACATCACAGACGCCATGCCCAGCAGAATCAGCAGGCTGGAAGCCAGCGGCAACAGTGCCGAAATCACAACTTCCTTCAGCATGTTGACGTCGCTGATCACGCGAATCGTCAGGTCTCCCTTGCGAGACGAATTGTGAAAATCGAGCGACAGATTCTGCATGTGTCCGAACAGGTCGGACCGAAGCTGAGTGATGATTCGGTTGCCGACCAGCGCGAATCCAATGGTCTGGCGATATTCGAAAAAGGCGCGAGCGGCGGTGATCAGGACGATCGCGAACGCGGCAATCGTCAGCAGTGTCAGCGTGTCGCCGGATTCCGGCGCGAGCTGTCCCGGAAGCTGCTGAGCGACGATGCGGTCCAGCACATACTTCAGCGGCCAGGGTTCGAAGATACGAAACGCGACGCCGGTAAACAGTGCCGCCAGGCCCGCCGCGATCGCCTTCCATTCGCCGCGCATTCGCGGAGCGAGGTAACGGAAAATCCGCCAGGAACGCGGCAGACTGTCGAAAACAGATTTCGGCCGGCTCATCGCAGGACCTCCGCGAGCATCGGTTCGCCTGCCGCATCGACGGTCGCCAGAATTGCCTGCAACACATGATCCCACGTGTGCTGACGAAGAATCATGGACCGGGCAGCGTCACCCAGTTCGCGACACAAATCCGGATTGCTGTACAGCGTCCGCAGCTTGTCGGCCAGGTCGGCACAGTCTTCCGGAACGCACAGCAGACCGTTCTTTCCGCTGGTGATGATCCGCGCGGGAGCACCGACTCGGCTGGCGACCACCGCGCATCCGGCGGCCATGTATTCGTAGATTTTCAGTGGCGAAAAATAGAAGCCGTCCAGGTCCGGATACGGTGCGACGGCAACATCCACGTGAGCAAGAATTCCAGGCACGCGATCGTGATCAACGGCTCCGCAGAATTCGACCATATCCACGCGGGACGGCATTGTTCGGTGAACACGGTTTTGCAGAGACTGCCGTTCCGGTCCGTCACCCACGATTCGCAGGCGAACGTCGGGATACGTCCGGCTGACCCGGGCGAACGCATCGATCAGAGTCTCCACACCATGCCACGGCTTCAGCGAACCGACGAATGCGATCGTGAACGGATGGTCGGCGCGGAAATGACACGTCGACCCGAAGTCGGAACGGCGCGTCACGCGGTCTTCGGTTCTGCAGAAGCGTTCCGCGCTGACGCCGTTGGAAACCACATGCACGCGGCGTGACGTCTCCGGGCGTTTTCGCAGGTAGTCGGCAACTTCCTCCGACACCGCCACCAGCGAACGCGACGACGCGAACGCGCGCGTCGTGAGTTCTTCCGCCAACTGCGGTTCCGTCAGCGTTCGATAGCGAGACTGTTCTTCGATCAGAGGTGCGTTGACTTCCAAAACGGACGGGATTTCGTTGTCGGCCGCGTATTCCTGTGCGGCGAAGCTCCACAGCGAATAACGTTCGTAAATCAGATCGTACGGACCGTTTTCCTGCAGCGTCGCATGCAGGCAGCGATTCGCGTCGAACACCAGATCTCTGGCCGCATCGCCCTGCGATTCGCCGGGCACGAACTGAGGAAGCCGGTGAACGCTGGCATCGCGCAGATCATCAGCCGGTTCGCCTCCCGGACGTGACGCGTACAGATCCACGGTCCAGCCGCGTTTCAGCATGGCTCGCAGGACCTCCTGCACGTGGATGGAACAGCCTTTTTTTCCGAACACGGGCACACCGCGATCGGCACAGACGTAAGCGATCCGCATCAGAGGGCCTCCTGCAAAACGCCGGCGTTGGCTGTTTTCTCAGCGAGCCGGTCGCTGGCGACGGCCGAACAAAACAGTTCGCGAATCGCCGCCGAGTTGCGGTGGACGTCGAAGTTGTCTTCGATCTGCTGGCGGGCATTCCTTGCCAGACGCACGCGAAGATCGGCCGATTCGATCAGTTTCTGCAGCGCGTCCGCGAGCGATGTCGGATCGTGCTGAGGAACCATCAGCCCCGTTTCACCGTGTTGAATCACTTCCGGTATGCCGGTGACATCGGTCGAAACGCAGGGTGTTCCGAGCGCCATCGCTTCCAGCAGAACGGTTGGCAGACCGTCCCGGTTTCCGTCCTGGCCGATGATGCACGGCGCGGCGAACACAGCCGATTCGCGCAGAGCCCGAATGACGTCCTGCTGCGGCCGCGGACCGGCGAGTTCCACGCTGGCGAATAGACCGAGTGCCCGGATCTGCGACTGCAGTTCGTCGTGCAGGTCGCCGTCGCCGATGATGCGGCAGTGAAACGGCACGCGTCGCTGCGTCAGGATTTCGCATGCCGAGACCAGGTCACAAAACCCCTTCTTTTCCACCAGACGCCCGACCGCCAGGATCAGCGGCGAACGCGTTTCGGGAGCGTCGTATTCGAAGTCTCGCAAATCCAGGCCGTTGTAGATCCGGCACACGGCCTGCGATTCGTCGGGAAACCGGTCGCGCAGATAGGCTTCGTTGAAATCGCTGACGGTGATGACCGAACTGGCGTCGCTCAACTTGCGGCACAGGTCATCGGCACCGACGTCTTCGTGAAAAATGTCCTTGGCATGCGCGGTGAATGAAAATGTGATGCCGGCGAACTTCGCAGCCAGCCGGGCCACTGTCGCGGCCGCCGTCGCAAAGTGAGCGTGCAGGTGATCGATGTTTCGCTCGCGAACCAGAAGCGCCAGTCGAACGGCCTGCCAGGTGTCTCCCGCCGATTCCTGCCGCGCTTCAGCAAGGTTCGTCCAGAAATTCGGAAGCTGTCTGCCCGCTTTCTGCAGCGACTGCCACAACAACTGAGCTTTCAGATTTCCCAGCGCCGGCGACGAATCCGGCGACACGCGGTCCAGGTACGTGACGGGAGCTTTCACGCGGGCGATCCGGTCCTGAAAGTGCGTATCAACGGGTGCTCGCAGAGAAAAGATTTCGATGTCGAGTCCGTCGGCTTCGTGAGCGAGGATTTCGTTGACAATGAATGTCTCGGAGAACCGCGGATAGCGCTTCACGACATAGCCGATTTTTGGCCCCGCCGGTTGCAGCAGATTACGATCGGGCATGGCTGGTGAATCCTCTTTCTCAAGAACTGCGAAACGTGAAACGGGAAGTTCATTCCGTGGCGCTCATCGCTCGCGGCGACGTCACGGGATGCACAAGTTCATTGACCAGATCGGTGATCCGGTGCAGGCCGTCCAGATCCAGCACGGACCGCGAAGAAAGCCGGTCGACGGGCGGGTTGCGCAGCCAGTCGGAAATCGCGGCGGGACTTAAGTTCGACGGATGCAGCACCTGGACCAGCCCCAGATCGCGCAGCCGCTCGGCTCGCATCAGTTGCTCTTCCCGCGGCGTGACGCGAGGAACAATCAGCGCGGGTTTGTTGAACGACAGAATGGAACTGACCGTGTTGTAGCCACCCATCGCGACGACGCGATCCGCGCGGTTCATCAGCAGATCGGCTTCGATCATGGAATCAATGAACTGCAGCCGCGGACGGGATTCCGCCAGTTGGCGAAGAGTCCGGCGGTCAGCGTCCGGCATACATGGCCCGGCCAGAATGACGCCCGAAACGCCTTCCGGAAAATGCGACTGGCAAAACGCGGCCGCCACGGAAAAACCGTCCTGACCCCCGCCGACAAAGCACGCCACAAGTTCGTCCCGCGTGTCGCGAACATTCGGCGAGTCGACTTCGGGATGACCCGGCATCTGCTGCGATTCGTCGAACAAATGAGTTCCGGAAGTTCCGTGACTGCGATTCGATGCCGGACCATGCAGCGCTGATTCTTCATTCGTGCCGGATTGCTTCCATTCCAGCAATCGAGCCTTCTGGTCCAGGTACCCCGTGAAGCGGATGCGATCGGAGATGTCGTGCAGGTCATATTCGCGAATCGGATCAAACACGTTTCGGTCACCGTAGATCCAGACGTGGTCGTAGTGTTTGGTGATCGCCCGACGATAGCCGCCGGATTCGAATTCCTGATGCACGATCGATGGCGTATCCAGGATGTCCCGCAGTCCCAGAACGCAGCGCGTGCGGCCGGTTCGGTTCAGATCGGTGAGTGTGTCATCCAGTTCGTTCAACACACCGCGCGGCACCTTGTCGACGATCAGGATGTCCGGCTGGAACGCGCTCACGGCGGCACGAATCGTCTGACGCCGAAGCCGGATGATTTCCGCCAGAGAAAAGCACAGGTTTCGCGCGGAATAGCTGCCGGCCGGATTCTTGTGCAGAGCCGGCAGAGTGACGCAGTCGATTCCTGCGTGAGACGCGAAGACTCCGGCTTCGCTGGCTCCGGCAAGCATCAGCACATGACCGTCGACGGGTGCCTGAGTCAGCGTCTGAGCCACCAGCAGGTTTCGGCGCATGTGGCCGATTCCCATCGTATCGTGAGAGTACAACACAATTCGCGGCCGCTGCCTGGGCGCGCGAGTTCTACCGTTGGTATCGCCCATCCTGCTGATCCGCCTGCGAGTCTTTGTTTTGCGAGCTGAAGCGATCATGTCCTGTTCTGTCCTGTGTTGGAGTCACCGCGTCACCATCTCAGGCTGCGGAAGGAGTGGGACCGGCACCGGCACGATCAAAACAAGCGATGTCATCTCCGGCGCTTTTGCCGGCGCCGGTCCCGCTATCCGCAGTTGCCTATTGAATTTCATCCAGCGCTCGAGCGACCGCGTTTCGCACGCCTTCATCGGGATCATTTAATGCCAGTTTCAGCGCGGGAACGGCGGGAGCCGCGTCCTTGTCAATGTTCTTCAGCGCTTTGGCGGCGTAATAGCGGACCTTTGGGTTATCGTCCTGCAGCGCTTCCGCAAGCTGGGGAACCGCATCGCGCGCCTCCGGTCCGAACTGACTCAGCGATTTGACCGCGTAGTAGCGAATTTCCTCGTCGGTGTCCGACAGGGCATTCGCCAGAGCCGTCGTGACTCCACTGGCGCTGATACCGACCTTCGAAATGGCCTTCGCCGCGCGATAGCGGACTCGCGATTCCGGATCGCTGACCAGAACTTCCGACAAAGCGTCCGCGGCGGGTGCCGCCTGAGGCCCCAGTTCGGACAACCGCTTGGCGGCCTTGTATCGAGTTTCAGAATCGGTGCTGGAAAGGTCGTCGATCAGCACATCCACTTCCGTCTTTTCCGAAGTCAGCCACAGGCCGAAGACCAGCAGCAGCACAAGTGACGAACTGCCGGCGATGATGCGGTGTTTGGTGTTCATGGTGGTCGAGCCTGAAGATCCGCGAACAAGCGGTAATGAGTTGATCGTGCCCGCAGTTGCGATGCGGCATTGAATCGCCGGTCACACGGGCCGGAAATCATCGGTGAAGGCCGTTGCCGTCAGGAACGAACGCTGACGGTGCGAAAGCACCGTGCGTCGGCGAGGGGAAGGAAATCGTCAGTACTCGCCGACAACTTCGCCGTCGTTGATGTCGCCCAGAGCCTCGAAGGTGTCTTCGTCGATGAAGTACGAGATCAACCGCACGGAACCATCGGCCAGCAGGAACTGGACTCCGCCCGGGTGCGACGAACCGAACAAGCGCTCGCCGTCGCCGAATTCCGCAGAGTAGTCCGGGGCGGGATGGCGGTCGGTGCGGCGGATCGTGTCTTCATTCCAGCCGACGGTGTAGCCTTCGTTGTCGTCGTCCTGCCGCTGACCGAGATACCTTCGGTTCAGGCGCTTTTCACCGATCGCCAGAGTCTGCGACGTGCCGTCGATCAGGTCTCGAAATCGGTTCGGCTGAAATCGTTTTACGAAACCGGTCCCGTCCGAATTTGCAGCGGCGTAGTCGCACTGAGCATTCCGGATCGTCGTCCCGCTGATCGGCGGTTCATAGAAATCATCCGTCGTAAACACCTGCGGACCGCGACGCGAAGGACAGAAGAAAACGGAGTTCGGCGTTGCAACCGCAGTGACCGGATCGCTTTGCCAGACATTGGCCGCTTCCAGATACGGAAGCACCTGAAATCCCCAGCCGGCATGTTGCGGCTCACCGATTTCCGGCCGGCCGCCGGTAAACGTGGGAGCGTGATTCCACGTCCAGCCACCGGTCGGAAAATATCCGTGCGTGTCGTGATGATTGTGAAGCGCCAGCCCAAGCTGCTTCAGATTGTTCCGGCACTGAGTCCGGCGTGCCGCCTCGCGAGCCTGCTGGACGGCGGGCAGCAACAGCGATATCAGGATCGCGATGATGGCGATCACGACCAGCAGTTCAA
The DNA here is from genome assembly GCA_041398785.1 of Planctomycetaceae bacterium. Lineage (NCBI taxonomy): Bacteria > Pseudomonadati > Planctomycetota > Planctomycetia > Planctomycetales > Planctomycetaceae > Planctomycetaceae bacterium. The sequence continues at coordinate 44,867 of JAWKUA010000007.1, read as the reverse complement.
TCAGCGTGAAACCACTGCGGCAGGATTCCTGCTGCGACTTCAGAATCTGCGACGACTGAAATTTCCGGTGCGACAACATCACCAGGCTCCCCGGGGCCAAAACGAAACGAATCGAACATCCCCCCCGAAATTGTGAAGATTTCTTCACATTCGGGGCTGACAACGGGAGCGAAACGAAGTGATGGCGTCCGCCAGGAAAACCCTCGCAAATCGGGAATCCGGCAAAACGTACGGGGATTCTCCTACAACGCCGCGTTCGCACCGGTGCGGCAATCAGAACTGAAAAACCGTGGGGAGACCGAGGCCCGCAGTTCGGCGATCATCGCCCGGCGGCTGGCAGACGACGAGCACGTCCACATTCACCGAATTCTCGTCTTATACCGCGAGCGGGGCAGAATGAGACATTCGGGCTCGCGGGAGTAAGAAGAGCGAAAAGTATCGGCGTCCGACGCGGCCAGTATAAAGCCGTCTGGATCACGAATTCTTTCGCTGGCGAACGCCCGTAAGGATCCGCCGGAATGGTGCTCAATGGGATTTGAAGAGGCGGCTCAGCGTCGTTCCAATTGCCTGAGCAACGTCCTATACTGCCGAACTTTTCCGCGGGTTTCGTGTCATCCTGCATGACCCCGCCCTTCCGTGATCTCACCAAATTCACCCGACGAGTCCGATGCCCGACCAACGCAATCTGTTCAACAAAGTCTGGGATCTTCACACGGTTCGCGATCTGCCGAACGGGCAGACGCAGTTGTTCATCGGACTGCACCTGATTCACGAAGTCACCAGCCCGCAGGCCTTCGAAATTCTGCGTGACCGCGGCCTGAAGGTGGCGTATCCGAAGCGGACGATTGCCACGGTCGATCACATCGTTCCGACCGCCGATCAGTCGCGGCCGTTTCAGGACAGGCTGGCCGAACAGATGATGTCGGCCATCGAGAAGAACTGTTCCGAATTCGGCGTGACTCTGCTGGACCTGAAGGACAACCGGCAGGGAATCGTGCATGTGGTCGGCCCGGAACAGGGGCTGACTCAGCCCGGCATGACCATCGTCTGCGGCGACAGTCACACCAGCACTCACGGCGCGTTCGGCAGCATCGCGATCGGTATCGGTACCAGCAACGTGGCTCAGGTCCTGGCGACTCAGACAATGTTTCTCGATCGGCCGAAAGTCCGCCGCGTCGTCGTTGAAGGCGAACTGGCTCCGGGTGTCTTCGCGAAGGACGTGATCCTGCACATCATCCAGCAACTCGGCGTGCAGGGCGGAGTCGGCTATGCCTACGAATACGCGGGCAGTACCTTCGACGCGATGTCGATGGAAGAACGCATGACGGTGTGCAACATGAGCATCGAAGGCGGTGCCCGCTGCGGCTACGTCAATCCGGACCAAAAGACCGTCGACTATCTGCAAGGCCGCCCGTTTGCTCCGCAGGGCGAAGATTTTGACCGCGCCGCGAAGTGGTGGCTAAGCCTGGCATCCGGAGAAGACGCTCAATTTGACGACGAAGTTTTTTTCAATGCGTCGGAGATCGAACCGACGGTCACGTGGGGAATCACGCCGGCTCAGTCGGTCGGAGTTTCGCAGCCGCTGCCACGCCTCGCCGACGTCGCAGCCGGCGAACGCACGCTGATCAAAGAAGCTCTGGAATTCATGGGGCTGGAAGAAGGCCAGCCGGTCCGCGGCACAAAGATCGACGTGGCGTTCATTGGTTCTTGCACCAACGGTCGCATCAGCGACCTGCGCGAGGCAGCTAGCGTGGCGGAAGGCCACAAGGTCGCTCCGAATGTGAAAGCCATCGTTGTCCCCGGTTCGCAACTTGTTCGCGAACAGGCCATGAAGGAAGGTCTGGACAAAATCTTCGAAGCGGCCGGCTTCGAATGGCGCGGAGCCGGCTGTTCGATGTGCCTGGCGATGAATCCCGACAAACTTCAGGGCCGCGAAGTGTGTGCTTCCAGCAGCAACCGCAACTTCAAAGGCCGCCAGGGCAGCCCGACCGGAAGAACTCTGCTGATGAGCCCCGCCATGGTCGCCGCCGCCGCGATCAACGGTGAAGTCACCGACATTCGCGAAATGGCGGGAGCACTGGCGTGACGAGCCCTTGACGACAGGACTGAACCACGGAGGCACGGAGATCACGGAGTTGGACAATCACTGCCTCTGTGACCACCGTGCCTCCGTGGTTCAAGAATCCCGACCCGCAGATCGAGTACCCCAATCCGCAAAGAAGTCAGAAACCCAATGCCATCCAACGAAATCAAATCCGTCACCGGAACCGGTATTCCCCTGCTGCTGGACGATATTGATACCGACCGCATCATTCCCGCTCGGTTTTTGCGATGTGTGACGTTCGAAGGTCTTGGCGAACACGCGTTTGAGGATGATCGTCAGCAGGATGCGAATCATCCGTTCGACAAGCCGCAGTACCAGGGGGCGTCGGTATTGATTGCCGGGCGGAACTTCGGCTGCGGGTCATCGCGAGAACATGCGCCTCAGTCGCTGATGCGGTGGGGGATTAAGGCGATCGTGGCGGAGTCCTTCGCGGAAATTTTCTTCGGCAACTGCTGTTCGCTGGGAGTCCTGGCGGTTACGGCGGATCGCGGCGACCTGCAGAAGCTTTCCGCCGCCGTGGAAGCAGCACCGGGAACCGAAATCGTTGTGAACCTGGAAGCTCAGACCATTGCAGCCGGCGATTTGAAGATCCGACTCGGCATGCCCGCCAGCGCCCGCGAAGCACTCGTGACCGGTCAATGGGATTATCTGGGACAGTTGCTCGCCGCTCAGGACCAGGTCAAACAGCATGCCGCGAAAGTTCCGTACCTGAATGAATTTCGCTCGGTCGCGTCTGCGTAAAGCGATCCCTGCACTGACCGCGCACGACGAACGCTTTGATCACGGGAACCGCGCTGATTCGGCGATTGTCCGGATGGCAGCGTTTCTGGAAGTCGGCGTTGGGAATCCCCGGCTTTTTCGTCCGTCTCTCGGACGATTCCCCGCTCGCTGAATGCCGGCCTTGGCCTGCGCGGCGGGTGCTGATTACGTATTGCCGAAAAACGCGGATTTCCGGAAAATCCCGCGATGAACACGCTCATCCGCACACTGATTCGCCTGCTGAATGATCGCAAACCGGTTCGTCACAATTCTCGGCGAATGAGGTGTCCGTCATCGCTTACCTCAGCCGGGCATGTCGAAGCCCTTGAAGCCCGCACACTGCTGACGCTGAATATCGCGTTCGACTATTCGCTGGACACGAGCGGTTTCTTCAACGACCAGGTTCGCAAGGACGCGCTGGAACGCGCGGCGAGTACACTGGAAGCCCGCATCGCGGACACGTTCACGGCGATTACTCCCGGCGCCGGCAATTCCTGGACGGCCGTTTTGAATCATCCCACGACGGGCGTGACGCATCAGATTTCGAATCCCACGATTCCCGCGGACACAATCGTGGTTTACGTGGGAGCACGTTCGCAAACGGGACTGGCGGAAGGCGGACCGGGAGGCTTCAGCGGCTCCGGCAGCCAGGCATTTCTGGATAACCTGACAACTCGCGGCGAGAGCGGAATCAATCCCAATCCCGGCAACACCGCCAACAACACAGACTTCGCGTTGTGGGGCGGGCAGATTTCGTTTCGGCCGACGGCGGCATGGCACTTCGGCACGTCGAATCCGCCTGGCGGAACCAACGATTTCTATTCCGTGGCGCTGCATGAACTCGGTCACGTGCTGGGAATCGGCACTGCACCGCCGTGGGAAAATCAGACGGATGGTTCCAATCGATTCACAGGAACCGCGGCGGTCGCAAGTTTCGGCGGACCGGTACCATTGAATCCGGACGGTGACCATTTCGCTTACGATACAACCAGCGTTCTGCCGGGGACGTCGATTTCTCAGGAAGCGTCGCTGGACCCTGATATCACCACCGGTACTCGCAAGGAATACACCGAACTGGACTGGGCGGTTCTGGATGATATCGGCTGGGATCTGGTGGAGCCGGTGCTTATTGACTACGGCGACGCTCCCGACACGGCGGCCGGAACGGGAACCGGCAACTATCAAACCACGGCTGCCGACAACGGTCCCAGCCATTTCATCGATGATCGCATCATGCTGGGAAGTCTTGTCGACAGCGACAGCGGGTTGCTGCAGGGACCGAACGGCGTCGATGACGACCAGAACGGATTTTCCGGTGACGACGAAGACGGCCTGGTTGATTCCGCCACCGATCTGACTCTCTATGCCGGGATGATTCCGACCGTTCGCGTAAACGTGACGAACACGACGGGCAGTCTCGGCACGCTTTACGGCTGGATCGATTTCAACGCCGACGGAATTTTCAGCAACGCAACCGAACGCGTGTCACTTGCGGTCGCCGGTGGTGTCACGAACGAAACAGTGACGCTGACGTTTCCCGCCGTTCCGGGAGGATTCACGGGCGCCACCTTCGCTCGTTTTCGGCTCAGCACCGACGCCGCGGCGGCCGATTCCACCGGACACGCCGCTGACGGTGAAGTCGAAGACTACCTGGTCACGATACTTCCCGTCGACTACGGCGACGCACCGGATGCAACCTCCGGAACCGGGGCTGGCAATTACCGCACTCGTTTTGCGGACAACGGTCCGGTTCACCGGATCAGTTCGCAGTTGCGACTGGGAAGCACCGTTGATTCCGACAGCGGCGTGCAGCAGAATTCCGGCGCCACCGCTGATGATGATGCGGGAAGCGACGAAGACGGCGTGATCGATCCGCAGACCCGGCTGAATCTCATCGCCGGCCAGTCCGCCGTGATCTCATTGAAAGTCACCAACGGAACCGGACGAAACGCCACGCTGACCGGCTGGATCGATTTCAACGGCAACGGTGTCTTCGGAGAACTCAACGAAGTCGCTTCGCTGGTTGTCCCGTCCGGAGCATCCGACGCGACCGTGGCTCTGGTATTCACGGCTCCGCCGAATGTGTCCGCCAACAACACATTCGCCCGATTCCGCATCAGCACAGATGTCGCCGGAGCAGCGCCCGTCGGTTTCGCGTCGGACGGTGAAGTTGAAGATTACGCCGTCACGATCACACATCCGGATTCCACCGTCACGCTGCCTCGCCTGCAGTGGCCCGCTGTTTCGGGAGCGGACAACTATGAACTGTGGGTGAACGATGTGACTCGCAACCGGTCGCGAGTGATCCACGAACTGCGACTGCCCGAAACGGAGTTCCTGCCCTATGACGGTCTGCTGCCCGGTTCCTACCGCATGTGGGTGCGAGCGTACTCCGGCAACAGCGTCGCTGGCGGCTGGATGCCCGCGTCCGACCTGACAATCGTCGCCGGTGGAAGTGTGCCGGTCGTCACAATTCCGGAAGACAATCTCAACAATCCCGTGCCGCTGATTTCGTGGTCGGCTGTGCAAGGCGCCGTCCGCTACTCCGTGACAATTGACGACGTGACGAACGGGGTCTCCGGCGTCATGGTCAGCGAGTACGTGTCGGTGCCGTGGTTTCGTCCGACGTCCGCGCTGCCGCCGGGAACTTACCGGGCTACTGTTCGAGCCGCCGCCGACAATCAGCCGTTCGGCGGCCCCTCCGAGCCGGCGCAGTTTCAGGTCTTCGACACGGCCAGCACGAAACCGACCGCGGTCGCACCGTATTCCGGCACAGCCAATACGCTGCCGACGTTCGCATGGACTCCGGTTATGGGAGCGACGCATTACGATCTGTGGGTCGACGGTGTGACCAGCAACACTTCGCAGGTGGTTCGCCAGCGTCGCGCGGAAGCCGCTTCGTTTACGCCCGACGCCGCTCTTCCCGCGGGCACATACCGGTTCTGGGTGCGAGCCTACGACGAAGGCACACCGCTGGGAACCTGGAGTGCCCCGCTGGAATTCACCGTCAGAGCGGACCCCGGCGGTGCGCGGATGCTGGCTCCCAACGACAACAACACCGACACGCTGCCGGTGTTCGCATGGACGATCGCGGCGAACTCTTCGAAGTACGAACTCTGGGTCAGCGATCTGACGCGAAACGTGTCGCCGCTGATCCGGGAATCATCCATCGCCGGAACATCGTTCATTCCGGAAAATGCGCTGCCCGTCGGCCATTACCGGGCCTGGGTGCGCAGCTACGATCAAGGTGACAATCCGCGAGCCTGGAGCAGCGGGCTGGACTTTGAAATCGAATTCGCCGACTCCGCGTCACTGATCAGCCCGACTGCCTTCGTCACGACAGCGGCCGCAGATGTGATCTTCGCCTGGACGCAGCCGATCGAAGCGGCCGGCAACTTCCGGTACGAACTGTGGGTCAACGACGTCACTCGAAACATCGCCCGAGTCATCCACGAAACGCAACTGACCTCGCAGTCCTTCGTCCCGACCGCGCCATTGGCTTCCGGCCTGTTCCGAGCGTGGATTCGTCTGTTCGACACCAACGGCAACGCTCTCGCCTGGAGCCCCGCCGTCACCTTCACCGTCGGATAGGGAGGAGTCGGCAGTCGGCAGTCGGCAGTCAGGATGCCACAAGGCCACTGACTCCTGACTCCTGACTCCTGCCCCCGCCCTTCCGTCACCGTGCTTCCGACTGCAGGCCGTGTTCTTCAATTTTCTTGTGCAGTGTGTTGCGGTTGATGCCGAGGCGAGTCGCTGTTCGAGTCTGAACTCCCTGGCACTGTTTCAGCACCTGCAGCAGCAATTCGCGTTCAATGCGGCCGATGACGGCGCTGTAGACTTCGTTGGAGTCCGGTCCGACTTCCGCGATGCCGCGGCTGACCACGTCCGCCTGCAGAGATTCCAGGTCTTCATCATTGCGGCGACCGATGCGAACGGGAGCCAGGCCGCGGACGTGTTGAGGCAGTTCGCCCACGTCAATCACGTCGGCGCAGGCCAGCACCAGAGCCCGCTCAATGTAGTTCTGCAATTCCCGCACGTTCCCCGGCCAGTCGTAGGTGGAAAGAAAATGCAGAGCCGCCGGCGTCACCTTGGCGGCGCTCAATCCGTTTTGCCGGGAATATCGCTTGACGAAAAAATCGATCAGCGCGGGAATGTCCTCCTGGCGTTCTCGCAATGCCGGCAGGTAGATTGGAATGACGTTCAGCCGGTAATAAAGGTCCTCACGAAATCGACCGGCCTGAATCTGGTCCATCAGGTCGACGTTGGTCGCTGCGATCACGCGGCAGTCGACTCGAATCGTGCGAGTGTCCCCGACACGCTCAAATTCATGTTCCTGCAGGACTCGAAGCAACTTCACCTGTAGCTGATAGCTGACGGAATTGATTTCATCCAGAAACAGCGTGCCGCCGTGTGCGGCTTCGAACCGCCCCGTGCGAGTCTCAATGGCACTCGTAAACGCGCCCTTCATGTGCCCGAAAAGCTCGCTTTCCAGCAGGCTTTCCGACAACGCGCCGCAGTTGACACGAATGAAGGGACCAGTGGCACGCGGCGAAAGTTCGTGCAGCGCGCGAGCGATCAGTTCCTTCCCGGTCCCCGTTTCACCGGTCAGCAGCACCGTGGCCGACGTCGGGGCGACCTTTCGAGTCATCCGGTAAACTTCCTGCATCGGCGGACTGGTGCCAATCAGTCCTTCAATCAGTTCTCCGCTGGCGGGCATCCGTTAAGTTCTGCCTGGTAATTGAGCAATTGTGTTGGGATTCTGTCTGCACATGCAGTGCGAACCGGATTCTATTCAGCCAGGCAGCCGTGCCAAGCAGAAAACGCCCCGTCCGAGAAATGTCGCTGCTTATTCTCTAAACGGAAACAGAGAATCTCGCTCACAATGTCGGCAGTGCTGTTGGCGGAACGTAGGGTCGTCGGATCTCTGAATTCCCGAGTCCGACTACATCGCAGCGGGCTCGGAAATCCGAAATCCGCGATCCCCCCATTCGCCGCCCCGTATGCCGGATCGTCGCCTTAGCGTGAGACCCCGTCCAACGCAGCCGTAGCGGTCAGGCAAAACCACGCAGACACGGAGGACACGGAGCCAGGTCGGCGACGCGGCTGCGGGATTCGCTGGCCTGGGGCCTACATTCTGATGTCCGGGTCGTCGCGGAATTGTGGAGGGCCGTTTTCCGGTCGCTGATAGAATCGCGACAGATCGATGCCGCCTTTCTGTTCCATTTCCAGCAGTTTCAGGCGGCTGTTCAATTTTCTGCAGCCTGGCTTCGAGAAATCCGGGAAGCTTTTCGGGTTCGGATTCCTGATCCGGCCGGGGAACCGCCGGATAGTTGAGCTGCCGCTGCAGTGCGGCGAACAGGTACAGCGGGTCTCTGCCGATGTTGGCTCGCGCGATCCGTCCCTCCTGTTCACCGAACAGCACGGGCATCGCGGTGGTTTCGGCGGATGCATCGCGCGAAGTGTCCTCGGGTTCGACACCGCCGTGCTGCGACCGTCGTCGGTCCTGGAAATGCTGTGACGCGCGGTAGACGATCTCGGACAATTCGCGGGTTCCCAGCCGCAGCCGCAGTTTCTGAATCCAGCGCCGCCAGGTTTCGTCGTAGACCACGTCTTTCGACATCGCGGTCAGTCCGTCGCCGTAACCCAGGCGGTTGCGGGCGATGCATTCGAACTGATAGACGAATAGTCCCGCCTGAGTCGCCGGCAGCGCGCGGTACTGGGCTTCGCGTTCGAGGATCTCCAGGCCGGTGACCTGGTCAAAACGCGATACGTCGTCTTCGGCACGGTTGATGACGAAGGCCTGAAACGGCGTGAAGTAATGGGACAGGCGAGCCATCGCGTCACCGATCCGTCCCATGTGCAGAATTTCTGCTCGCATGAAATCGATGGCCTTCGGAAGATTCGTCGTGCTAAGAATCTCTTCCTGGATCGTCTTCAGAATTTCCTGCGACGGCACGTTGTTCTGCAGTCGTTCGCGGTAGACGCGAAAGAAGTAGGCCTGTTCGATGTACTCTTCGCGAGGAAGCGGTTGAGCCGTCATGGGAGTTCCGTGAAGTCGGTGGAACGAGGTTCCGTTGTCTGCCAAGCCCGCAAGTCTAACGGTTACAGGCGGAAGACGGGACCGCCCGGAGAAAGCTCGCAACGCGTGCGGTCGTCGCCGGAATCCGTCGGTTTGCGGCGGTCAGATTCGCACCGGTTAGCGGTCTAAGCACCTGCGGGCCGTTAGTTGTCACGAACTTTCCGGCCGATTATCCTCCCCGCCGATCTTAACGCCAGCCGTGACTTTTTAAGGTGAAATGGCCACATGGACACGACCAACGGAAAACTGAACCGCAAGCTTCGCATGGGACTGGTCGGCGGCGGCCAGGGAGCCTTCATCGGTCGCGTTCATGCAACCGCGGCGGTGCTTGACAATCGCGCGGCGCTGGTGGCCGGTGCTCTGTCGTCGAACGCTGAACGCGCCAAAGCGTCCGCTCCGTCGTACGACATCTGCGAGTCGCGGGCATACGGGTCGTATGCGGAAATGATCGACAAGGAACTCGCCCTGCCCGAAGACAAACGGATCGACTTTGTCAGCGTGGCGACTCCGAACCATACTCACTTCGAAATCGCCAAAGCCGCCGTGGAAGCCGGGTTCAACGTCATCTGCGACAAGCCGATGACGTTTGATTTCGGTCAGGCGGAAGCACTGGTCAAAGCCGTCGAAGGCAGCGGCGTTGTCTTTGCGGTGTCGCACAACTACACCGGGTATCCTCTGGTCCGGCAGGCTCGGCAGATGATTCTTGCCGGCGAACTGGGCGAAATTCAGGCCATTCGATCCAACTACATTCAGGGCTGGCTGCGCAGCCGGCTGGAATCGGAAGATCAGAAACAGGCGGCCTGGCGTACGGATCCCGCCAAGTCGGGAGCCGCCGGAGCCTTCGGCGATATTGGCACGCACGCTTACAATCTGGGCCGCTACATGACGGGACTGCTGCCGGAGGAGATTTCCTGCCATCTGAAGATTTTCGCTCCCGGCCGCCGGCTGGATGACTACGGACACGCGGTGATTCGTTACCAGAACGGTGCGCTGGGGACGGTGACCGCCAGCCAGATTTCGCACGGTCGCGAAAATGACCTGTTCATCGAAGTCGACGGGACAAAGGGAGCCCTGGCATGGCGGCAGGAAGAGCCCAACGTCATGATCGTGCGCCGCAATGGTTCTCCGCACCAGATGTACACGCGCGACCCGAACGCTCCGTTCATGAATGATCTGGGCAAGTCCGCGTGCCGGCTGCCGTCGGGGCATCCGGAAGCTTTTCTGGAAGCGTTTGCCAACGTGTATCGGTTCGCCTACGACTCGATGGCTGCCCGCGCGACGGGCGGTTCGTTCGAACAGAAGGACACGATTTATCCCAACGTGTACGACGGCGCGGAAGGCATGCTGTTCATCCAGCAATGCGTCGCCAGCAGCGCGGACAACGGAGCGTGGGTGAAGTTCAACTACGCCGGGGCTCGACGGTAACCGAGCAGCGGGCCACGAGCATGGCAACCTGAACGCTTTGTAGCACGCCATCTTTGACGATGTGGTCTCCGTGTTATCGGGCGGGCGAGGCTCCTGCCGAGCCGCGTGTGCCAGAGGACGTCCGATGCGGCAGCGGATCGGCGGGAGCTTCGCCCTCCCGGTGGTTGCGTCGCGGGGGCGTTTATTCGGACACCAGCTTCTGCAGTTCGCCGCCGTCCAGCCAGATTCCGTGGCATGTCGGGCAGACGTCGACGACGACATCGGGGTTCAGCGAACTGCACATGCGGGTCAGTCGCGTGGAATCCCGCGGGCAGTCGCCGTGCTTGTGGTCCAGGCGTTCATTCTGTCGGCCGCTGAGCACCTTTAGTTCGCGTTTTTCGCAGCCCAGCAGCACGGACAGTTCCGGTTCATCGAACCACACCCCGCGACACGCGGAACACTGATCGACTTCGACGGAATTTACGCGGACCGGTTTCAGAACTCCGGTTTCGCACTTCGGGCACTTCATGGCGACTTGCCGCCGACGCAGATCAGGTGAGATTCCGTGCGCAGAAACAGCCGGCCGTTGGCAACGGCGGGAGTCGATCGGCTGGGTTCTCCCAGCGGGTTTCTCGCCAGCAGCCTGTATTCGTCGGAAGCCGCAAAGACCCAGACGGTGCCGTCTTCGGCGATCGCGTAGATGTGGTCGTTGACTCGAATCGGCGATCCCGAAAACTCGCCGCTGATGCGTTCCATCCAGCGCACTTCACCCGTTGTGGCATCGATACAACTGGCGTAGCCGCGATCGTAGATGCAGAAGACCAGATCATCCTTCGAAACCAGGCACGGAACATACGGCGCCTTGAAGTCACTGCTGTTTTCCAGTGAGTAGGCAACCTTTGCGTCAGGTCCGGGCTGTATCGCGACGATGTAGTTGGCCGAATACTGGCCGGAACCGTTGCTGCCGAAAATCAGCCCCGCCACTTCGATCGGCGACGACACGGTTCTCATCTTGAACAGTCCGTCGTTGACGTGCCAGTTTTCGCGGCCGGTCCTGGGATCCAGGCTGAACATGCCGTTGCCGGTGCTGGTGCAGATCAGTTCGTCGGAACGGCCGTCTTCGGACTTGCGCAGGAACGGGACGGAGTAACACACATTCATCGACTTCAGCGGAGTCCGCCAGCGCTCGTCGCCCGTCATGCGGTCAAACGCCATCATGTAGCTGTCACCGGGTTTCTCGCCGGGGTCAAGTTGGTTGGCCTGCTGAGAATCGTGCAGGATGACCATGTCTTCGTAGACGATCGGTGACGTTCCGAATCCGTGCTGACTCTGCCAGGTTCCCAGGTCTTTGCTCCACACTTCATCGCCGTCGTGAGTCAGCGCCTTCAGCAGTGTTTCCTTCGGTGTGGACCATGCCACATACACGTGCTGTTCGTCGACGGCGGGAGTCGAAGAAGCGAAGCTGCTGCGGTCGTGCAGATGATGAACGGTCGACGGGTATTCCTTTCGCCACAATTCCTGACCGGTTTCGGAATTTAACGCCAGAACGTAGCGAGTTGCGGTTTTCGGATCAGCACTCAGCAGGAACACTCGGTTTCCCCAGATCACGGGAGACGCATGTCCCTTTCCCGGAAGTGCGGCCTTCCAGTTGATGTCGGAGTCCGTCCATTCGACGGGAATCGTGGTGGCATCGCTGACGCCGGTGCCGTTGGGACCACGGAAACGAGTCCATTCCTGTCCCTGAAGTCCGGGAGTCACAAACATCGCGGGCACGACGAAGAACAGAACGGCGGTTCGAACAGACATTGCAAAACCTCACGAAAAGCGGTCAGCGGAGACGAACAGGATGATCTCACGAATTGACAACCATTGTCCAGTGACCGGCCCCGCAACGATGTCAGCGCATCGTCTGAAACAGCGTCAATGCCGGGGCGCGCGTCGGATGCAGGACGGATGCGGGACCGACGATTCGCTGGCGCCGCGGTTGCGAATCACGGATCAGCCACGACGGCTGAAATCCCCGCGCAGGAATTTCGATCGGCAGGACACTATCATCTCGCCACGAAAGGCATCACGCTACGAAAGGAGCCTTATCCCATGCTGCGTTCTGCGGTGACCATCACCACATCACTGATTTTGCTGAACTTAGCACCTGCCTGCCGCGCCGCGGATGTTGTCTGGCCGGGCTGGCTGGGGCCGGAACGAAACGGCTGGGTGAGCGTTTTTGAGCCGCCCGAAGAATGGCCGGAAATGCTGACGAAAGTCTGGCAGGCGGATGTCGGGACCGGGTACGGTTCGCCGCTGGTGTCCGACGGTCGAGTCTACCAGCACGCTCGGCAGGTCGAGGACGAAGTGGTCTGGTGCTTTGACCTGGCGACGGGCAAGGTCCTGTGGCGGAAGAGCTATCCCGCGCCGTTCACGATCGGTGGCGGCGGTGAGTTTCACGGGAAGGGACCGAAGTCGTCCCCCGCGCTGTCCGACGGCCGGCTGTTCACGATGAGCATCACGGGAGTACTAACGGCCTGGGACGCGGATTCCGGAGCGCGCCTGTGGCAAAGCAACTACGGTTCACGATTCAAGAGCAGTCAGCCGTATTGGGGAGTCTCCACGTCGCCGATCGTGGACGGCGATCACATCATCGCTCACTTCGGAACCGACGACGAAGGCGCGCTGACCGCTTTGGACGTGCAGACCGGGCAGGAAGCGTGGAGTCTGGCGGGAGACGGCGCGTCATATTCGTCACCGCTGCTGGCGGAGATCGACGGCGTGAAGCAGGTTGTCGAGTGGAATCACCGGGCACTGGTCGGCGTCGACCGCAGTACCGGCCGCAGGTTGTGGGAGTATCCGTTTCCGCACGAAGGCAGCAATCAGAACATGCCGACTCCCGCTCTGGACGACGGCCGCGTGCTGCTCAGCGGTGAAAATCGCGGGTTCCACAGTCTTCAGCCGCAGCTGCGCGACGGTTCATGGACCGTGACAAAGAACTGGAACAACAACGACGTGGCGCTCGACATGAGTTCCGCGGTCATGAATGGCGGCCTGCTGTACGGCTTTTCTCACTATGGATCCGGGCGACTGTTTTGTCTCGATCCAAAGTCCGGCGAAGTGCTGTGGCAGAGTCCCGGGCGAGTCGGCAGCAACGTGATGTTTCTGTCGATTCCCGGCCACGTCGTCGCACTCGTCGACAACGGTGAACTGCAGGTGATTCGCGCCACCGGCGAGCGTTTTCAGAATGTCGCGACGTACCGCGTTTCGGAAACGCCCACCTGGGCTCCTCCTGTTCTGCTTCCGACTCAAGTGTTGGTAAAGGACCTGCAGACGCTGACGCTGTGGTCGCTGACACCCGACGGCGCGGCGGCAAATGCACCGTGAGACTCGGTTTTCCACCGTGCTCAATTTCGCTAACGTGATGATCCACTTGAGCGACGCGTGCCTGGCGTCCTCGATTTCCCCGCCTTCCGATTCGTTCCGGAGACCTTCGATGAAGTTCCTGCTGTCTTTGTCTGTGGCGATGTTCACATTCGCTTCTGCCCTTCATGCCGCTGATGCTCCGCCGGATGGATTTCGGTCGCTGTTCAACGGAAACAACCTGGATGGCTGGCAGGGACGTTCCGGTGGAGTCGGCCCGATCGAACTGGGAAAAATGTCGGACGCCGACCGCGCGGCGAAGATTGCTGAATGGACAGCGGATGCAAAGAAGCACTGGTCGGTCGAAAACGGCGAACTCGTCAACGACGGTGAAGGCGCCTACCTGGTCACCAATGACGAATTCGGCGACTACGAACTTCTGATCGACTACCGGACAGTGCCGCGAGCCGACAGCGGCATTTACCTGAAGGGCAATCCTCAGGTGCAGATCTGGGATTTTACCGACCCGACCAAGTACGGCATTGACGCCAATCTGGGCAGCGGCGGACTGTGGAACAACAGCGCGGGGGCTCCCGGAAAGAATCCCTTCGTGCTGGCCGACAATCGTCTGGGAGAATGGAACTCGTTTCGCATTCGTCAGATCGGAGCACGCACGACCGTGTGGCTGAACGGCTATCTGATCGTCGATCACGCGACGATGGAAAACTACTGGGACCGCGAATCTCCGCTGTTTGCCAAAGGACCGATTGAACTGCAGACTCATGGAGGCGAAATCCGCTGGCGAAATCTGGCGATTCGGGAATTCACCTCGGAAGAAGCCAACGCCGTTCTTCGCGAACACGAAGCTCAGGCGTTCTCGTCTTTGTTCAACGGTACGGACCTGACCGGCTGGAAGGGCGCGGTTGACAACTATGAAGTCGTCGACGGAGCCATTCGCTGCAAGGCCGGACACGGCGGACTGCTGCTGGCCGAACCGGAATTCGGCAACTTCATCGCCCGCGTGGAGTTTCGTCTGCCGCCCGGCGGCAACAACGGGCTGGCGATTCGATCACCCGGTGACGGCGACGCGGCCTACTCGGCCATGACCGAACTGCAGGTTCTGGATACCGAACATCCCAAGTACGCCAACCTTGATCCGCGGCAGGCTCACGGTTCCGCCTACGGCATGGCACCCGCCAAACGAGGCTACCTGCGACCCACGGGTGAATGGAATTTCGAGGAAGTCACGATCAACGGCAGCACCATCAAGGTGGAACTGAACGGCAGCGTGATTCTGAACACTGACCTGTCGAAAATCACCGAATACATGGCCAACAGTCCTCATCCCGGCAAAGACCGAACTCACGGATACTTCGGATTCGCCGGCCACAACGATCCGGTTGAGTTCCGGAACATCAGTGTCAGGGAACTGCCGGAAACAGCAAAACGCTGACGTCGCGCGGAGGATTCCTGACAGTGAAACATTGGGGCCGGCTGCGAACTGATGCTCGCTGCCCGGCCCCCTTTTCGCGCGCACTACCCCAGGAAATTTCTGATGGACCGGAACGTTCACGGCAGGGACCGTTTTGAACAGGCCTACCATGGAAAGCCTCCGTGGGATATCGGCAGGCCGCAGCAGATATTCGTTGCCGCCGCCGCTCAGGTCGAAGGAGCGGTTCTGGATGCCGGCTGCGGCACTGGAGAAAACGCTCTGTTTTTTGCACAGCGCGGCCATTCCGTCACCGGGATCGACTTTCTGGAACACCCGATTGCCGAAGCCAGACGCAAAGCGCAGGAACGCGGATTGTCGGCGACGTTTCTGGTGCAGGATGCCCTTCGGCTGCACGACATCGATAGGTCGTTTGATTCCGTGATTGACTGCGGGCTGTTCCACGTCTTTTCTGACGACGACCGAGCACGCTATGTCAGCAGTCTCGCAGGCGTCGTCAGACCCGAAGGCAGATTCTTCATGGCCTGCTTCAGCGATCTTGAACCTGCCGGTGACGGACCACGGCGCGTGTCACAGATCGAAATCCGTGAAGCTTTTGCCCAGGGCTGGCATGTCGAGTCGATTCAGCAGACGCGCTTCGAAACTCGAACCGACGCGGAGGACGTTCAGTTCAGCGAAGGCGGTCCCATCGCGTGGTTCTGCGTGATCCGACGATCACCGTAACCAACCACCTCACGCCGGCCTACCCCGGCACAGCGGCAGGCAGAAGTCGCACGAGCGGACCGATGTGAAGGAGTGGGCCGATCGCGGGTTGGCAGACTTCGCGGCGGTTTGATCAGCCGACGGCTTTTTTCAGTTCAGCGGCCTTGTCGGTGGCTTCCCAGGAGAAGTCCTTTTCGCAGCGGCCGAAGTGTCCGCCGTGAGCCGTGTTGCGGAAGATTGGGCGGCGCAGGCCGAGGTGAGCGATGATGCCCTTCGGATTCAGCGGGAAGATCTCCCGCACGGCCGCCACGATTTTTTCTTCCGGCACCGACGAGGTTCCGAACGTGTCAACACGCACGCTGACAGGGTCGGCAACGCCAATTGCGTAGGCCAACTGCACTTCGCATTCAGAAGCCAGTCCGGCGGCCACAATGTTCTTGGCAACATAGCGGCCCATATACGCGGCGGAACGGTCCACCTTGGTCGAATCCTTACCGGAAAACGCTCCGCCACCGTGACGGCCCCAGCCGCCGTACGTGTCCACGATGATCTTGCGACCGGTCAGCCCGGTGTCGCCGTGAGGTCCGCCGATAACGAAGCGTCCGGTGGGATTGATGTGGTACTTTGTATTGGCGTCCAGCAGTTCGGCGGGAACCGCTTCCTTAACGACTTTGTTGATGACGTAGTCGCTGATGTCCTGCTGAGACACGTCTTCGGAATGCTGCGTCGAGACGACCACGGCGTCGATGCGGACGGCGTTCGATCCGTCGTACTCAACCGTCACCTGAGACTTGCTGTCGGGGCGCAGCCAGTTGACGTCACCCTTCTGGCGTTTTTCCGCCAGCAGGTTGATGATGCGATGCGACAGAGCGATCGGCAGAGGCATCAATTCCTTTGTCTGATTGCACGCATAGCCAAACATCAGGCCCTGGTCTCCGGCTCCGTCGCGATCGACTCCCTGAGCAATATCGCCGCTCTGACTGTGCAGCGCCTGGAAAACGCGGCAACTATCGGCGTCGAAACCGATGTCGTCGCTGGTGTATCCGATTTCGCGAATCACGCGGCGAGTCACGTCGACGTAATCAATCTTCGCCGTCGTCGTAATTTCTCCGGAAAGGACTACCAGGTCGGTCGTACACAGAGTCTCACAGGCCACTCGAGACAGCGGATCCTGCTCCAGTAACGCATCCAGGATGCCGTCGGAAACCTGGTCCGAGACCTTGTCCGGGTGGCCCATGCTGACGGATTCGCTGGTAAAGAAATAGTTCGCCATAATTTCGTCGTGACCTGTTGGAAATCGGAGTGCCTGGTGAATGCCTGGAATTGGAGCCGGGGAGTCTAAGGCAGCAAACAGGCCGTCACAACGAAATTGAGGCGATCGGTTTAATTCGCGACGGAATCCACAGCCATCACCCCAAAAACGGGAAGTCCGCGTCGGCTGCGCAATCCCGCATTTTGTGCTGCGAAGCGGGCGGCACACCCAGACCGATTTTTCGTAGGGCGGGTGGTTCGCTCCCGATCGCTCTGCGGACGGATCATCCCAGTTCGGTCGCCCGATACCTGCGCCCCGCGTTCAGTGACTATTCGCCGAATTCGCTGGCGCGGGGCATTGGGACATCGACGCGCTGCAGCCGCCGGTCCGCATAGTCACGGAATGCCTGCACTGTTTCGTCCTGTTCATCGCGGAAGAAGTCCTTGACGAACGACCAGATCCTGTCGGCGTCAGCACCCTTTCCTTCTGCCAGCAGGTCTTCGGCGGCCTGCATCTGCGTGCGAAAGACTTCCATGCGGCGGGGATTACTCATCAGCTTCTCGCGAGCGGCATCGATACGGCGATCGAACAGCAGGACGAACCTGCGCAGGTCATCGGGCATCGGCTGACCGGAGTTCGGTTTGTGCTCTTTGACAAAGTCGCGGTACTGTTGAAGCGCGGACAGAGGATTGACGGTCGCGCTGTCTTCGCTGTTGCGGGCAGCGATGTAGCGGCGTTCGTAGTCGTTTTCCACTTCGCCGAATCCTTTGGCTTTTTTCTCCATCTGAGCTTCCAGCTTGTCGACGTGAATTTCGTCGGCCCAGACTTTCATTTCACCGGCATATTTTCCGTCGGGAAACCGGTCGAGATATTTCGTGATGGGTCCTTCCAGAGCGGCTCGCTGAGCGATTTCGTCGCCCTGCATCGCGGTGCGAGCCTGTTCGTAAAGTTTATCTTCGCCGGGCGGCCACATCAGCCAGACGGTGACCGACAGCAGCGCGACCAGACAGCTTGCCAGAAACCACGTTTGTTCGTGAATCGGACCGCCGGCGGGCTTCTTCTTTTTCTTCCTTTGCAGAGTCTTGCGAAGATCCTTTTCGCCGGATTTTGTTTTTCCGGAACCTCCCACAGTGGTTTGTGCAACGACGCTGTCGCCTCTGGCGATCTTGTCCCGGATTTCTCCCAGACGCGTGTGAACCGCCAGCGCGTCGTACGGCCGGTCATCGGGATTTTTCTGCAGCATTTCGTCGATCAACTGATCCAGCCAGATCGGGCAGTCGATGGCTTTTTCCGAAACGTTCGGCGGCTCATCGTTCAGGTGCTGCAGCAGCATTTCCGCAGCGTTGCTGCCCTGAAACGGTGTCTCACCGGTCAGCACTTCAAACAACAGACATCCCAGAGCATAGATGTCGGTCTTGCGGGAAATCGGATGGCCGCCCTGGATTTGTTCCGGCGCCATATAGGCATACGTGCCGACCGTTTTACCCGCTGCGGTCAGAGCGGTGGCTTCGGTGTCGCGAGCGATCCCGAAATCGCCCAGCATCAATCGTCCCTTGCTGGTCAGAAACAGGTTGCCGGGTTTCAGATCGCGGTGAATGATTCCGGCGTTGTGGGCATGTTCCAAAGCCGTGCAGACCTGGCGTCCGACGTGAATGGCCTGTTCCCACGAAAGCTTGCCGCGTTTCTTCAGCACGTCCTGCAGCGACCCGCCGTCGATATACTGCATCGCGTAATAGCGCTGCTGGTTTTCCGTCCCGCCTCCGTAGTATTTGACGATGTTGGGACAGTCGAGCCGCTTCAGAATGTCGATTTCGCGCTCAAATCGGCTCAGCAGTTTCTGATCGGCCGTCAGAGCCGGCGACAGAATCTTGACCGCCACCTTTTTTCCCGTTTTGGGATACGTCGCCAGATAGACGACTCCCATACCACCGACGCCGATCTGACGTTCAAGAATGAACGGGCCTATCTGACGTTTGGGCATCTGAAAACCGACCGGAAATCGGCACTTGCCGAAAGGAAATCGGGGTGTCGCGTATGAACGGAGGCTGCAGCAGGACACACTTCAGCCAGGGCGGAAACCACATTTTGGCACAGCCCGTTCCGAGAAACAATCACTCAGCCCTGACCGAAGGCGCGGCCGTCTGCGGTCGTAACGGTTGCAGCGGCTCGCCCGATGGCACCGAATCGCTGCCGCACCGTCGCCCGTACAGAAGCGTCATCCGGCGGCAATCTCAATTCCGCCGTATCCGCACCTTGACATTCTGAACATTTCGTCCCAAGACTGGTGAATAATACGCTACCGAACGGTGGAATTTCGGAACATCGTGCTTCCGCTCCGCGATCACTGTCGGTGGTTTTGCCGCGTCGGGACAATCTTCAAACCTGCTGCCGGGAATCAGGTGGTCCCGGATCCTGCCGCCGCAGTCTGTCGCGTGCGGCCTGCCTGTCTGAGTCGAAGCCATGTTGGCGCAGTTGATACCCGTGAAAGGCGGCCCGCCGATCACGCTGACCCGGCCCATCACGGTCGTCGGTCGCAGTGTGCGGCTGTGCGACCTTGCGCTGGAACACACCAGTGTCTCCAAACTGCACTGCATTCTGGTGAAGACCGACGGTCTGATTTACATGCGCGACCTCGGCAGCACCAACGGCACACGCGTCAACGGGCAGCGAGTCCTTCGGGGAGCACTGCTGCCGGGCGATCAGATTTCGTTTTCCGGCGCTGCCTACCGAATTCATCTGGGCCCCGATCCGAAGTTATCCGCCGGATCGATCAACGAAGGAGCGACGGAGATGATCCCGATCATCACCGACAGCGCCGTCGGCGGTCCGCCAAGCCGCAGCGACGTCCGGTCGCTCAGCGATTCCGACCTGCTGCCCGCCGATTGACGCGAACTGTGCAGTCATCGCCCGCTGACTCGACTGCCGAAGTGCAGCACCGCGTCCGGTCCCGTGACGATGTGATCCCGGATCAGCAGCCCGGTCGAGCGTATCGTGCGGCAAAACGCGATTCCTCTTGCGATCTCCGGCCTGTCCCGAAATCATTGCACTGGATAACCACGTCTCTCCGGGAGTTCGCACGACCATGCCGCTTCGACTGCTGTTGGTTTCCTGCCTGCTGCTCAGTGGACGTATCGCCGTGGCAAGCAACACCGCCGAACTGCGGACTCGCCTGGTAACGCTGAAGGTTCTGGACGCCGCCCTGGACCTGCCGTGTCCGGAAGTTGATTTTCCCGGTGACGTGCCGCTGCCGGATATTCTGGATCTGTTGCAGCGGCACATGTCCGACGAAACAGGTGCGGCGATCATTTTTCACGCCGACCTGGTGGAGCTGGAACTGGAAGGCATCAACTCGCTGGACCAAGTGACCGTAAAAGACGTCCGCAGTCCGGCGGGAACCCAGTCGGTCCGTCAGGTATTGAAGTTAATGTTTGAACAAACGGAAGAGCCTGCCCTTACATTCGTGCCGTATCAGGGCCGGCTTGTGGTGACAACTCTTGCAAGGCTGAAGATCCGACCAGTATGGGCGAAACCCGGATCTACTTTCTCGGCGACTACTTCACCGGACGTCGTTTGAACGAAATCCTGAATGCGAGTTCCCCTGAAGCGCAGTCGCGGATGGGAGGATCGACCATCACCTCCGCTTCAGAAATGGCGGCCTGGCGAATTGCTCAGATCATCATGGCTCAATCAGGAAACGGCGATCCGCAACAGTGGATCGATGAAAACGGTAATCGCCGGATTGCCGTTCTGGGTTTCAGTCTGGTGGTGACGCAAACCTACGAAAACCATCGCCAGATCGATCAGTTGCTGAAACTGCTCGCCGGCACAACCAACGCCACCGCTGAGGCAACCATGACGACAACATCCGCGGCTCGCGACACAGCGGACGGCTCCGTCGACGATACCCAGCGTGCAACGTGGTTCGTGACGACGGCCTCAGGCTGGATCGTTTCGATCCTGCTCTCCGTCGCACTGTGGATGACGAATCGCGCCCCCTCGAGCTGATCCTTGCAGGTCGGCATCCTCGGCAAGGGCACGGCGCGTGTGCCAAGGTCCGTTGCGGCAGCGGCTCGGCAGGTCTTCAAAATCTGTGAAATCTGCGGACGGCTATTTCGACCGCGACGCTGGATCGCAGCACCTCCCACAACGTTTTCCGACCCGTCGCGATGTGGTACCCGCGCATGTCCGGGAGGGCGAGGCTCCCGCCGAGCCGCGTGTGCCAGAGGACGCCCGTTGCAGAAGCAGCGGCTCGGAGGATGTCCGTTGAAGCCTCGCCCTCGCCTCGATGGATGCGCAAAACGACTGACGTTGGTCGCAGCACGTCCCAAAACGCATTCCGACGGCTGCCATAACGCTTTCCACGGCTGCGCGCACAACTTCTTCGAAGATGTGGTACCCAAGGTGATGAACGCCCGGGAGGGCGTGTCTGGGGAGAAAAGCTGGAGACGCCGGCGCCGAATGGCTAGGCTATGGCCAGGGTGAGGACGTTGATTTCTCACCGTTTTTCCCGCCTTGCCGTCCGCCGTACGCGGCCCCGCCGACGGCAGTTCGAAAAATTTCCGATGAAAATACCGCATTGTTCTTCCGTGATTGCGTTGCTGGTAACGGCGACTCTGGCCGCGACGATTCCGTCCACAACCTTCGGGCAGCCGGCAGAATCTCCGGACATCTATGCACGGCTGAACGAAGCGGCTGCGGCGCAGGCGCTTGCACTGACTTCCGAACAGCAGGCCGAAGTGAAGCGGCTGATCACTCAGCGCGACGCCGAACTGGCGGCCGCCGAAAACGACGCCGCCAGGGACGCAGTCCGCCGAAACGCGGAACAGCAACTGAAGGCAGTGCTGACAGCCGACCAGCAGTCGAAGTTTACCGAACTGTTTCAGGAACCGCGGCTGCGGTTCAATTTCCGGTTTCAGAAGTGGGCGGATGTCCTGAACTGGATGGCAACCGAGGCGGAGTTGTCGCTGGTCATGGATGAACCGCCGGCCGGAACATTCAATTATTCGGACAACAAGGAATACACGCCGACCGAAGCGATTGACCTGCTGAACGGCTGGCTGCTGACCAAGGGGTACACTCTTGTCCGCCGCGAACGGCTGCTGATGTGTCTGAATCTGAAGGATGGCCTGCCGGACGATGCCATCCCGCGAGTGACAACGGAAGAATTGCCGTTGCGGGGACGCTTTGAATTTGTCAGCACACTGATTCCGCTGGAAGGCCGGCCGGCGGAAACGGTGCTGACCGAAATCACTCCCCTGTTGGGAAAATACGGAGACGCCAGAATGCTGGCGGCCACTCAGCAGTTGCTGGTCGCCGACGCGGCGTCCACCGTTCGCACGATCGCGGCCGTTGTGCAGCAGGTGCCCGTTCCGAAAAAGCCGGAACCGCCGGCTGCGAAACCACCGGCGCCGAAACCGGAACTGAAGATCTACCCGATTCAGCACGCGAATCCGAAACAGGCCGGAGAAGTCCTGAAGTCAATGATCAACGGTACGCTGCTGGTCGATGAAGCCGCCAACCAGATTTCGATCAACGCCACGCCCGACGAACACGCCAAGGCTCAGTTGATTATCCGGCAACTGGAAACGAACCAGGGACCGGACCGCCAGCCGACTCTGAAGCTGTATTCCGCACGAGTCCGGGACGCCGACGAAATGCTGTCGACTTTGAAGCTGATCGTTCCCGACGCTTCGTTCCGTTACGACGCCGCCAGCCGCAAACTGGTCGCCTTTGCAACGGCCGACGATCATCTGCGCGTCGCCGATTCTCTGGAACGGCTGCAGACAGAACAGCTCAGCGACGGCCCTGAACAACTGGAGGTCTATGCACTCGGCGAAGTTGATCCGACGGCGGCTCAAACGCTGATCACGTCGCTGCTGCCGGACGCGCGGGTGACTCTGGACAGCCGCACGGGAAGTCTGATCGCCGTGGCGACGCAGGCCGATCATGATGCGATTCTTCGACTGCTGGAACAGCTCGAACCGCGGGCCGCCGGAGCTGAACAGCCGGTCCTGAAGTCGTATCCGCTGAAGCCGAACGTCACCGCCGACATCGTGACGTCGCTGCTGCGTTCGATTGTTCCAAAGGCTTCCGTTACACAGGATTCGCCCAACCGCCGGCTGCTGATCACGGCCGCGGAGGAAGATCACGCGCGGATCGCCGCCGCGATTGCTCAGGTGGAAGCCGATGCCGGAGGCGAACGGCCGGAACTGCAGTATTATCCGCTGCGAAAGGCGTCCGGCACGAATGCGGCAACCGTTCTGCAGGCGATGCTGCCGTCCGCGACCGTGACATTCGAAAACGACGGGCGGCGTCTTTCGGTTGTCGCCACAGAGACGGATCATGCTGTCGTCCGGGCGACGCTGGAGAAACTGGAACAGACCGCGCCGGCCGACGAACAGAGGATTCTGAAGATCTATGACGTCAGCAGCGAACAGCGCCGTCGCTTCACCGCGGTGCTGGAAAGTCTGACGACGGAATTTTCCGGAATGCAGGTGCTGACCGACTCACAGCCGGGAGAGATTACGGTCTGGGCGAAACCATCGCAGCACGAAGTTGTCAGCAGAGTCCTGGGACAACTGCAGCACGATGTGCCCGCCGATGAAAAACCGAAACTGGTCGTGTATCCGATCACGAAGGTCGATCCGTCCGGTGTTTCCAGTGTGCTGACGGAACTGTTCCCCGACGCGAAAATCACGACCGACACGACCGCGCGGCGACTGATGATTCATGCCACGCCGGCACTGCAGCAGTCGATCAAACAGGCGATTGAGCAACTGGACAGCGACCTGTCGGGCGAAACGGAAATCAAGCTGATGGTCTATCCGGTACACGGCATCGATCCGGCAAACGCCCGCCAGTTGCTGTCGACGGAAGTTCCGCGAGCCACCGTGATTCATGACGCCACAGCGCACACGTTCATCGTGCGAGCCCGCGCGGAACAGCAGCGGCAGGTCGCGAAGCTGCTGGACGAACTGCGGTCGGCGGGCAGCGATCCGGCGTCGCAGCAACAGCTTCAGGTGTACGACCTGCGCGGTTCTGATCCCGCGGCGGTGCGCAGCATTCTTCAGCCGCTGGTGGATGAGGATGTGCAGTTAACGGTCGATGCCTCCGGTCGTCAGCTTTTTGTAAGAGCGTTCAGTGACCGGCACGAAGCCATTCGCCGGCTGATCGAACAGGTGACGTCCGGATTGAAGCCGGATCAGGCGCTGGATACCCGCACGTATCTGGTCGGCGCATCGAATGCCGACGAAGCTCAGGAAGTCCTGCTGGCTCTGTATCCGGACGCGACCATCGTGACGGACGACGACCGCAAACTGATCGTGGCCACCGCGACGCCCGAACAACACGTGATGATTGAAAAGATCGCGAAACAGATCGCGGGAAGCGGGACCATGGAAAACGCTCCGTATCCCGTCGTTTACGAAACCAGGAACGTCGACGCCAGCCGAGCGGAAGATCTGCTGGACGATCTGTTCCGGCCGGCCGACGGAGTCCGGCTGTCCGTCAATCAGCAGTCGCAGCGGCTGGTCGCGATCGCTCGCGAAGACCAGCACGCGCTGATTCGCAGCCTGCTGGAACAATTCGACGGGGAACCGATCCCGGAGAAAGAAAAGCAGCTCGCCGCGTACCGAGTCGCGCCGCTGGATGCGCTGACGGTGAAGGAAATTCTGGAACCGCTGGTTTCGCCGGACACGAAGATTTCCGCCGGACGCCGGGCCACGGATATCCTTGTCAGTGCTCCCGCCGACGAACAGGCCAGGATCGCCGCACTGCTTCAGGAAATGACAATGCCTCGCGCCGGCGGCAGTGACTCGGAAACGCGGACGTACCGGCTTTCGCGAGGTGACGCTGACGAAGCTCAGGAGGCTCTGACTGCGCTGTTTCCGGATGCTGTGCTGGTGACCGATACCGGTCGCGAAGTTCTGATCGCCACTGCCTCGCCCGAACAGCACCAGACCATCGAACAGGTCGTAAAGCAGATGACCGGCGAACTTCGGACCGACGGCGGACCTCAGCCGAAAGCCTACCGGCTGAACCAGGCCGATGGTGATACGGTCAAGGACGTCATCCAGGAACTCTTCGACAACGATCGCAGCGTCAGCGTATCGCTCGACCGTCGCAGTCGGACGGTCGTTGTCATCGCCCGTTCAGAACAACATGCACTGATCGAAGGACTGCTGCGGGAACTCGACCCGCAAGACGCGGACAGTGCCTACACACTTCAGGTGTATTCCACCGAAGGTCTGGACGTCAGCCAGGTGCGGCAGGTGATCGAAGATCTGCTGGCGGACCAGTTTCGCAACTCGAAGGTCCGCATGGAATCCGTTACCGGCAACCTGTTCGTCACAACGACTCGCGAAGGACACGATCTGACGCAACAGGCGCTGGATCAGTTCGGCAAACCGAAAGCCCGCCGGACGGAGGTGTTCCGGCTTTCGTTTCTGGAACCTCAGGCCGCGCAATCGGCTGTCGAGACAATGATCGCGGACCCGTCCGGCAACAAGCTCAACGAACCGCTCGTCCAAGCCGACGACGACCTGCAGCAATTGTGGGTCCAGGCGTCCGAAGAACAGATCACCGAAATCCGGTCACTGCTGGTGAAGATGGGAGAAGCCGGACTGGACACGGACACCGGCGCGTCCGGCAGACGAACTCTGCGCGTTGTGCCGTTTGGCGACGATGCCGAGGAAGCCGTGGATCGCATTCAGGATCTGTGGCCGCGAATCCGCCGAAACCCGATTCGAATCCTGAAGCCGGGGAATGCGTCGCAGCTTCGCGGATCTCACTTTTCGGTTCCCGTGGAGCAAATCACCGACGCGGAAAGCGCTGCTCCGAACGAAGAAGCGGACACAACTCTCGTCGCGGAAGAGCAATCGTCCGACGAACAGCCACCCGCGATTGTCATCGTCCCCGGCGACGGAAAAATCACGATCGCGTCCGACGACATCGACGCGCTGGACCAGATGGAGGCTCTGTTGCGAGCGGTCAATTCGCAGTCCGCCGGAATTCGCAATCGTGACTTCAGCGTGTATCAGTTTCGCAATGCGGGAGCGTCCGACGTGGCGGCGACGCTGCAGCAGATCTTCGACGATCCGCGAAGTCTGGTGACGTTCGGCGAAGTTGTTCTGGTCCCGGACGAACGCCTGAACGCTCTGATCGTCCATGCCAGCCGAACCGACCGTTCCCGGATTGCACAACTGCTGGAGATCCTGGATTCGGATAAGCTGGAAGACACTCAGCGCGCGTTTCGGACGGACGTTGTGCCGTTGCTGTATGCCGATGCGGAGCGAATAAAGCGGGTTCTGGAAGGCGTCTACAAGGCTCAAATGACGGCCGGCGGTGCGCGCAGCGCGATTTCGATTCCCAAGGGAGTCCCGTCCGACGTGGCGTCCGTGTTGCGCCAGATCAACGCCGCCGCATCGTCACCGCTGCTGACTGTGGAAGTCCAGGCAGAAACGAACTCGCTGGTCGTGAAGGCTCCCGAAGCACTGATGGCGGAAGTCAGTGAATTGATCGATCGTCTGGATGAGGCCGCACGAACAAACCGGTCCCGCGGACTGAAGCTGGTTCCCCTGAAACGGACGAATTCAGCACGCGTGATGAAGATCCTTGGTAACGTGCTGGATTAGACCGGATCTTTTCGGTTCAACGCGGCGACCGGTCGTGGCAGAGACTCGGGTCGGTGGACCGCGCTGATGATCGTGACGGGCGCTGTCGATGTTGCCAGGGGTTCTCAGGCTCTTTCGGGGAATCGGCGTGTCGCCGAACGTCCGGTCGCCGGAGCCGTGCCTATGGCTGCCGCGATTAACGCTGATGTTTCGAAACGATCTTCCGCAGCGAACAGACGTCAGCGATGTGTCGCCCCGTTCGGGGCTCGGCCGATGAACGGGCCGACTGACCGGTGGCTCACGCCACCGGCTAATGGTATGTCGGCCCGCCGGGCCTGAAACGTATTTGGATAAGCTGCCGCGCGTATCCGGATCAGTCCGGATTTATGACACATTCACGGGCATCGGCCGAAGCACCGAACAGCCGAAGCCTCAGCGGCGCGCGGACGGGTTGTTCTGCTGTGCCTGAGCCCAGGTGATGAAGTGCTCCAGATTTGGCTCGTCCGTGTGACCGCCGTCGTGCTGTCGCCACGCGAGAACTCCGTCCAGCAGACCGACATTGACGTCGGGCATGACTTCCGTCAGGTAGTCATCACTGCGTCCCAAATCGCGCGCTCCCAGCAATCGAAAGACGGGTTGAGCGGCGATGGCCGCCATGTAGCTGCCATGATGATCCAGCCATTGCGCATCACCTTTTTCCGGAATACCGTGACTGATGAACGTCAGCCGCGGCGCGCACAAAGCTAGCGTCATGTGAGAATCCACCGGCAGATCGTCCGCCGTTCGAGAGCCGAAGGATGATTCTTCCGCCGAATACTTCAGGTAGTTGCCGGCCATCCAGTGATACGCGCCGGAGCCCGCCAGATTTTCGAGACTCTCACCAAAGTTCCGGCGGAACAATTTCGTGCCGCCGGCGCCCGACGATGCGATCAGGCCCGTCGCGAACCGCTGATCGAACGCCATCGCAACCAGCGCCGCCTTGCCGTAGCGGGAGACTCCCGCGATTCCGACTTGCCCGGCATCCACGGACTGAAGCGTTTCCAGATAATCGAGTGCTCGGGAAGCGCCCCAGCCCCACGCTCGCAGTGCTCCCCATTGTTCCGGGGACCGCGGCTGGCCAAGATTCGTCAGTCCGATGATGCCGCGTGTCAGACCGGCACCCGTGGGTTCCGCATCGGGGTCCTGCGGCGGACCGAATCGCCGCGGCTGCCAGCCTCCGGAATCCTGCTGCACGGATCCCGGATTCAGCATCATGCATCCCCAGCCGGCAGCGATCAGTTTGTCCTGGCGAGACGGCGGGCGCGGACCGTCGCCACCGGGACCTCGTCCGGGTCGGCGAAACCGGTCCATTTCGAACGGCGTGAAACCAAAGCTGATCAAGACCGGCACGGGTTCCGCTGCGTCCTTCGGCAGAGTCAGCGATGCCGCGATGTTGACTTCGATTTCCGGACACGCCGAATTGTCGACAACGCCGACAAGTTCCTGTTGAACAGCCGCAACGCCGCCGGAGTCAACATCCCGCGTCTGCCGCACTTCCCACGTCACACCGGGCACATTGTCCGGAACGCGGCCATAAACTTCCCGCTCCAGCAATTCGACGATTTCCGGTCGTCGAATCGTTTGCCACTTTTCCGCCGTGTCAACGACTTCGCCGCTGTTCGTCCGAAGCAGTTCGGGCAGATCGGGGTACGGATTCGCCTTCGATTCGTCATAGTTCGCAGCGTTGGGAGCGTCCGCATTCGGACTGCGACCGGAACGCAGCTTCGCAATCCCCAACTGCTGCAGCATCTCCTGATGGTCCTGCTGCGTCGTGAACACCACGGGCGTTTTCACGGCCGACGTTTCGTCATCCGGCTGCCCGCCGGCCGTCAATGGCAGAACCAGGAAAACCGAAAATGCCGCGACGGACCTGCTGTTTCGACACATCGTTCAGGCTCTCCGAAAAAGTCCGCACCCGCTGACCAGCCGCGTTGAACCGTTCTCGCCGGAGTCCTGTTCAGCGTATCGCGTTACGTTGTGTGGCACGAGCCGGAAGTTCGTCGACCGCGCGCGGCATGACGGAATCCGGGACCTCTATTCTACTTCGACGACGGCGATTCGCAGGTCCTGAAGCTGGTGCGTATCGACGGGCGACGGAGCTCCCGACAGCAGATCGGATGCTCGCTGAGTCTTCGGGAACGCGATCACGTCGCGGATGTTTTCCTCACCGGCCAGCAGCATCACCCAGCGGTCCAGGCCCAGTGCAATCCCGGCATGCGGCGGCGCTCCGTAGCGTAGAGCCTCCAGCAGAAACCCGAACCGTCGTTCGGCTTCTTCAGACTTGATGTTCATCAGATCGAACACCTTCTGCTGCACTTCGGAGTTATGAATACGGACGCTTCCGCTTGCGGCTTCGTATCCGTTGACGACCAGGTCGTACGAGTCCGCTCGCACTTTGCCAGGATCGCTGTCCAGATATTCCAGGTCGGCCCTGTTGGGTTCACAGAATGGATGGTGTTCGGCGTCAAACCGCTGTTCGTCTTCGTTCCAGGTGAACATCGGAAAGTCGACAACCCACAGCGCGCTGAAGGAATTCGGATCGTACAACTGCAGTTCGCGTCCCAGCCGATTTCGCAGAGCAGCCAGCGCCGCCGATGTGACTTTGGGAGAATCCGCGACAAACAACAGCAGGTCGCCGTCTTCGCCGTTCATGCGACGGATGATTTCCTGCTGCTGATCGTCGCTGAAGAATTTGGCGATGGTGGATTCCAGCTTTCCGCTGGCCACTTTCATATAGGCCAGGCCCTTCGCTCCGTATTCTCCGACAAAGTCCTTCAGGTCCTTGTCCAGCAGCCGCCGGCTATACTTTTCGCCGGCGCCTTTGGCATTCAGTCCGCGAACACGTCCGCCGGAACCGACGACGGACTTGAACACGCTGAATTCGCTGGCCGCCGCGACGTCGGCGATGTCGATCAGCTCCATCCCGAACCTCAGGTCCGGTTTGTCGCTTCCGTACCGTTCCATGACATCGGCGTAGGTGTACCGAGGCAGCGGGGTCGGCAGATCGATGTTGCGGACCTGCTTGACGACCGTGGCAACCAGGCCGTCGATCGTTTCCAGAATGTCATCCCGTTCGACGAATGACATTTCGACGTCGATCTGAGTGAACTCCGGCTGCCGGTCGGCTCGCAGGTCTTCGTCGCGAAAGCAGCGGGCAATCTGGTAGTAACGATCAAAGCCGGACACCATCAGGATCTGCTTGTAGATCTGAGGCGACTGAGGCAGCGCATAAAAGCTGCCCGGATGAACTCGGCTGGGCACCAGATAGTCGCGGGCACCTTCGGGAGTGCTGCGGCCCAGCATCGGTGTTTCGACTTCCAGAAACCGACGTTCGTTGAAGTACGATCGGACGGCCTGAGTCAGATCGTGCCGCAGGATCAGGTTCTGCTGCAGTGACGCTCGACGAAGATCGACAAACCGGTACTTCAGCCGCAGCTCTTCGTTGGGCAGATCGGCCCCGTCGACTTCAAACGGAGGCGTGCGGCTGGTGCTGAGAATCGTCAACTGGTGAGCACGGACTTCGATGTCGCCGGTCTGCAGCTTCGGATTTACCAGGTCGTCGCCCCGATAGCGGACTTCTCCGCTGACCTGAATCACGTCTTCCCGCCGCAGCTTGCGCGCGCGAGTATCGATCTCACTGCTTTCGTCCGTGCGAAAAACCACCTGCGTTTTTCCATAGCGGTCACGGAGATCGACGAACACCAGGTCCTTGCCCTGTTCGCGATAGCTGTTGACCCAGCCGGATAATGTGACGGATTGGTCAACGTGTTCGCGGCGCAGTTCGCCGCAGGTGTGAGATCTAAGCACAATGGGATCCTGAGAATGCTGCGGCTGACGCCGGCGTGGTCGACTGATGGGCGGGGATTATAGGCAGCGCCGATTCACTCGCAAATCACCGGCGATGGGCGGGAGCAGGCGGACTTTCGACCACCGGCACGTTTCGGAAGTCTCTGCCGACGGCCCGCTGGCAAACGTCGGCAGACGCCGGATCAGTCGTCGACGATCGGACGTTCGGAATCTCGAAACCGCTCCATCGTGATCTGATTGCCGCGATCGTTGTACCGGCACAAATCCATGTAGGCCCGCATCAGAATCAGGCCGCGTCCCGCCGCGCGTCCGATGAATTCGGGAAGCGTCGGGTCCGGCACGTCGTCCGGATTGAAACCAGTGCCTTCGTCCGCCACCACCACCCGCACGCGTTCGTCGCTGATGTCGCATTCAATCCGAACATTCAGGGTGTGATTGCCGCGGTTGCCGTGTTTGATCGCGTTGGTCAGAGCTTCCTCCATGGCCAGCCGCATCGCAAACACGTCCTTCGAACTGAATGCCCGCTGTTCCATCAGCGCGATGACGCGGTCCTGAACCTTCAGCGCTTCCCTGGTATCGCTGGGAATCTGAAGTTCGAACTGCATTCCGGAGGGCATGAACGTGCCGATCCGCTGTCACGAAGGAAACCGGGGCGCTGCCCGATGAAACCGTGACCGCTGACTCGATCGCAAAATGCGGCTCTGCAGCGGCATCCCGCCAGGGCCGCCAGCACGTCAGAATCGAGACAGCGCGTCATCCAGATCGTCGCACAGAGCCAGCACCTTGTGAAGCTGCGTGATCTTGAAGACATCCAGAATGTCCTTCTGAATGTTGCACAAAGCCAGCTTGCCTCCAGCGGTCGCCACCTTTTTGTGCATCGTGATCAGCTTGCCGAGAGCCGCGCTGGAAAGGTATTCCACCAGATCGAAATCCAGCACGATTTTGGTGCGGCCGTCCTGATCGACCAGACCGAACAATTCCTGGCCAATCAGATCGATGTTGGCTTCGTCCAGGATCTTCTTTTCCAGAAATCTGGCAACTGTGACGCCGTCGATTTCTTCAATGTCAATGCGGCGATCAGACTTGGTCATTCCTCAGCCTCAATGCAGGGACGTGGGAGTTTCGGACTCTGGTATCACCGGGGCTGACGGCTGGCGTCACCGTCAAACAACCGGCGATTTTGCCCGGACGCGACAGGCCGCTCCCCCGACTCCGGCCCACGGGCAGATGACGCCGCGCAACGATACTGCAACGCAGTTCAATGTCAAGCAAGCTGCAGGGCGATGCGTGAATCCCCGCGTGCGTGACGGCCCCGGGTACCACATCTTCGAAGAAGTTGTGCGGCGAAGCCGTCGGAAAGCGTGTTGGGACGTGCTTCCGCCGGCGGACGTCCTCCGGCGCAACCACCGGGAGGGCGAGGCTCCCCGAGCCGCTGCCGCATCGGGCGTCCTCTGGCACACGCGGCTCGGCAGGAGCCTCGCCCTCCCGGAGATGCGCCCTCCGCGGGTACCACATCTTCGAAGAAGCTGTGCGGCGCAAAAGCGTTTTTGGGACGAAGACCATCGTCAACGTTTTGCGCAACCCTCGGGAGGGCGAGGCTCCCGCCGAGCCACTGCCCAATCGGACGTCCTCTGGCATACGCGGCTCGGCAGGAGCCTCGCCCTCCCGGAGATGCGCCCTCCGCGGGTACCACATCTTTGCAGAAGCAGAAGAGGTGCTACGCGCCGTGTTGCCCGGTTCGAATGGCGAGCTGCCCTGGGTCATCGATTTACGGCAGCAGGAAGATCAGGCCCACGACGGCGGCCGCTTCGACACCGGTGGCTTTGGCGTCCAGAGGCGGCAGATAGGCGTCGGAGCCGAATTCGTGGCAGGTTGGACAATCGGGAAGTGCCCGCACGCATTTGTGCGGGCAGTTTGCCGTCATCAGGTACGGCAGTACCGGTACGCGGCCGAAGAAATGCACAGCCGATGTCAGTTCGGTCAGGCAGCCGTGGCTTTGTCCGCAGCGTTCCAGGTTCGGGTCTTCGAAGTACAGCGGCCGGTAGCAGATCGGAAATGCATTGCGATTCGGACGGTAGGCGACCCAGTCACCGCTGGTCCACGTGACGGCCTGGCCGTAGGAACCGAACAGTTCATCGACGTCGGATTCCGGCGGCGTGAGCGGTGTGCCGTCGGCGGCCGCGGGCGAAGCGGCTTTTCCCAGAGTCACCGTTGACAGCGGACGCATCAGGTCCTGAGTCACGATGCTCAGCGTCTCGTCGTCAGCGCTGGACGGCACCGGCTGTGGTTCGGAAGGAACCGGCTGGACGGGCAGCAGTTGACTCGGCACGGTCTGCTCGGTTTCCACGCCAACAGAAGTCGACGGCGCTGCCGCTGAGTCTGCGTCGTCGGATTGAGCTCGAACGGCGGGGCCGGCGGTCATTCCAATCGCCACAACGGTCGCAATCGTCAGAATTCGTTTCATCGCACTTTTCTTCCGGTCTGTTTGCACTGACGCGCTGACGTTCGGTGCCGCCTGCGGGATGGCGGCGGTTGACCACGCGTTCTTTTGACCATATCGGAGGCGAAGAACCGGCACTGTGAGAACCGGGCGAAAGACCCGTTCAGGTTGCCTGACAGCGCGAATCGGTGCAGGAAGCAGACTTCGCGGAAACCGCACGGGGTTCCGGTGGCCGCGTTCCGGCGACCGACCACGTTCATTCCGGTTCGAATCGTGTCGTTCGGGTGGCAGTTGTTGCGTTCCTCCGTGCGGCTGAGCCACAATACTCAGCGGCACTCAACTCGGCGGCGCTCAGCGGCTTGCATCGTCGCACATTTCCGGCTTCGGACAGTTTCGCATGTTTCTTCGCCTACAACTTTCCAGGCAACTGAGCAGGCTGCGGTCCAGCCTTTTCCGGCGTCCAAAACGCGCGGGTCGGCGGCGGCTGAGCGTTCTGAAGCTGGAAGACCGCCGGCTGCCGGACGCCAGTTTCGCGGTTGTCGGCGGAGCACTCGTGCTGAACGGATTCGATGCCGGAGACACGCTGACCATTGAAACAACGGCGCCGGATCAGAATCAGTTTACGCTGACGAACGGAATCTGGGACGCCTCGGACGACGATTCGGGTGATCTGTTCACGCTGTCGGCCGGCGGTCAGGTGCTGACGGTGAATGCATCGCCGGACGTCGTCAATCGCGTTGCCGTGCATTCCGGCGCGGGTGATCTGGCGGGAGTCAATGACGGTGACGCCGGTGTTCAAATGCGGCTGCTGGGAATTCGCGGCGGCGGCGATGTTGTGCTTGATAATCCGGCCAACAACTTTCAGATCATCAGCGCCGAAGCCGAGTCGCTGGTGCTGACGGACTCCGACGATATCGCATTGAACGGCATCACGGTTTCTGATTCGCTCAGCATCAGCGCCGGCGGAAGCATTAACGATGTTGCCGGCACGGTGCTTGACGTCGGGGGCAACGCTTCGTTTCGCGGAACAGACATCGTTCTTGGAAACAACGCGGCGGACACAACGAATTTCGGATCGCTGAGTTTCAGTGCATCCGGCGACGTCGTGATTTCGGAAGACAGCGGTACTCAGATTTCCACGTCAGACGACATCACGATGGTCCGGCGCGGAAAGTCTGACGCTGACGTCTACCGGCGAGCTGGATGTGACCAGTGCCGTGACCATCGACGGTGATGCCGCATTGACCGCGGCAGGAAATGTCGTGCAGTCTGAACTGGCACCGATCGCTGCCGATTCGCTGAGCGTGAACTCCGGCGGATCGACCACCTTCCAGGATGATGTGACACTGGATGGCGCGCTGGACGTCACGGCCTCCGGCGGCATCAGTCAATCGGACAATGACGTCGATAACGGCGGATTCGCTGTTACTGGATTCCGGAGCCAACATTCAGCCTAATGGTTCCGTCGCGGTGGTGAGTGACGCGAACGTGATTGCGGCGGCGGCATATCGGGCCGGTTCGGGAATGTTCACGGCGGATTCGCGACGTCTGAATTCAGGCGACGATTCAGCTTGACGGTCTGGTCACGGTGGTCGCGAACGTGATTGCGGGGCGGCATATCGCGGTCGATTCGGGAATGTTCACGGCGGATTCGCTGACACTGAATTCCGGTGCGGATTCATTTCGTCGACGTGGCCGGTGTGATTGCGGCAGAATGTTCACGGCGGATTCGCTGACGCTGAATTCCGGTGAATTCCGGTGCGCGAGTGACGCGGATCTTCAGCGGCATATCGCAGGCCGTAGTGGTTCCGTCGGCGTCGGGCGTGACGCGACGTTTCTTGCGGTCAGCGGCATATCGCAGGCCGCAACCGGAATGATTCGGGCGGATTCGCTGGAAGCCGTGAATTCCGGAACATCGGGCGACGTGAATCTTCCCGGACAAAACGACGTCAGCGTCCTGGCGATCAGCAACCTGGCGGAACACTGCAAAATCGCGTTTTTCGATGTCAACGAACTGGTGATCGGCGCCGTGGGATCGACGAGCGGCCTGGATACGAACGCCGGCAACATCAGCATTACTGCCGTCGGTGATCTGCGAGTCAGCGAATCCATCAACGCGGCTCACAACAGCCTGACGAACGGTTTTTCGGAACAGATCACGCTCATCAGCCGGTCCGGAAACTTTATCCTGGACAACGGGCTGGTGATTTCCAGCGACGAAGATCCGGCTCCGGGAGCACCCAACCCCGACACCGACGACAGGATCACAATCGTTGCCGGATCGGACGGCGGTGCCGGAGTCGTTGATCTGGGAAGCGACATTCAGATTCGCACCGACGGCGGCGTCGCTCGACAGATTGCACCGAGGCCGCAGGTGTTTGTTCCCGCGGAGACTGCATTCTTCGAAGCCGAATCGCCCGCCAACATGCGCAGCGGTCTGCTGTATGTGAATGGTGAGTTCCTGGGAATCATGGACCTGGTCTTCGGTGTCGCCGGTGAAGAGAACCTGCAGGTGGTGATCGACTGGGGCTCAGTGTCGCAGTCCGCGCTGAACGGAATCCCCGCGAGCAACGTCGTACCGTCGGTGATGCATCCCGGGGCACTGGAGTTCACGCTGAGCGATGCCGAAAAGAGCAGGTTTATCATCAGCGAAGGCGGCGAGAGATACTTCATTCCGCATTTCTATTCTGTCACGGATCTGGTGAAGGGGCCGTTTGAGAACGGACGTGCCGTGAACCTGAGCATCTTCGGAGTTCGCTTTTCGGTTGCTCAGCACGAATCGATCAACATCTGGGGAACCTCCGCCGCAGACCCTTCCGGTTCCGGCACCCTGACAACACCGGCGAAGTTTCAGTTCGACGGCACTCCGTCAACGCTGATGGATGCTGCCATGATGTCCGTCAACCTGGCGACACCGGGTCTGGCTTTGTTGACTTCCACGGACACGAATCCGCTGAACGCGATTCCGCAGCAGGGTTCGCCAATGCCCTTTGAGCTGAGCGAACCCACGTTCTCCGGTACACCGGTGCGCGACGCCGAATGGGAATTCGTCTCCGGCCCGCCGCCGGGGCTGGTGCTTGTGGAACCGCCGCCGAGACCGGTGGCCGACGTCAAGCCGCTGAGTCCTCCGCCGGAACCCGGACTGGTCGCGGAACCGATCGTCGCCGTCGATTTTGGGAAAGCCGCGATCAACGACGCGGCCCTGGGAACTCAGGTGTTTCTGCAGATTCGCCGGCAGTTCGAAGTCGACGCCGATTCCGAAATCATTCTCGACAAACTGCCCGACCGCAGCATCCTGTCCAGCCGCGAAGCGTTCGAGCACTTCGTTAGTGAACATCCCGAACTGCAGGACGGTTCCGGCTACGAAGTCTGGCTCAGCACCGATACGTCCGGCCAGGCGATCCGGCAGCCGATCCTGAAATTCGACATCACCGGCGGCCGCCCTGAACCCGCTACCGAACAATTGCCGCCGACGTTCGAACCGCCGCAACTTCGCGAACTGAATTTCGACCAGCCCGACGTCGATGCGCAGCCGAATAGCGACACACAGAATGGCAGCGGTACACAGGCCGGCAGCGGCACGCAATCCGGCGGCGATGACGCTTCCGCGGCGGATCGCCAGGACGCGACGATCGAAGCACAGCCGTCCGACGAATCCGGTCCGATGTCCGCGGTTCCGGATCCGGTCAGCGATGATCGACTGACCGATGATCGGCCAACCGATGATCGGCCAACCGATGATTGACTGACGGACGCGCGGGCCGAAGTGGTTTCGGAAATCGCCGGCGTTGCCACGTTTGCGATCATCGCCAGCCAGGCCGAAAGCGTTCGTCAGCCGCAACCGAATCGTTCCGCTGGCGCCGCATCGGGCGCTCTGTTCGGTCGAACCGCCCGCTGGAAGGCGCGGTCGGCCCGCAAGGCGCAGCGTCTGTCGCCGCTGAATCGTCGGTTGCGCGGAATCAGGAGCCTGCAGCAATGACGGCTTCCTCCGATCCCCGCGACACGAAGCACGGCCCGCGAACGGACGTCGACAGCGGCGCGCGTGATCCTCACCGCCCGGACACGGAATACGACGAATCCACCGCCGAAGGCCGCAGAACGGTTGCGGATTCCGTTGTTGAACCGTCGGGAGCGATGACGATTTCCAATCCCGGCGACGTGTCGCGACTTCGCAGCAACATTTATCGGCAGTCGATCGGCACACGTCGATTTCCGGCTGCCGGTGAAGAAGACGTCGTCGGCGAGCAACACGTCGCCCAGGCTGAAGACATCGCCAGCCAGGATGATTCGTCTGCCGAAGATCGTGTGGCCTCCGAGGGACGCCTGGAACCGGACGAACGCGAAGGTCAGCGAACCGTCCTGGACACTCAGGACAAGCGCGCCGGAACAGACGGCGACGACACCGGCGGAAGCGGCGCTGCCGAGTGCCGGCTTGATAAGTCGCTGAACATCCGCAGCCGGCCGGTCAGCGGAAACCCGTTGTTTGGCGGCGGTCATCCTTCCGATTACCGGATTGTTCGCAAGCTGGCCGAAGGCGGCATGGGCGTCGTCTATGTGGCTCGGCAGACGTCGCTCGATCGTGAACTGGCGATCAAGACACTGCGGCCGATGAAGCCGCGGCCGCCGTCGGAGTCCGCGACTCGCGGCCGAGTCTCCGAAGCGCAGCGTCAGCGGCGGGAGATGTTTCTGTCCGAAGCGCTGGTCACCGCCAATCTGGTGCATCCGCACATCGTGCCGATCCACGATTTGTGCCAGACCGACGACGGGCTGCCGTTTTATGCGATGGAACACGTCCACGGCAAACCGTGGGACGAACGCATGGCTGTGATGCCGCTGCCGGCGAATCTGGATGTGCTGCTGAAGGTTGCCGACGCCGTCGCGTACGCTCATCACCACGGAGTCGTCAATCGCGACCTGAAACCCGAAAACGTCATGCTGGGTGACTTCGGCGAAGTCGTGGTGCTGGACTGGGGGCTGGCGATGCCCGCGGCGGATGTGCAGCAGCGGCAGTTTCAGTCGCCGGCGGCGGCCATCGGCGCCGGAACTCCCGCCTATATGGCTCCCGAACTGTGGACCGGTCCGGCGGAAGCCATCGGCACGTGGAGCGACATCTATCTGCTGGGAGCCATCCTGTTCGAAATCATCACCGGTGAACCTCCGCACGAATTCCCGGACCCTCCCGAAAACGCAAATCGCAGCGTGATGCGGAAACTGATCGATGATGTCGTTCGCCCCAACACCATTCGGCCGACTTCCGAAAAAGCGAACTGATCGACATCGCGCTGCGAGCAATGCACACCGAACCGAAGCGCCGGTTCGCGTCGGTTCAGGAATTCCAGCAGGCCGTTCGACAGTCACTGCAGCACGAAGAAAGCCGCCGGCTGACGATGCGCGCCGATGAACTGATCGCCGGCACGTCCAACCCCAACCGGCCGGTGACGTACGAAGTGTTCCAGGAAGCGTCCGCTTTGTATGTCGAAGCGAACCGTGAATGGCCGGAAAACGCGGCCGCCGTCGAAGGCCTCCGCGCCGCTCGATTGCAATACGCCGAACTCGCTCAATCCAACGGTGACTACGATCTGGGCCTGCAGATCGCTGCAAAGCACGACAGCGAAGAATTTCAGGACCTGCGCCGCTCCATGAAGACCGCTCGACGCGTCCGGTCCGGCATCAAGTGGACCGCTCTGCTCGCGTCCATCGCCGTCGTGATTGCGGTCGGGTTCTCGTCGTATCAGGCCAGGAAGATCGTCGGCCTGAATGAAAACGTCGACACCCTGACAGCGAAAAAGAAGGAACTGGAGTCCAACAACGAGCAACTGTCCGGCGCGAATTCGGAACTGAAGACCAGCAACCAGCAACTAACGAAGGCCAATGAATCACTGGTCGCGACAAAGACACAGTTGCAGGCAGACGTTTCAGCGCTGCATGCCGACAACGCAACATTGCAGTCGGACAACTCACGCCTGATCGCTGATAAGTCAACGCTGGAACGTCAGAACGCAGATTTGACGCAGGACAACACGCAGCTTGCAAAGGACAACACGCAGCTCGGTCAGGACAACGCCAGCCTGGAGCTGCAGAAACTGAATGCTCTGTTCGAACTGCGAAACAGCGGCATTCATTCCGCCGTCCGAAATGGCGACTATCCGCAGGCTCTGACCGAAACGGAACAACTGCTGCACGAACTGCGCGACGGTGATCTTCGGGAACTGCCGGACAACGAAAACGAACGCATTCGGGAACTGGAAACCCTGCGGCAGGATCTGCGGCAGCGGGCCGTCGAAAACAACGCGCCGCTGCTGAGTCTTGCGGTCAGTCCCGGTGGCGACCGAATTGCCTGGTCTGATGCCGCCGGGCAGGTTTCTCTCCGCAACGTCACGCCCGAGCGAACGGCTGGTGCGGAAGCGCCTGACGTCGAGCTTCGTCTGCCCGCGGATTCCGCTTCAATGCAGTTCAGCGACAACGGAAGCCGGCTCTTCGTTCTTGCGGGACGAACGCTGCTGATTCGTGAAATCGATCGAGGCGCTGCGTATCCGATCGAAAGTCCGGACGAGCAATTCACAGACCTCGAAGTCTCAAACGGCATTGTGATCGCGTCGACGAGCGCCGGCACGATGACGGCGTGGGCCGCGGATTCACGCGAACCGGTGTGGACCATTCGGGGACGATCGCCGGTGGACGACCTGACGCTGGTGCCGGATTCCGGCCTGCTGATCGCCGCGGGTTCACGCGGAGCTCAGTCGGCGGACGTGCTGGCGTTCCGGCTTCCCGACCGGGCCGATCCCAGCGCACGCCCGGTGCGTCTGGGCCAGCTTCGCATCCCGAGAGAATCCGGGTTTGCTGTTTACCGAGTCGCCGCGTCGCCGGATGGCCGGTTGCTGTTTCTCAGCAATCGCAACGACGGACGTCTGCTGGTCCTTCCTCGACGCCGAACAAGTGACACCGATTCACCGAACGACGTGCGCGGAACGTTTCCGTTTCAACACGTGACCGAACTGGCCGGTTCGTCATCTTTCACGTGGCAACACGACCACCACACGCGTCCGATCAGCGACATCGCTTTTTCCGCCGACGGTCGCGTTGTTGCGACGGCCTCCGATGACCGCACGATCGGAATCTGGACACTCGCCGGCGACGTCTCCACCGATTCTCCGCGTCTGGAATTCGTGAAGCGGCTGGAAGGTCACGGCGCCGCGGTGACCG
The DNA here is from genome assembly GCA_041398785.1 of Planctomycetaceae bacterium. Lineage (NCBI taxonomy): Bacteria > Pseudomonadati > Planctomycetota > Planctomycetia > Planctomycetales > Planctomycetaceae > Planctomycetaceae bacterium. Next base: position 4,669 of record JAWKUA010000007.1, on the reverse strand, counting down.
CGGTCAGGTTCCTGGATTCCGGCGGGCAATATCTGTGTTCCGCCAGCGCTGATCGATATTGCCGATTCTGGAACCTGGCGACGTACGACGCTGACCGGAAACGCGTGGAATCGCATTTCGACGTTTCGCTGACGCGGCCCGCAGGTGTGAACCGGCCGCACTACCGTCTGACATCGGCGAATGACGAAGCGGCCGACGCATTGGCCGACGACGCCGTTGTTTTCAATTCCGGTCATCGAATTCAACAGGGAGCGATCGCGTCGGCGTGTCTGAGCCGCGATGGTCGGTACGTCGTGACCGGAGCCTCCGACGGGACCGCTGTCATCTGGCACAAGAACACCGGCAGTCGAGACAACGCGGGACGTGCCGTCGCAGCGACCATCCGAACTCAGCGGGAACTGATCGACGAAGGACACGACTACTACATTCGTCGAGCGATGTTTGTGCCTCCCGACGGGCAGATTCTTGTCACGACCGGCTACGACGGAACACTGTGTCTGTGGAACACCGACGACCGGCAAACAATGGCGGGAACTCAGCGCCTGCGAATGACGGGGCTCGATCTGGTCAACGCGGTTGGTTCGTCACCCGACGGACGTCTGCTGCTGACGTCGTCGGCAAAAGATCCCCGCGGCGATCCTGATGACCGCGACACCAGCGACAACGATGCCGGAACGTGCGACGTCTGGAAGCTGGACGACCTGTTGAACTGCCCGTTACCGAAACCGCTGCTTCGGCTGACCGGCACGCACAAGCGCGACGTGACCGCGATTGCCGTGGCTCCGTCCGGAAGACTCGCCGCCACGGGAGCCGCCGATGGGCTGGTAGCCGTCTGGCAGCTCGACACGGGCGAACTCAGAGCGTCCGCGCAACTGCACGGCAAAGACACCTTCGTGACACATCTGCAGTGGCTGACCGACGATCGACTGTTCACGGCGGGGCTCGACGGGAAACTTCAAATCTGCGACGTCACTCCGGCAGCACAGCCATCATCGACCTCAGCCGCAACGAAACTCCGCGATCCCGCAACAGCCCCGCCGCCCGCAGAACTGACGACCGTGCTGACATTCGATCACGGGAAGTTCCCGGTTAATCGAGTCGCGTTCGCTCCTGACCTGACGCGGTTTCTGACGCTGACCGTTGAGACAAATCAGAAGACGGGAACCACGCAATCGGATGTTCGGTTGTGGAGCGTCCGTTCCACGAAGCCGCTGCGGTCGATCCGTGCGGCCACCGTGACGGAAGGCGGTCGCACGAACGTCACTTCCATCGACTGGTCGGCGGACGGTTCAAAAACGGTGCTGGTCGCGGGCGGCAGGCTGCAGATCCTGGACACGGCTGCCTGGCAAATTGAATCGGTGTTTGACGCACCGCGGCACGAGATTTCCGACGCCGTGTTTGCTCCGTCGTCGCCGTCGGAAACGGCGGCACGCATTGTGACGCTGGATGGAGTGGCGGCTCATCTGTGGAATCTGCGGGACCGGTCACACATCGCCGACTTTCGTCCGATGTTCGCGGTTTCCGCCGTGGCCCTGATGGACGACGGTGACGAGTGTCTGCTGCTGACCGGTGATCAGTCGGTGCGAGCTTTCTCGACGAAGGATGCCGGCAGCACGCGGGAACGCACCCGGTTCAAGATCAGCTCGCCTCACCACGGCATCATCACCAGCATCGCCGTCAATCCGGTTTCCGGTTCGCGGCAGTTCGCTTCATCGGCCGCTGACGGTTCGGTTTCCGTCTGGGAAATCTCACCCGACAGCGATCGCGCAAAACATCTGCGAAACATCGACACCGGCGGTTCGCCCGTTTCGCAGGTGGCATGGTCGCCCGACGGTCGCTGGCTGCTGGCAGTGTCCGAACATGCCGCCGCATATCTGTATTCGACGAAGCGGCCGGACGACGACGCCGTGAAGATTCCTCTGCCACAGCCGCAGGATCGTGAATCGTGCGTGCTGCTGTGCGGCTGCTTCAGCCCCGACGGTCGCCGGATTGCCATCGGCGGGCGAACCACCGACACCAGCGAAGGCATCGGCTGGGTCTGGAATTGGTCGCCGGACGACGACGATCCACTGCACTTGCACGGCACGCTGCGACGACAGACATCCGGCGGCCTTCGAAAACTGGCGTTTGTGCCGGAATCGCCGTATCTGGTCACCGGCGAACACGACGGAGCCGCGGTGATCTGGAACTGGCAGCCGGACCGCAAGGAAGGTTCCGTACCCGCGTATCCCGTGTTCGAACTGATCGCACCCGACCGCCGAACAGCACACGCCGCGCCGGTGACGGCTGTCGATGTCGCCGACGGCCGAACCATCCTGACCGCCGGAGAAGACGGTACAGCAATCCTGTGGAAGAACCCGTTCGCAGATTTCTGACCGGCGATTGCCGCCGTGTAAATCCGCTCCCTTCTTTCAACCGCATCACGGTCCGCATAGAATCGCAGCGGGAGTCTCGTCGCTATGCCGCTGCTTGATCATTTTCGTCCGCCACTTTCACAACGAGGATCGTGGGAGGGGTTCCACGGGATGTGGCCAGCGCTGATCGTTCAGCAACTGAACGATCTGCTTCCACACCGGTATCACGCCGAGCCGCGTGTGCATCTCGGAACCGCTTTCGAAATCGATGTCTGTACCTTTGAGCCGAATCGTCGCGGCGGTGAAGTCGCCGAGGCGGGTGAATTCGGAACAGTCTCGACGTCGGCAGCCGCCTGGGCGCCACCTGAACCGACGCTGGCCGTGGAAGTGGATCCCACGGAACTGTACGAATACGAAGTTCTGATCCTTGACGACGATCGAGACCGCGATCTGGTGGCAGCCGTCGAAATCGCCAGCCCGGGAAATCAGGATCGGCCGGAAACTCGCAGGGCGTTCGTGGCCAAGTGCGCCGCGCTTCTGCAAAAAAAAGTCTGCGTCAGCATCGTCGATCTGGTGACGACGATGCACTTCAATCTGTACTGCGAACTTCTGGACATCTTCGGACAGGAGGATCCGGCGTTCAATGCAAAGTCGCCGGCCACTTATGCCGTGACGTGCCGCAGCAGAAATCTGGGTGAACGATCACGCTTCGAAACGTGGGCGTATCCCATGATCGTCGGACAACCGCTTCCAGTTCTGCCGCTGTGGCTCAGCGACCAGCTTGCCGTGTCACTGGATCTGGAATCCGCCTATCAGGAAACCTGCCGAGCACTGCGGCTCATCGCGTGACGGCGGAAAATACCTCCGTTCGTCGCATGCAACGCAGTGCCGTGAAGCACTCCGTTCATCCGGTTACGCCGCATTTCTTCGGCTGGGTGGCACTGGCGCCGCGTTCCATTCTGTGCCACAGGCTGGCCAGAGATCTCCGTCAATCGCCTCACGGCATTGGCGATGCCGGTGACTCACCGTCACCGCACGTCCCGTTTCCACCGCACTCGCCCCCGTTTCCACCGGGCTTGCCCCGGTGGGACGCCAACTGGCCAGCTACAGCCCTCCAGACCGCCGACCAAAAAGCTCTCCACCGGGCTCGCCCCGGCGTCACCCGATGACGTCCAGAGGGCTGCGCACGCCGGTGGCTCCGAGTGTGCAGACGTGAGTGTAAATCATCGTGGTACTGACATCCGCATGGCCCAGCAGTTCCTGGATCGTCCGGATATCACTCCCGGATTCCAGCAGGTGAGTTGCAAAGGAATGCCGGAACGAATGGCAACTGGCGTGCTTTGTGACCTGAGCCCTGTCCATCGCTCTCTTGACGCACTTCTGCACCGTGCTTTCGTGAATATGGTGCCGTCCCAGGCCCTTTTGCATCCCGACGGAGGCATCATCCTTTCTGGGGTCGCGGCGCAGGTTCCTTCCCGAAAAGATATACTGCCATCCAAATTCCCGTCCGGCGTTGGGGTACTTTTCGCTCAGAGCATGCGGCATCCAAACCCAGCCGGCTCCGATATTCAAATCGTCCTGGTGCTGAACGCGGGCACTTTCGATCTGCCGCCTCAGACCGTTTTCTGCCTTCCGGGGCAGCGGCACCATACGATCTTTCTCTCCCTTGCCGTCACGCACGACAATCTGCCGCCGATCGAAATCAATATCCTTGACCCGCAGCCGACATGATTCCAGCAGTCGCAGCCCCGCACCATATTGCAGACCCGCGATCAGCCGATTGGGACCGAATGGAATCTCCCGCATCACTCGCCACACTTCCGACACGCTCAGCACCACCGGAATGTGGTCCGGATGTTTTGCACGAATCGCGTCAATGCTTAACTGTTCATTCTTCAGGATGTCCCGAAACAGCAGCAGCAGAGCACTCAGCGCCTGCGTCTGAGTACTGGCCGCCACCTTCTGCTCGACGGCCAGATGCGTCAGAAACCTGTTGACTTCGTCCGATCCCATTTCGCCGGGATGTCGCCAGCGGCCTGCCCGATCACGTTCATACCGCAGAAACCGCTCAATCCAGCTCAGATAAGCCTTTTCAGTCCGGATCGCCATGTGAGTGGCGCGCATATGTTCACGCACCTGATCCAGAAGCTTCATCGCAAGCCGTCCTTATGCAGTAGTCAGGGAAATCGGGGGCCATCCGGAATTATGCGGACGCCCGGCAGGCGGCCACTGGCGCGAGTGATATCAGGCCCCGCACGGGGATTCGATTGACTTGGCGGCACTTTCTGCGAGAATCCGGAAATCCGAAGTCCCGC